>DASPZP010000138.1:0-26143 GCA_035636195.1 Anaeromyxobacteraceae bacterium
CGAAGCGGACCGCGCGCGACTCCTGATCGTCCTCGAGCGTGAGCACGTAATGGAACCCATCGGGTGACGGATCCTGCTCGAGCACCGCCGGCAATGCGGAGAAGCCGGCCGCGTCGGAAGCCTCCCGCAGCCGCGCCTCGCCGTCCGGCGAGAGCCCCGGCGGCTCGGCCCGCCAGGTGCGGGTGAGCCCACCCAGGCCGCCGCTGCGGATGAGCACTGCGCGCATGATCAGCCGACGCCCTCGCCCGCAGCCGCGACCCCCACTGCCGCCCATGCCTCGCGGATCACCTGCTCCACCGCCGCGCCGAAGAGCGTGCGCGCCGAGAGCGCCGTGGCGAGCGCCGCGCCCGCGAAGTCGCTGCGCCGCGAGAGCGTGTTGCAGAGCGCGTGGTACCAGATCGCCCCCGCGCGCTCCCAGGCGCGGCCGCCGAGACGCTGGGCGGCGAGGTAGAAGGCGTGGTTGGGGATTCCGGAGTTCACGTGGACCCCGCCGTTGTCCTGCTCGGTCTCGACATAACGCTGCATGTGGGCCGGCTGCGGGTCCCGGCCGAGGCGCGGGTCGTCGTACGCCGTACCGGGCGCCTTCATGGAGCGGAGCGCGGCGCCCTTCACACCTGGCGTGAAGAGCCCCTCGCCGATGAGCCAGCTCGCCTGCTCGGCAGTCTGGCCGAGCTTCCACTGCTTCACCAGCACGCCCAGCACGTCGGCGAACGACTCGTTGAGCGCGCCGGGTTGCCCCTCGTACACGAGCGCCGCCTCGGTCTCGACGACGCCGTGCGTGAGCTCGTGGCCGATCACCTCCAGGCACGCCGTGAAGTGCTGGAAGAGCTTACCGTCGCCGTCCCCGAACACCATCTCGCGCCCGTTCCAGAAGGCGTTGTCGTAGCGGCGGCCGTAGTGGACGGTGGCGTCCAGGCGCTCGCCGCGGTCGTCGATCGAGCGGCGCTTCAGCACCTCGAAGTAGAAGTCGTAGGTGGCGCCCAGCCCCTCGAACGCCTCGTTCACGGCCGCGTCCTGGACGGCTGGTTCCTTCTCGCCGCGGGCGAGCTCGCCGGGCAGGCGCTGGGTGTGTCGGCCGTCGTAGATCGTGCGCAGCTTCTGCCCGGCTGGCACTCCTCCCCGGTCCTCGCCCGCGGCCTGGCGCTCGCCCCGCAGCCGCTCGGTGGCCATGAGCGTGTCGAGCGCGAGCGCGCGCTCCTCGTCGGCGCCGTGGTGAGCGAGGTGGCGCAGGATGTGAGGTGGAACGATGCCGTGCGGAGCGTGGCGGGGGCGGGGGCACATGCCGGCGACGATGACGCCAAGTGCGGGCAGCCGGCAATGGGATTCTTCCGGCGAACCCCCGTTTGGGGTGCACTTCCCGGAGCGCCCCTCATGAGGCCTCCGATTCACCGCCGGGAAGGCTACTCCCCACTCGGCGGCGCCGCGACTCGCGCCCGCCGGGAGCTTCGCCATGCCGCCCTCGCCCCTCATCGCGCCCGAGCTCGTCCGCCGCATGGCGGAGGTGGTCGGCGAGGGAAATTGCATTTCAGAGGCGGCGCAGCTCCTCGTCTACGAATGCGACGGGCTCACGCACGGCCGGACGCGCCCGGCGCTGGTGGTGCTGCCCGGCTCCACGGACGAGGTGGCGCGCGTGGTGCGGCTCGCCGCGGCGGCGGGCGTCCCCATCGTGCCGCGCGGCGCCGGCACCGGCCTCTCCGGCGGGGCGCGTCCGACGCCGGGCTCCGTGGTGGTGGGCCTCTCGCGCATGAAGCGCATCCTCGACGTCGACCTCGAGAACGGGACGGTGCGGGTCGAGCCCGGCGTCATCAACCTCGACGTCTCGAAGGCGGTGGCGAGCGGCGGGTTCTACTACGCGCCCGACCCGTCCTCCCAGGGCGTGTGCACCATCGGCGGGAACGTGGCCGAGAACTCCGGGGGCGCGCACTGCCTCAAGTACGGCTTCACGGTGAACCACGTTCTCGCCGCGCGCGTCGTCCTCGATGGCGGCGAGGTGGTGGACCTGGGCGGGCCCGCGCTCGATCCGCCCGGCTACGACCTCCTGGCGGTGCTGGTCGGCGGCGAGGGCATGCTCGGCATCGTGACCGAGGTGACCTTGCGGCTCTTGCGCAAGCCGGAGGCGACGCGGACCTTCTTCGCCACGTTCCCCTCCACCGATGAGGCCGGCGCCGCCGTCTCCGGCATCATCGCCGCCGGCATCCTGCCAGCCGCCATCGAGATGATGGACCGGCTCGCCATCCGGGCGGCCGTGGCCGCCACCGGCCTCGACTGGCCGGACGTGGGGGCGGCCCTCCTCATGGACGCCGACGGGTCGACGGCCGAGGCGGAGCACGTCTCGCGCCGCGCGGTCGAGATCGCCCGGACCTCGGGTGCCCTCGAGATCCGCATCCCGCGCGATGAGACGGAGCGGCAGCTCATGTGGAGGGGCCGCAAGTGCGCCTTCGCCGCCATGGGCCGCATCAGCCCCAACTACATGGTCGAGGACGGCGTCATCCCGCGCTCGGAGATCTCCCGCATCCTGCGCGACATCGGCAGGCTGGCCGACGCGGCCGGCCTGCGGGTGGCGAACGTGTTCCACGCGGGGGATGGCAACCTCCATCCCCTCGTCCTCTACGACGCGCGCGTGCCCGGCGAGGAGGAACGGGCGGCGCAGGTCGGGCGCGAGATCCTGCGCCTGTGCGTGCGCTACGGCGGGTCCATCACCGGCGAGCACGGCGTCGGCGCAGAGAAGGCGGAGGCCATGGGCGACATGTTCAACGAGGACGACCTCGAGACCATGGCGCGCGTGCGCTGGGCCTTCGATCCGAGGGCCCGCTTCAACCCGGGCAAGGTCTTCCCCACGCCGCGGCTGTGCGGCGAGAAGCCCGGCCCGCACGTGCCGCATCCCCTCGAGCTCTCCGGACAGGCGGAGCGATGGTAGCCGGGGCGCGCGAGGGGACGCCGAGCGACGCGGTGCTGGGCATCGTCCCGCGGCTCGTGCTCGAGCCGGCTTCGGTGGAAGAGGCCGCCGAGGCGCTTCGCGCCTGCGCGCGCGACCGGCTGGCGGTCGCGTTCGTCGGCGGCGGCACCGAGCTCGAGCTGGGGCGGCCGCCGTCGCGGCTCGACGCGGTGGTGCGGACCGGGCGGCTCGCGCGCGTCGTCGAGCACAACCCTTCGGACCAGATCGCCGTGGTCGAGGCGGGGGTGACGGTGGCGGAGCTGCAGCGGCAGCTCGGGGCGCACGGTCAGCGCCTCGCGCTGGACCCGCCGCTGCCGGAGCGCGCGACGGTGGGCGGCGTCCTCGCCGCGAACGCCTGGGGCCCCCTGCGGCAGCGCCACGGCGCAGGGCGGGACCTGGTGGTCGGGATGACCTTCGTCCGGGCCGACGGCACCGTCGCGAAGGGCGGCGGCAAGGTGGTGAAGAACGTGGCCGGGTTCGACGTGCCGCGCCTCCTCGTCGGCTCGCTCGGCACGCTCGCCATGATCGGGACGGTGACCTTCCGCCTCCACCCGCTGCCGGGGGCGGAGGCGACGGTGCTGCTGCCCGGCCTCGACGTCCCCGCCGCGCGGGCCATGCTGGCGGCCATCCGTTCGAGCCACCTCGAGCCGGCGGCGGCGGCGGCCATCCTGGAAGGAGGTCACCTCCGCCTCGGGGTGCGCTTCGAGGGCTTCGGGCCGGGCGTGACCGAGCAGCGGCAACGGCTCCTGGCGGTGGCGGAGCGCCTCGGCCGCGAGGCCGAGCCGCTGGAGGTCGGCGCCGCGAGCGCGTTCTGGGCGCGGCACGACATCATCCGCTCCGAGGGCTCGGTGCGCTTCAAGATCACCGCGCCGCCGGCGGCGCTCGCCGAGCTCGTGAGCGCCGGCGCGTCGCCGCTCGCGGGCGCGCTGCGAGGAGGAGCGGCCGTGCTGTACCCGGCCCTCGGCGCCGCCTTCGCCTCGGGGGCCGCGGCCGACCCGGCGGCGGTGGCCCGCGCGGTCGAGGCCGCGCGCGCGGCCCTCGCTTCGCTCGGCGGAGGCGTGGTGGTCGCCGCGGCACCGGCCGAGCTGCGGGCGCTGCTCGATCCCTGGGGCCCGCCGCCGCCCGGGGTGGCGGTGATGCGGCGGATGAAGGACCAGCTCGACCCCGATCACCGGCTGGCGCCGGGGCGCTTCGTGGGGGGGATCTAGCATGGCCGAAATGCTCGGCGGGGAAGCGCCCAGCTCGGTGGTCGCGCCACCCGGCGCCGCCACGCCCGCGGCCACCACCGGCGTCGCCGCGACCACGCGGCCGCAGGCGCTCGCGCGCAAGCCCGAGGACGACTGCGTCCACTGCGGCTTCTGCCTGCCGCACTGCCCCACCTATGTCTCCTGGGGCGAGGAGATGGACTCCCCCCGGGGCCGGATCGACCTCTTCCGCGCCGTCTCCGACGGGCGCCTCGCCCTCGACGACACGGTGGTGCAGCACTTCGACCGCTGCCTCGGCTGCATGGGCTGCGTGACCGCCTGCCCCTCCGGCGTGCGCTACGACGTGATCATCGAGTCCGCCCGCGCCCGCATCGAGGAGCGCCATCGCCGGCCGCTCCTCGATCGGCTGCACCGAGGCTTCATCTTCGCGCTCTTCCCCTACCCCACCCGGCTGCGGGTGGCGGCCTTCTTCCTGTTCCTCTTTCGCATCACCGGCTTGCAGTGGCTGCTCCGCCGGACGGGGCTCCTCCGCCTGGTCTCGAAGCGGCTCGCGCAGCTCGAGGCGCTCTCCCCGCCGGTCGCGGCCGGGCACCTCGTGGCGCGCTTGCCGGCGCACACCCCACCGGCCGGCGCGCGCCGCCTGCGGGTGGGCCTCCTCGGCGGCTGCGTGCAGCGTGTCTTCTTCCCCGAGGTGAACGCCGCCACCGTGCGCGTCCTCTCGGCCGAGGGGTGCGAGGTGGTGGTTCCCGCCGGCCAGGGATGCTGTGGCGCGCTCTCCCTGCACGCCGGCCGGGAGGCGGAGGCGCTCCGGATGGCGAAGGACCTCATCTCGCGGTTCGAGGCGGCGGAGGTCGATGTGGTGGCGGTCAACGCCGCGGGCTGCGGCTCGAGCATGAAGGACTACGGGCGCCTGCTCGCACAGGATCCACCCTGGGCCGCGCGCGCAGCGGCCTTCTCCGCCCGCGTGAAGGACGTGAACGAGCTCCTCGCCGGACTCGAGCCGCGCGCCCAGCGCCACCCGCTCCGGGCACGCGTCGCCTACCACTCCTCGTGCCACCTCGGCCACGCGCAGCGGCTGCAGGAGCCGCCGCGACTGCTCCTGCGCGGCATCCCCGGGCTCGAGCTCCTGGAGGTGCCCGACGGCGACCAGTGCTGCGGCAGCGCCGGGGTCTACAACCTGCTGGAGGTGGAGAGCGCCTCGGAGATCGGCCACCGCAAGGCCGAGAACGTGCGCTCCACCGGGGCCGAACTGCTCGCCAGCGCCAACCCGGGCTGTACCCTGCACATCCAGCGGATGCTCCGCGAGGGGGGCGTGGCACTCCGGGCCGCCCACCCCATCGAGATCCTGGACTGGTCTATCAGGGGGATCGGGGTCCCGTCGAGGGAGTGACGCCGCTACCCTGACGCCGGCAGCCTCATGCGTGACCCGACCTCGGAGACGAGGCGCCGCACGTATGCCCACGCCGCCGCCGGCACGGTCTCCGGTTCGGGGGCGGGCGCCACCCGGACGGCGCGGGGCGGCGGGGGCGGCGCAGTGAGCCGCTTCAGATCTGCGCTGGCCCGCTGGAAAGACTTGATCGCCTCGCGGATGGTCTGACCATTCGACGCGCCGTTCAGGGATGCCAGCACGGCCTTGCGATAGCGGATGCGGGCTTCCTCATATCTCGCCATCGCACGCTGGAGCTCTGTCGTCATGTGGTCCTCTCTCTCCGACCCGATCGAGGGGCCATTCCGCGATGGTTCAGAACCACCGCGAGGTGGGGATATGCCCTAAACGGCAGGTGGGGGAGCCCCCGACCAGGGACGAGTCAAGAAAGCTCCAGCTGGGCCCCCCGGACATCAGGCGGTTGCCCGTGGTTCCCAAGTGGGCATCCCACATCCCACTGGGTCCGAATCTTGTACCCAAGTGGGTCGCCGAGACTGGCCCTTGTGCCCCTGACGCGCTTCTGATGATGTGAAATGGCGAACATCTGGAGACGCGCGTGATCCTGACCTCCGAGATCCTCTGCGGTTATCGCGACATCGATGCGCAGCATCGGATCGTCCTCGATCTGCTCGAGGCCACGCGGCTGGCGGCAAACGCAGACGATCTGGGGGGTACGAAGCAGGCCCTGGGCGCGCTCGGCGACGCGCTGATGGGCCACTTCCAGGCGGAGGAGGTGCTCATGAACGAGTGCACCTATCCGGAGCGCGGCCGCCACAAGGCTGCTCACGATATCTTCCTGCAGGATTTTCACCTGCTGACGCACGAGATCGATGCGATGGGGATCTGTCCGCCCACGTTGAGCTGGCTCGCGACCCGGCTCCCCGAATGGATGAAGTTCCACATCCAGGTGAACGACGTGCCCCTCGCGCGTTTCCTGAACGCTCGCCAGAATCAGGCGGCAGCCTCCTCCGCCGAGAAGAAGCCGCGTCCTTCCTGATCCAGCTGCGGCCGGGCTGCGGGGCGAGACCGCTCGCGCTTGCGGCCGCCCTGCTCCTCGCCTGTGCCGGATCGCGCGCCGCCCGTCCAGCCGGTGGCTCCCCGCCCGCCCGGGACCAGGCGCGGCTCACCCCGCTGCCGAAGGCCTCGACCCCCTCGTCTCGTCCAGCGCCGCCATTTTCGCCCGTGCGAGACGCCGCTCGCGCTGGCGCCCCGCGCGAGAGCCCGGCCGCGCGCGACGAGAGCGGGATCGTCCTCGTCAGGACGGCCGTCTCGCCGGAGCTGGCGGCCGGGGGAGAGAGCCGCCTCCACGACATGCTCCGCGCCGAGCTGGAGCAGGACCCCGCGCTGAGGCCGCTCCTCGACGGTGTCCTCCCGGGCCGGGAGGGAGGACGGTGGGTGGCGGCGATGGCGTTCCTGTCCGGCGCGCGGGGGACGGAGGGACGCTCGCTGGTGCTCGAGGTACGCGCCAGCGCCGGCGGGCGCGAGCGGCGCGTGCGCGCCGAGGGCAGCCTGTTCGCGCAGGTGGCGGTGGTGAAGGACGCCGCAAGGCGGGTCCGGGCAGCCCTGGCAACGCTCGACGCGGAAGCGGACCGACCTGCGTCACGCTGACAGCCCGGAGGCCGCCCGTTATGCAGGAGATTCTTTCGTGGAGGAGGCCGCATGAGCTCTCGCGCGTGGAACGAGGACATCGCCGTCGGCGTCGAGTCGATGGACGCCGAGCACCGGCTGCAGGTGGGGCTGGTGAGCGCGCTGGAGGAGCTCGTCCGGCGCGGCCAGGACGCCGAGCTCGTCGCACGCACCACGGCGCAGCTGGTGGACTTCACGAGTGTCCACTTCCTCTCCGAGGAGCTGATGATGCGGCTCTACGCCTATCCGGCGCACGACGCCCACAAGCTCGAGCACGGCCGGCTCACCGATCAGGTGGAGCAGATCCGGCATCGCCTGGAAGGTGGCGAGCACCCGTCGGCGCTCGCGGCCATGGACGAGCTACGCAGCTGGCTCGGGGACCATATCCACGCCATGGATCGGGCGTTCGCGAGCTGGTGCGAGAAGAACGGGATCCACCCGCGCTGATCAGCCGAGCGCCGCCTGCAGCAGCGGCGCCACCACCAGCGCCGGCAGCATCGCCCCCACCCGTACCCGCCGATCCTCGACGCCGAGGCCGCCGAGGAGCAGGTTGACGGCGATCCCCATGATGAGGAGCCCGCCCGTCCCGGAGACGAGGAGGACCCGCGGGTCGACGGCGGGGTCGGGCAGCGCCTGCGCCAGGCCGGCCGCGCCCAGGCTCAAACCTCCCTGCAGGACGCCCAGCACGAGCGCCGAGAAGCCGACGCCCACCCCGTAGACGCCGGCCAGCGCCACGGAGGCGATGCCGTCCAGCGTGGACTTGAGCACGAGGGTGCGGGAGTCGAAGGTGAGCCCGTTCTGGAGCGAGCCGACGATGGCCATGGGCCCGATGCAGAAGAGGAGGCTCGCGGTCACGAAACCTTCCGTGAAGCGGCCCGTGCCGCGGAAGCGCTGGCGGAGGACCTCGCCCAGGCTGGCGAGGCGCTCCTCGATCCGGGTGGCCTCGCCCAGCAGCGCGCCGGCCGCGAGGCTCACCAAGGCGAGGATGACGCCGGGGACCCGGCCGGCGTGGAGCCCGTCGAGCGCCCAGGCCATGCGCAGTCCGACGAGCAAGGTGGTGAGGCCGAGCACCTGCATGAGCGTCCGGCCCATGCGATCCGGTAGCCGGCCGCCCGCGGCGAGGCCCACCGCCGTGCCGGCCAGCACGGTGGCCATGTT
Organism: Anaeromyxobacteraceae bacterium; assembly: GCA_035636195.1. Classification (GTDB taxonomy): domain Bacteria; phylum Myxococcota; class Myxococcia; order Myxococcales; family Anaeromyxobacteraceae; genus Anaeromyxobacter_A. The sequence goes on from DASPZP010000138.1 coordinate 8,351, forward strand.
GAGCCATGTGCCCGAGGTCCTGGCGAAGAGCTCCATCGTCGTCGTCCGCTCCCATGCGCGCCGCCGGCCGGAGAGGCGGCGGGGGGCGGATTGTAGAGCAGACGGGGCCCGGCGCGAAAAGGACGTCGCGGGACCGCTGCTTCGCTCCTTCAATGGGCGCAGAGCCGCGCGACCTCGTGATCCAGGCGGCTCAGGTCGAAGGGCTTCTGAAGATACACGTCGGCGTCGGCCGGGGCCTGCGATGTGATCGCGCTCGTCACGAGCACCGGCATGCCCTGGAACTTGGGGTCGGCGCGCAGGCGGGAGAGGAAGGTCCAGCCGTCCATCCGCGGCATCATGAGGTCGAGCACGATCGCGTTCGGCTCCAGGCCGTCCGCCAGCAGCTCGAGCGCATCCTGACCGTCCGCCGCCACCGCCACCTGGTAGCCGGACAGCTCGAGCAGCTCGGCCAGGGCCGTGCGGATGCTCTCGTCGTCGTCGATGACGAGCACGAGCGACTTCGGCGCTTCCCTCAGCGCCCGCTCGGGGTCCAGCTCGGGAGGCGCGCGCCTCTTCTGTTCGACAGATTCCATGCGCATCGGGGGCCGACCCTTACGAACAAGGTGTTGACGCGCCCCGGTAATACAAGGGGTACCGGAGCGGCCAGGTATGGTGGGACCCGACTGCTCGGGCCCTCATGCCGGAATGTCGCCCCGCGCTGGCGTGTAGGTGGAAAGCTCGCCCGGGCTTTCCCGTCGAGTCCTCACGCAGGAATTGCACGAGAGGCGCCCATGGCTTTGTGGAACAAGCAGGAGCCGTCCCCGGGACCGACCGGCGCTGTGCCCGCTTCGGCCCCCAGTGCCTCGCCCGCACCCAAGCTCGAGGAGCGCGCCGCCATGGCGGAGACGACGCGACCAGAGCTCCCGGCGAGCAGCGCCGCCGGCGGGACCAGCGACCTGCTGCTCGGGGCGGGCGCGGAGTTCGAGGGCAAGCTGACGTTCAAGGGGACCGTCCGCATCGACGCGCGGTTCACAGGCTCGATCGTGACGAACGACGTGCTCGTCGTCGGCGAGCACGCCCGCATGAACGCCGAGATCACGTGCGGCACGGTCGTGGTGATGGGCGAGGTGAACGGGAACGTCAAAGCGAAGAGCGCGGTCGAGCTGCACCGCACGGCGAAGGTCCGCGGCGACATCGAGACACCCTCGCTGATGATCGAGAAGGGCGCCATGCTCCAGGGCGCGGTGAAGATGGCCGACGCCAACCAGGGCGCGCCCGTGAAGCCGCTCTCCATGGCCGGGGCGGCCAGCTCGAAGTAGCTCTCCCCCGCCCGGACCTCCTCACGCCGATCGCCGCCCCGGCCCTTGCGCGGGCCGCCGGCGGAGCGGTCGGTTCGACATCCCACATTGCGTGATACGCATCGTGATCCCCATCGTGAGAGCGGGGGTACGGCGATGCTCGTCGTGGACGAGGGCGACGATATCCGCGCGAGGCTGCAGCTCGCCCGGGTGACCTGGCACGGCGGCGGGGTCTTGGCTGCCGCGACCCCGGACTGAGTATGCGCGAGCTCCGCGCCCCGGATCCCTCCTCGCGGCACCGGGCCTTCGCCGCCGGACTGCTGGTGATCGGGCTCCTCCTTTTCACCTGGCCCATCGTCCGCGCACCGGCCCTGCAGCTCGTCCCCGCCTACCTCCATCTCCTCGGGTCCTGGGCGCTCGTGATCGCAGCGATCTTCGTGATGGCGAGGGCGCTCCGGCCCACCACGCGGGGGCGGACGTGAGTGGCCTCGGGGTCCCCCTCGCGATCGTCACGGCCTACGTGGGCGTGCTGGTCGCCGCGGCCGCCTGGGGCGAGCGGCAGGAAGCGCGCGGGCGCCGGATCGTGTCCAACCGGCTCGTCTACTCCCTCTCCATCTCGGTGTACGCGACGAGCTGGACCTTCTACGGCAGCGTAGGCTTCGCCGCTCGAAACGGGCTCCTGTTCCTGACGGTGTACCTGGGCCCGACCTTGTGCGCGATCGCATGGTGGTGGATGCTCCGCGGGCTGGTCCGGCTCAAGGAGCACCAACGGATCGCGGGGCTCGCGGATCTGCTCTCGCTCCGGTACGCAAGGTCGCAGCGGGTCGCGCTGCTCGTGACCGGGGTGGCGGTGGTCGGGCTCGTGCCCTACCTGGCCCTGCAGCTGAAGACGATGGTCGCGACGCTGGCGATCGTCGCCGGCGACACCTCGTCGTATCCCGAGGCCGACAGTCGGGTCGGACCACCCCTCGTCGTCCTGATGCTGGCGTTCACGATCGCATTCGGGCTGCGCCGGCTGCGCCCCACGGAGCGGCACCCGGGCTTGGTCCTCGCGCTCGCCATCGAGTGCGTGGTGAAGCTGGTCGCGTTCATCGCGGCCGGGGCCTTCATCACCTGGGGGCTCTTCCATGGCCCGGGCGACATCTTCCGGCGCGCGGGAATCCCTGGATCGCCCGCGCCCGACCTGCTCGGCGGGCAAGGCGTCCTCACCTGGCTCTCGCACCTCCTCCTCTCCGGAGTGGCGGTCGTGCTCCTGCCCCGGCAGTTCCACGTCGAGGTGGTCGAGTGCGCCGACGAGGATCACGTCCGCACGGCGAGCTGGGTATTTCCGCTCTACCTCCTGGCGATCAACCTCTTCGTGCTCCCGGTCGCGCTCGCCGGGCTCTTGCTGGGCCACCCCACCAGCGCGGCCGACACGTTCCTGCTCCGGCTACCGCTCGACGCGGGCCGCCCGCTCCTCTCCTGGCTCGTGTTCCTGGGTGGTTTCTCGGCGGGGATCGGGATGGTGGTCGTCGAGACGACCGCGCTCGCCACCATGTTCTCGAACCACGTGGTGATGCCGGCCGCGGAGCGCTTCGCGGCCCTGGGCGGGCTCCGCCGGCGGATCCTGGCGGTCCGCTGGGTCGCGGCGGCGGTCATCCTCCTCGCCGCGTCCGGCTACGAGCGCCTCTTCGGCCAGGAGTACCCCCTCTCGTCGCTCGGCTTCATCTCGTTCGCGGCCGTGCTCCAGCTCGCGCCACCCCTGCTCGGCGGCCTCTGGAACGGTGCGAGCCGGACGGGCGCGCTGGCGGGGCTCGGAGCGGGGCTCCTCGCGTGGTTCTACACCCTCGTGGTGCCGGTGATGGCACACTCCGGATGGCTTCCGGCCTCGCTCATGACGGAGGGACCGTTCGGCCTCCAGGCCCTCAGACCCGAGGCGCTCTTCGATCTCCACCTCGATCCCGTGTCGAACGCGGTGTTCTGGTCACTCCTCGCCAACGGCGCGGCGTTCCTGGGGGGGTCGCTCCTCTTCCCGCCGCACCCCGAGGAGATCGGATTGGCCGGCTGGCCCCAGGGCGCGCTCCCGCCGCCCGACGTTCCCGTGACGGCCGCCGCGCCGCCGCTCGTCCGCGCCGCCGAGAAGCGCGACCGCGCGGCGGCGCTCCTCGCGCGCTACCACGGCGCCGAGGACGGCCGCCGCCTCGCGGACGCCTGCCTCGCGAAGGTGACCTCGGAGCCGGCAGGGATGCTCTCCGCGCTGCAGCTGGCCGAGCTACAGGCGCAGGTCGAGACGGCGCTCGCCGCTGCCATCGGGACGCCGGGAGCGCGCGCGGCGGTCCAGCGGGATCCGCTCGTCACGGCGCAGGAGTCCCGGGACGTGTCGGCCGCCTACGCGGAGATCCTCGCCTCCCTGAACGTCTCCCCGGCCGAGCTGCAGCGGAAGATCGACTATCACCGGGAGCGAGAGCGGCTCCTCGCGCGGGACGTGGCGCACCAGCGCTTCCTGTCCGGCGTGAGCGGCCTCCTGGCCGCGTCGCTCGATCTCGAGGCGACCGCTCGTACCGCGGTGCGCCTCCCCGTGCCGATCCTGGCGGACGCGGCGCTCCTCTGGATCGGCCCAGCCCACGGGCAGCCCCCACGAGCCTGGTTCGCGCACGTGGACGCCACGGTCGAGAGCGCCGGCGCAACCGCGGCGGACCAGCTCGCGGGCTCGCTCGCGAGCGCCGAGCGCGTCGTCTGGGCGGTCGCCCGCCGCCGCCCCTTCATCGCCCGCCCGCCCGTCCCGCCTGCCTGGCCGCCGGCGCTCGCGGCGCACCTGCCGAACGGCGGCGAGGTGACGATCCCGCTCGTCGGCGCGAGCGCCGTGCTCGGCACGCTCTCGCTCTTCGTCGACCCCGCGACGACGCTGCGCCCGGCAGACGATCTCGGCATCGCGGAGGAGCTCTCCCGGCGGCTCGCCCTCGCGATCGAGAACGCCCGGCTCTATCAGCAGGCGGAGGTGGCGATCCGGGCCCGGGACGAGTTTCTCGCGGTCGCGTCGCACGAGCTCAAGACGCCGCTCACCCCGCTGCGACTCAAGATCCAGATGCTCCAGCGGCTCGTCGCCCACGGCGATCTCGCGCGGGTCCCCCGGGACAAGCTCGAGCAGCTGTTCGGCGGGGCGGAGGGCCAGGTGGTCCGGTTGGTCGGCCTGGTCGACGACCTCCTCGACGTCACGCGCCTCACCACGAACCGCCTGAAGCTCCACCCCGAGCTCATCGACCTCTCCGCCGTCGCGCGCGACGTGCTCGAGCGCCACGCGGCCGAGGCGCTCCAGGCCGGCTGCCAGGTGCTGCTCGCCACGGCGAAGCCGGCGCTCGGGTCGTGGGACCGGCTCCGCATGGAGCAGGTGCTCACGAACCTCCTCACGAACGCGTTCAAGTATGCGCCGGGGACCGAGGTGCGGATCTCGGTGGACGCGGACGACCTTCGCGCGCGGCTGGTGGTGCACGACGAGGGGCCGGGCATCGCGCCCCTGGATCAGGAGCGCATCTTCCGGGCGTTCGAGCGCGCGGTGCGGTTGATGGAGGTGAGCGGGTTCGGGCTCGGCCTCTTCATCGTGCGGCAGATCGTGGAGGCGCACGGCGGCACCGTCCGGCTCGATAGCCAGGTGGGGCGCGGGAGCACCTTCCGGATCGATCTGCCGCGAGCGCCGCCCGCGCAGGCGTGACGCGTCGTCCTCACGCCGCCTCGGAGTCCACCTTCTTCCCGACGCGGATCGTGATCTCGCGCTGCGGGATCTTCACCGACACGTCCACGTAGCTGAAGGCGGCGAGGAGGAAGGCGAAGGCGACCAGCGCGCCTGCCACGTTGTAGGCGCCGGCGTAGGAGCCGGTCGCGTCGGCGATGCGCCCTGCCAGCATGGGTCCGACGACGCCGCCCACCCCCCAGGCCGTGAAGAGGATGCCGTAGTTGAGGCCGAGGTTCTTCGTCCCCCAGCGGTCGGCGGCCGTGGAGGGGAAGAGCGACAGGCAGGCGCCGTAGCTGAAGCCCACCACCGCGGCGCCCACCACGAAGCCGGCGATGCTGGTGAAGTTCGAGAAGAGGAACATCGCGAGCGCCTGCAGCACGCAGACGAGGCCGATCGTGACCACCCGGCCCACGTAGTCGGAGACGACCCCGGCCACGACGCGCCCGCCGGCGTTGAAGCAGGCGAGCAGCGCCACGAAGACGAACCCGATCTTGACCGTGTTCCCCGACTGGACCGCGACGATCCTCGCCATGTGCCCGATGATCATGAGGCCGGCGGTGGCGGCGCAGGCGAACTGCAGCCAGAGCGACCAGAACATCGGAGTCCGGATCATCTCGCGCCACGTGCTGTCGGGCCGCGCCGCGTCGAGCGCGGCCGCGACGCCGCTCGCCTTCGCGACCCGCGGCACGGCGGGGTTGCGGATGAGCTGCGCGCAGGCGGTGGCGGTGACCAGAAAGGCGAGCCCGAGGAGGCGGAAGGAAGTGCCGATCCCGTAAGTCGTGAGGAGGTGCTTCGAGAGGGGAGCGATGTACACCGGCGCGACCCCGAAGCCCGCCACGACGAGCCCGGTGATGAGGCCCTTCTTCTCGGGTGGGAACCACTTCACGGCGGCCGGGGTAGCCGCGGCGTAGCCGAGGCCGAAGCCGGTACCACCCAGGACCCCGAAGCCGAGCAGCGCGGGGGCCACCGAGCCGGGGCTGGCGAAGCTCGCCACGATGAGGCCGAGCCCGGTGAGCACCCCGCCCGCGGAGGCCACCACCCGCGGTCCGAGCCGGTCCTGCAGCCGGCCGGCCGGGATCATCATGATCGCGAAGAAGGCGATGGCGATCGTGTACGGGAGCGTCGCCTGCGTCTTGGTCCAGCCGAACCCACCCTTCTCGATGGGCTCGACGAGCTGCTTCGAGAAGACGCTCCACGCGTACAGGATACCGAGCGCGAGGTTGAGCCCCATTCCCGCCAGCGTGACCACCCAACCTGTTCGCTTCATCGATCCCCTCGGGTCCATCGTGTTGGCCGCGCCGGCGGACGTCCGCGCGGTGGGTGAGCTGGGCCGCGTGCGCCGGGCGCCCGCGGCGGGTTTCGGCACGCCCGGCGCGGCAGCGCTGGCGGGCGCACCCGACGGCCGTCGCGCCGCCAGGCGCAAGAGGTTGCGCCCGCTGGCACGGAAGCGCTGGCCGAGGAGCGTGGCGCCGCGCTCCTCACCGAACGCCAGCTCCTCGGCGTCGAGGAAGTGCACGATCGACACCGGGAAGACGCGCCCGTCGAGCTTCACCTGGTCGCGCAACCCGCGATGGAAGCGGCTCGCGGTGGGCGGCAGGAGCGCCACCCCCACCCGACCCGCCTCCCGCATGGCCGGATCGTCGATCCGGCCCACCGCCTCCGCCGCATCGCCTCCGAAGCCCTCGGCCTCGAGCCGCGCCAGGACGGCGGCGATCACCCGCGGATCGGCGTCGGTGACGGTGGCATAGATACGGGGACCGTGGCCCAGCGTGAAGACGGCATACCCGAGGCCAGCCGGCCGCAGCGGGCAGACGGCCACCGCGTGCTCGCCCCCCGCCCCGGGAACGTCGAACCAGCAGACGTCGCCCGTCGCTGCGGCAGGCAGGCGCTTCAGCACGAACGCGAGCAGGCGCGCATGGAGAGGATCGAGCTCGGACACGAGACGGCCATACTGACAGTGCCGGCCAGAATTGTCGCAGCGACGAATTGACGCACTCCGAGGAGGGGCGATCGGCCCAGGAGCTGCCCCACCACAGGCCGCCCTCCTGAACACCTCCTGCACGATGACGGGCGCGAGGCCCATGGACGGCTCGTCGAGCAGCTGTTGCGAATGGGCGTGACTGTTAGTGAACGCAGGCCGAGCGCTCGGTCTCGTCAAAATATGTTTCGGGGCGGCGGCCGGAGGGCACGCCAGGACGCATGCCCCTGCTGGGTCCGAGCGGGCGGGCGGCTCGCCGCGCGATGTCATGGCCCGCGCGCCGGTCGAGAACCCTCCGGAACCGGCTACCGCAACGGTTGGCGGCCTCGCTCGAGCCCCCGCCGGGCAGGGTGAGCAGAAAGTCCCGCTTGGGCTCGTGCTTGCGGGTTGCGGCGCCGGCGCGCACGATCATCGCTGCCTCTGGCTCAGGAACGACGTCTCATGGATGATTGCACCATCAGTCGCGAACGCGAGGCCGAGCGGGTCATCTTCCACCTCGCGGGCTCGTTCGATCGCGCCGGAGCGTGGGATCTCCGCGCGCGCCTCGACGGGGAAGCGACGCCGGAGGTGCTGCTCGATTTCAGCCTGGTCCGCGAGTTCTCCGATCTGGGGCTGGCGGTGGTGGCGCACGGGCTCATCGCCGGGTTGAAGCACGTGCACTTCCGCGGCGTGTGCCAGCACCAGCTCCGCATCTTCCAGTACTGCGGTGTGCCGATCCACGAGGTCCCCGCCGAAAATGACGCGGGCCCCGCCCGGTCGCTCACCCCTTTCACCGCCCAGCCGCGCGCCTAGCCGCCGTCAGCTCCCTGGCAGCGAGGCGGGATTCCCGCCCCGGAGCTTCTGCTTCAACGCCGCCAGCGTCCCGCGGTCGTGGCCGCCGCTCCCGCTCAGCCCTTTCTGGGCGATGTACTGCCGTAGATGCGCGATGCGGTCGGGCGTGGTGGGGTGGTCGGAGAGGAACTTCGCGAGACCCGGACTCGACCCCTCCATCTTCCGGAGCTTGTCGAAGAAGGTGATGAGACCGTTCGGGTCGTAGCCGGCGGCGCTGGTATACCTGGCGCCATACTCGTCGGCTTCCGTCTCGTCTTCGCGCGAGTTGGCGAGCATCAGGCCCTGGCCCCCGGCGCCGGCCACCACCTTCGACAGCATGGACGGGTTCTGTCCCAGGGCGAGCGCGGCCACCGCCTGCAACCCGAGCGCGTCGACCATCTGCCGCGCCGAGTGACGCGCCACCACGTGGCCGGCCTCGTGCGACAGGACCCCGGCCAGCTCGGCCTCGTCGTCCGCTGCGCCGAGGAGGCCGGAGTAGACGTAGAGGTGACCGCCGGGGGTCGCGAAGGCGTTCACCGTCTTCGGATCGTCGATCACCTTCACGTCCCACTTCACCCCGGGCCGATCCTTCTCGGCGAGCGGCAGGATGCGGTCGGTCATCCCCTTCACGAAGCTCACCACCTGCGGGTCGTCGAGGTACTTCACCTTCTGCTTCTGCTCCAGCTCCTGCTTCACCTGCATCCCGAGCTGGTTCTCCTGCTCGTCGGAGATGAGCGCCTTGGCGACGGTGGTCTCCGCGCTGGCGCGCTGCGCGTGCGAGCAGCCGGCGGTGAGCGACAGGATGGCTGCTGCGGCGGCGGCCCGTGCCGCGCGCGTCATACGGTGGCGGTGCCTCGGCGGAGGACGGCGAAGATCAGGCTGATCACCGCGAGCACCAAGAGCACGTGCACCCACCAACCCATGGTGGCGCCGCTCACCATGCCGAGCGCCCACAACACGAACAGTATGATCGTGATCGTCCAGAGCATGTGTTCACCCCCCCTGGTCGAAACGATAAGGCCGCCCCGAAGTCGGAGGGAGTGACCCCGGCCAGGTACGCCTGGGACCCGTCCGACCGCTCGCCCGCCCGTTGCGGACGGGAGCGTGTGAGAAGAGCTTTGCGGTCGAGGAGGAGGTCCCTATGGCCCGCGCCATCTGGAGCGGCTCGATCAGCTTCGGGCTGGTGAACGTCCCGGTGAAGCTCTTCAGCGCCGTGTCGCAGAAGGAGGTTCACTTCAACATGCTGCACGACAAGGACGGCGCCCGGATCAACCTGAAGCGATTCTGCTCGGCCGAGGACGTCGAGGTCCCGTACGAGCACATCGTGAAGGGTTACGAGGTCTCCAAGGGGCGCTACGTCACCGTCACCCCGGCCGAGCTCGAGGGGGTGGATCCGAAGGCCTCCCGCACCATCGACATCCAGGACTTCGTCGAGCTCGCGGAGATCGATCCCATCTACTACGACCAGACCTATTACCTCGCGCCCGACCGGGGCGCGGGAAAGGCCTATGCGCTGCTGCTGGAAGCGATGCGCAGCACCGGCCGGGTCGGCATCGCGCGGTTCGTGCTGAGGACGAAGGAGGCGCTGTGCTGCGTGCGGCCGCTGGGCAGCGCGCTGGCGCTCTCCACCATGAACTACGCCGACGAGATCGTCTCGCTGGACGAGCTCGAGCTCCCCAGGGAGCCGGCCCCGGCGCCGCGCGAGCTGGAGATGGCGGGGAGGCTCGTCGACTCCCTCACCACCGCCTTCGAGCCCGGCCGCTATCACGACACGCATCGTGAAAAGGTGCTCGCGCTGGTCGAGAAGAAAGCCGCCGGCGAGGAGGTTGTGCTCCCGCCGGAGGCGGCGCCGGCCAAGGTGGTGAACCTCGCCGATGCGCTGGCCGCCAGCCTCGCCGCCCGGCAGCAGGGGGCGGCGGGGGGCGTGCGGCACGCCGAGTCGGGGGTCGAGCAGGGTCGAGCGCGCCGCGCCGCACCGCGGCGCGAGGCGGCGCGCACCGCCGGACACCGCAAGAAGCGGGGCGGCGGGTGAGCCCGCGGCGGGCCGTGGAGGTGGAGATCGAGGGCCGCCGCCTGGAGCTCTCGAACCTCGACAAGGTGTTCTATCCGGCGACGGGATTCACCAAAGGTGAGGTCATCGACTATTACACGCGGATCGCACCCGCGCTCCTGCCGCACCTGCGCGACCGACCGCTCACGCTGAAGCGCTACCCCAGCGGCGTGGAGGGGCCCTTCTTCTACGAGAAGCGCTGTCCCGCTCATCGTCCGGAGTGGGTGCGCACCGAGGGCGTGTGGAGCTCCACCAGCCAGGACCTCATCCGCTTCTGCGTGGCGGACGATCTCGCCACCCTGGTCTGGGCGGTGAACCTGGCTGATCTGGAGATGCACACCGCGCTGCACCGGGTGCCGGAGGTGGAGCGCCCGACCGCGCTGGTCTTCGACCTCGATCCCGGCGCGCCGGCCGACGCGGTGCAGTGCTGCGAGGTGGCCCTCCTGTTGCGCACCCTCCTCGACCGGCTCGGCCTCCAGGCCTACCCGAAGACCTCCGGCTCGAAGGGGGTGCAGGTCTACGTGCCCCTCAACACCCCCGTCGACTACGCCGCCACGAAGGCGTTCGCCCGGGCCGTGGCCGAGCTGCTCGAGCGCGAACATCCGGACCTGGTGGTCTCGTCCATGAAGAAGGACGTCCGCGTGGGAAGAGTCCTGGTGGACTGGAGCCAGAACGACGTCCACAAGACGACCGTCTGCGTCTGGTCGTTGCGCGCCAAGGAGCGGCCGACGGTCTCGACTCCCCTGCGCTGGACCGAGGTCGAGGCAGCCGTGCGCGCCCGCGAGGCGAGCCGGCTCGCCATCGAGGCGCCCGCGGCGCTCGCCCGCTTCGCGAAGGACCGCGATCTCTTTGCGCCGGTGCTGACCCTGGAACAGCGGCTCCCCGCGCTGGCGGTGCTCGCGGGGGGCGCACCGTCGCGCCGCAAGGTCACGCGGAGCGAGGCCGCCTCGCCGGGCGCAGGTACCAAGGCAGGGGCACGCCGGAAGGGCCGGAGCGAGGCGCCCCCCCCGCGCGCTCGCCGGGCAGGCTCCGGGGGGCGCAGGCCGCCTCCGGGCTCTCGACCCCGAGGCGGGCACGATGAATATCTTCCGTCGGAGTGACCGGCGTGCCGTCCGGGGAGGGAGCTAAGCCATGGATCAGCCAGTGAGCGAGGGCCCAGCGGCGCAGCGCCCGGACGTTCAGTTGCAGGATCTCAGCGTCAAGACGCTCGTGACGGAGATCGCCCAGAAGGCGAGCCTCCTCGCGCGAACGGAGGTCGCCCTCGCCAAGGCGGAGGTGAAGGAGCAGGTCCGCGCCGAGATCCGGATGGCGAGCGGCCTGGGCGTGGCGGGGGTGTGCGCGCTCCTCACGCTCAACCTCCTGCTCGTGGCGGGGGTGTTCGCGCTGGCGGAGGCGGAGCTCATGCGCGGCTGGGTCGCCGCGCTCCTCTTCGCTCTCGCGGTGCTCCTCATCGGGACCGTGGCGGGGCTCCTGGGGTGGAGAAGGCGTGTGCGGGAGCCGCTCCCGGTGACGCGCCGCTCGGTCGAGGAGAACCTACGATGGGCGAAAGAGCGGATGGCGTGAAGGTGGATCGCGGCGGCTCTGGCGCGCTCGCGCGGGACATCTCGAGGATCCGGGACGAGCTCGGCGCGCTCGTCGGCGAGCTCGACCGCCGTCGTCGGGAGCTGCTCGACGTCCGCGGTCACGTGCGCCGCCACCCGGCGGCGGCCTCGCTGGCCGCAGCGGCGGTGGTGGCCATCCTGGGCGGCTCGGTCGCGCTCCTCGTGTACAACACGCACCGCAAGCAGCGCGCGGCGTACCGCGCAAAGCAGCTCCGGATCGCGCTCGGCCGCATGGTGGACCATCCCGAGCGCGTGGCCCGCGGCGAGGCGCCCCCCGGCGAGAAGATCCTGGCCGCGGTGGGGACCGCGGTCGCCACGCTGCTCGTGAAGCAGGCCCTGGCGCGCGCCGTCCCGGCGCCCCAGGCCGCGCGCGGGCCCCAAGAACAGGCGCACGACGGGCGGTCACGCGCTCGGGCGTGAGCGCCGCTACCGGCGCTTCGAAGATGCGCGCTCCCGCACGCAGTCCTCGGGGTTCTTGTCTTCGCGCAGGCCCTTGAACGATGGGTGGCGAAGCTTGCCATCCGCCGTCCACTCGGAGAACGCCACCTCGGCCACCAGCCGCGGGGTGACCCAGCGCGCGTCGCGCAGGCGCGGAGCACCCGCGGCGGGCGACTCCTCGACCCGGTCCGGCTCCAGCCGGCGGAAGAGCTCGCGCCGGATGGCCTCCGTGTACCCCGTGCCCACCTTCCCCGCGTAGACGAAGCGCTTCCCCTCACGCACGGCGAGGAGCAACGCGCCGATCGCCTCTTCGCCGCTGGAGATGGGCGTGTAGCCGATGATGGCGAGCTCCTGCCCCGCGGTCACCTTCACCTTGAGCCAGTCCGTCGAGCGGCGTCCCTCGTATCGGGAGGCGGCGCGCTTCGCCACGAGCCCTTCCCAACCTTCTCGCCGCGCGCGAGCCATCGCCTTCCGGACGGGGCGGGGGACCTCCTCCGCGACCTGCAGCGGGTCGCGGGCTCCGGCGAGCAGGCTCTCCAGGAGCTCCCGGCGCGCCTCGATGGGCCGCCCGCGCAGATCCTCGCCGTCGAGCCAGAGGAGGTCGAAGGCGACGTAGCGGGTGCGCCCGCTCGCGCCCTGTAGCGCTTGAAACCGGGACGCGCCCTCCCCATCCGCCACGATCTCGCCATCGAGCACCGCCTCGCCCACCACCAGCCGACGGAGCGCCACCGCCACCTCCGGGAAGCGCGGCGCGAGGTCGAGCCCGTTCCGGCTCTGCAGGGAGAGGCGGCCGCCGGAGAGCCCGGCCAGCGCGCGGAACCCGTCGTACTTCACCTCGAGGCGATCGTCCGCCGCCACGTCATCCTCGGTCGCGAGGGTGGCGAGCATCGGCGGCCACACGCGGAGGAGCAGGTCGATCGGGCTCGGGTGCGCCGCGCGCAAGGTCTTCGCGGCCACTGGCCCGCGCGTCACCCTCCGCCCGCTCAGCACCGACTCCGGGCGCTCCTCGACCACGTCGAAGGCCGCGTTGGCCACCTCGTCCTTCGCCTTGAAGAAGAGCCACTGCGCCTTGCCGCCGACCGGCCGGGTGCGGACGAGGTGCCAGCGCCCGCGCAGCTTCTCGCCCGAGAGCTCCAGGACGAGGTGCCCCTTCTCCTTCTGCTGCGCCGCCTGTCCTGGAGGGACGGTGTCGTAGGTACCCCGCTCCCAGACGAGCGAGTCGCCCGCACCGTACTCGCCATCCGGGATGCGTCCCTCGAACTCGCCATAGGCGAGAGGGTGGTCCTCCGTCTCGACCGCCAGTCGCTTCACGGCGGGGTCGTAGCTCGGCCCCTTCGGCACCGACCAGCTCGCCAGCACCCCATCCAGCTCGAGCCGAAGGTCGTAGTGCAGCCGGCGAGCGTGGTGCTTGTGGATCATGAAGGTGAATGGCCCCCTCGCCCGGACGCGCGGGCGGCCGGCCGGCGGCTCGGGCGTGACGTGGAAATCGCGCTTCGCGTCGTAGAGGTCGAGCTTCGCCATCCGCTACCCCATGGTCGCGCAGGAGCGTTCCATGCCCTTCAAGATGGGGCGCGCGGACGTGCTCGTGAAGGAGGTCGCGCCGGCCCCGAGCGGGACCTGCCCGGCGGCGCGTGGGGACGGCGACTACGCAGCGTCGGAGAAGCCGAGCGCCGGGAGCCGGATCTGAAGTGGCTCGATCTCCTCCTCGTCCTGGATCCTGACCACCTCATGGGCGGCGGAGTCGGCGAGGAGCTGGCGCACCAGCGCCTGGTTCAGCGCGTGCCCGCTCTTGTGGGCGGTGAAGCTCGCGATGAGCGGCATGCCCACCAGCGTCAGGTCTCCGAGCGCGTCGAGCACCTTGTGCCGCGCGAACTCGTCCGGGAAGCGGAGGCCGCCCGGATTCAGGATGGAGAACTCGTCGACGACGATGGCGTTCTCGAGGCTTCCACCCTTGGCGAGACCGGCCGCCTTCATCCGCTCGATGTCCCGGACGAAGCAGAAGGTGCGGGCGCGCGCCACCTCGCGAGCGAAGACGCGATCCGAGAAGACGAAGGAGAAGGTCTGATCGGTGATGAGCGGGTGGTTGAAATCGACCGTGAAGCGCAGGCTCATCTCGGCCGCGGGCTCGATGCGGACGAGCTTGTCGCCGTCCAGGATCTCGATCGGCTTCTTCACCAGCAGGAAGCGCTTACCCAGACCCTGGGTGCGGATGCCCGCTTCCTGGATGAGATAGACGAAGGGCGCCGCCGAGCCGTCCAGGATCGGGATCTCCGGACCCTCGACCTCGATGCGGCAGTTGTCGACGCCCATCCCGCTGAGCGCCGCCAGGACGTGCTCCACCGTCGCCACCCGTGCGCCGTCCAGGCCGAGCGTGGTGCTGAGCTGGGTGTCGACGACGAGCTCGGCGCGGGCGGGGATCTCGACCCCGAGGTCCTTCCGCCAGAAGGAGATACCTGCGTCGGGCGGCGCCGGAGCGAGCGTCAGGATGGCGGCCCGCCCGGAATGGAGACCCACCCCCCGGCAGCTCACCTTCTTCGCGATCGTCCGTTGGTTCCAGTAAGCCATTCGAGAAGTCGCTCCCTTGGCACGAACCCCGCCGCCGTCCTTGCGACCCGCGCCTCGGTGGGTCTGGTTCAGCCGTGACCCCACCGGGCGGCCGAGCATACGAGCAATCCACATGCCAGGCGAGAGATCGTTCTGGGCGGCTCACGTCCCCCAGCCCGTCATTCGGCAACCCCTTGAGGAAAGGACAGGTGTTCGGGGCCGGTCCGGTCGGACCCGTCTCTCCGCGCCTGTCGCCGGAGGGCCACGCCCCGGCAGAGCACGACAAAAATGGCACGATCTGCAAGGCGCGACGCAACCCTGACGCGGCGGGTTATAGCATCCTGCAGCGCGCCAGGAAGCGTCCCACTGCCGACCTGAGGACCGTGTGATTCCGCTCAAGGACGACATCCCGGTCCAGCGCCCGCCGATCGTGACCATCGCCCTGCTCGCCGCCAACATCGCGGCCTTCCTGTGGCAGGTGGCGGTGGTGGGGCTTCCGCTGTCGGTGCAGGTAGGCGGCGCCATCCCCTACGAGGTCCTCTCGCTGCGAGACCTGCCGCCCCTCGATCTCGTCCCACCTCCGCTCACCTTGTTCACGAGCATGTTTCTTCACGGTGGGTTCATGCACCTCGCCGGGAACATGCTCTTCCTCTGGATCTTCGGGAACAACGTGGAGGACGTGCTCGGGCGCGGCCGGTTCGTCCTCTTCTACGTCGGGTGCGGGTTGGCGGCGGGCCTGGCGCAGGTCGCCGTCACGGCAGCCAGCGCGGACGACGCGGCCCTGCTCGTGCCGATGGTGGGCGCCAGCGGCGCCATCGCCGGCGTGCTCGCCGCGTACATGGTGCTGTTCCCGCGGGCGCGCGTGCTCACCCTCATCCCCATCTTCATCTTCATCCGGCTGGTCTACGTTCCGGCCGGCTTCTTCATCGGGCTGTGGTTCGTCATCCAGCTCGCGAGCGCGTTCCTCGGCAGCGAGGGGAGCGGCGTCGCCTTCGTGGCCCACGTCGGCGGCTTCGTGACCGGGTTCGCGCTCGTGAAGCTGATGGGGCCGCGCCAGGGGTTCCGGGCGCGGCGCGCGGGCTGGTGACCGGCGCTCAGAAGAGCCCTGGCTGCTTCGCCGGCTTCGCCTTCCCCAGGTGCGCGTAGGCGGCCGGCAGCGCCAGCCTTCCGCGCGGCGAGCGGGCGAGGTAGCCCTCGCGGACGAGGAACGGCTCGTACACGTCCTCGATGGTCTGGGATTCCTCGCCCACTGCGGCGGCGATGGCCTCGACCCCCACCGGGCCCCCGCAGAACGTGTCGATGACGCAGGCGAGGATGCGCCGATCCATGGCGTCGAGCCCGTTCGCGTCCACCGCCAGGCGCTCCAGGGTCAGGTCGACGATGCGGCGGTCCACCGCGCCGTCGCCCTCCACCTGCGCGAAGTCGCGCGCGCGCTGCAGGAGCCGGATGGCGATGCGCGGGGTGCCGCGGGCGCGGCGGCCGAGCTCCTCGGCGGCGGCGGGCGCGTGGGTGAGCCGGAGCTTCATCGCGGCGCGCGTGACGATCTCCTTCAGCTCGGCCGGGTGGTAGTAGTCGAGCCGCTCCTGGATGGGGAAGCGGTCGCGCAGCGGGCTCGCCAGGAGCCCGGTGCGGGTGGTGGCGCCGACGAGGGTGAAGCGCTCGAGCTTCATCTCCATCGTCTGGGCGCCGAGGCCGGCCCCGAGCACGACGTCGAAGCGGAAGTCCTCCATGGCCGGGTAGAGCGCCTCCTCGACGGCCGGCGAGAGGCGGTGGATCTCGTCGATGAAGAGGATGTCGCGGGGCTGGAGCGCGGTGAGCAGCCCGGCGAGGTCGCCCTTCTTGACCAGGGCCGGGCCGCTCGTCACGTGCAGCGCGACGCGCAGCTCGCGCGCCAGGATGTGGGCGAGCGAGGTCTTGCCGAGGCCGGGCGGGCCGGAGAGCAGCACGTGATCGAGCGCATCTCCCCGCTCGCGCGCCGCCCGGGCGTAGACGCGGAAGTTCGCGACCAGCTTCTCCTGCCCGACGTACTCCTCGAAGGTGGCCGGGCGGAGCGACTGCTCGAGGCGCTCCTCCCCTTCCTTCGCCTCGGCGGAGACGTCGCGAATGGGCTTGGGGGCCATGCCGGGGGGAGGTTACCAGACCGCACCGCGTTCAGGCGCGCAGGAGCTTCAGCGCGTCGCGCAACAGCTCGTCGAGGCCCCGTTCGCCGCCTTGCTCCCGCAGGCTGTCCGCCGCGGCGCTCGCCTGCGTCGCCTTGTAGCCCAGGCCGACGAGAGCCCGCGCGAGCTGCTCGAAGGAATCGCCACCCGCCCCGGTGGCGGCGCGCGGGGCCGCCGCCTTCGCCAGGGAGAGGAGCTTCTCCTTCAGCTCGACCACGAGCCGCTCCGCGGTCTTCTTGCCGATGCCAGGCACCTTGGTCAGGCGCCCGACGTCGCCCTCCGCCACCGCCCGCGCCAGCTCGCGCGCCTCGATGCCGGAGAGGATGTTCTGCGCCGCACGCGGCCCGACGTTCTTCACCCCGATGAGCTCGTGGAAGACCTCCTCCTCCTCCTCGGTCGCGAAGCCGAACAGCTGGAGCGCGTCCTCGCGCACGTGGGTGTGGGTGCGGAGCGCGGCCTTCTCGCCGGGCGGCGGGAGTGCCGCGAGCGACGCGGCGGAGAGCTGCACCCGGTAGCCGACGCCATTCACGTCGAGGATCGCGTGATCGCCGCTCTTCTCGACGACGATCCCGCTCAGGCGAGCGATCATGCGCCCTCGGCAAAGCGGCGCACCGAGGGGCGGAGCCGCCGCAGCACGTCCGCGCGCGTGGGCGGGGCGGGACCTCGCCGGACCGGCTGCGCCGACCCGCGCGCGAGGTGGCAGACGGCGACCGCCAGCGCGTCGGCCTCGTCGGCGAGCTTCGCCTGGACCCCGAAGATCGCGCGAGCGGTGCGGACCATCTGTGCCTTCTCGGCCCGGCCGCTGCCGGTGAAGGCGCGCTTCACCTCGCTGGGCGCGTACTCGAAGATCGGCAGCCCGGCCTGCGCCGCGGCGGCGAGCGCCACGCCGCGCGCCTGTCCGAGCGCGAGCGCCGAGCGCGGGGAGCGCCCGCAGAACGCGGTCTCGACGGCCACCGCCGCGAGCCCCGCGGTCGCGACGAGGTGGGTCAGGCCGCGCAAGATGATGCCGAGCCGCTCCGCCATCGGGAGGTCGCCCGGCACGAGCACCCCCGACGCGACGCGCCTGAAGCCGCCGCCGGCGCGCGCGACGACGCCGTAGCCGCACCGCCGCGTGCCAGGATCGATGCCGAGGACGAGCACGCGCGCATGGTGGCACGCGCCTGAACCGGCGTCCAGCATCCGGGCGGCAAGGGCGCGCAGGTGCCGTCCCCCGACCCCGACCCTGCC
>DASPZP010000139.1:0-4736 GCA_035636195.1 Anaeromyxobacteraceae bacterium
CCCGCACCGGAAGCCCCCCGAGGAGAGCGATGCCCCACACGATCATCGAGCCGTTCCGGGTGAAGTCGATCGAGCCGATTCGGCTCACCACCCGCGAGGAGCGCGAACGCGCCCTGGCCGAGGCGAAGCTGAACGTGTTCAGGCTGCGGTCGGAGGACGTGCTCCTCGACTTCCTCACCGACTCGGGCACCGGCGCCATGTCGGCCCGCCAGTGGGCGGGCATGATGGCTGGCGACGAGAGCTACGCGGGCGCGCCGAGCTTCTTCCGGTTCGAGGCGGCGGTGAAGGACCTCACCGGCTACCCCTTCGTCATCCCGACGCACCAGGGGCGCGCGGCGGAGCGGATCCTCTTCACGGTGACGACGAAGCGGGGCGATGTCGTGCCGAGCAACACTCACTTCGACACGACGCGGGCGAACCTCGAATACGGCGGGGTCGAGGCGGTGGACCTCGTCATCCCGGAGGGGCTGGAGCCGAAGACGCGCCACCCGTTCAAGGGGAACATCGACCTCGCCAAGGTCGAGCGGCTGCTCGCCGCGCAAGGGCCGCGCGTGCCGTTCGGGATGATCACGGTGACGAACAACTCGGGTGGTGGCCAGCCCGTCTCGCTCGAGAACCTGAAAGCGTACCGGGAGCTCCTGCGCCGCTACGGCAAGCCGCTCATCATCGACGCCTGCCGCTTCGCCGAGAACGCCATGTTCGTGAAGCTGCGCGAGTCGGGCCACGAGGGGCGCAGCGTGAGGGAGATCGCGCGCGAGATGTTCTCCTGCGCCGACGGCTGCACGATGAGCGCCAAGAAGGATGGGCTCGCGAACATCGGGGGCTTCATCGCGCTCCGCGACGAGCGCTGGGTGGAGGCCGCGCGGAACCTGCTCGTGCTGACGGAGGGCTTCCCCACCTACGGCGGCCTGGCGGGCCGCGATCTCGAGGCGATCGCCACCGGACTCGAGGAGGTGCTGGACGAGAGCTACCTCCGCTACCGCCTCCGCACTGCCGAGTACCTCGGAGAGAAGCTCCTCCGGGGCGGGGTCGCCATCGTCGAGCCGACCGGCGGCCACGCCGTGTATGTCGACGCGAGGGCCTTCCTGCCCCACCTCGGGCGCGAGCAGTACCCCGGCTGGGCGCTCTGCAATGCGCTCTACCTCGAGGGGGGGATTCGCGGCGTCGAGATCGGCTCGGTGATGTTCGGCAAGCGCCTCGACGATGGGAGCGAGACCTATCACCACGTCGACCTGGTCCGGCTCGCCTTCCCGCGGCGGGTCTACACGCAGAGCCACTTCGACTACGCGGCCGAGGTGATCCTCGAGCTCGCCGCCAAGGCGCGCTCGGTCCGCGGCGTCCGCATCGCGCGCCAGAGCAAGTTCCTGCGCCACTTCACGGCGGAGCTGGAGTGGGCCTGACCCGGGGGACTCTGCGGCGGGGGATCACCCACCGGCTTCGCCGGCGGGTACCCGCCCGCCCTACTTCGGCGCGTGCGTAGGGCGGGGGCTTGTCCCCCGCCGCCGGTACACCAACCGCATACCCTCGACAGGACGTACCAAGCGCCTGTCTCACCTCTGCCTACATGCGACAGTAAAGCTCACCCCGTGGGAGGTGCCGAAGTGTGGGCCCTACATGGTAGCGTGTGCGCCGTCCAGGTCATCCCGCCGACGTGAGCGCACGTTCGCCCATGCCCCCGGGAAGAAGGAGACCGTTCGTGGCCTACCGCACGTCGCACCTAGCGTTCCTCACGGCACTCCTCCTCGCCGCCGCGTGCCGGCAGGCGACGGATTCACGGAAGGTCGAGGACGAGCCTGTGCGCGCGGTGTCCGGGCCGGCCGAACCCCACGCGTGGGCGGCGCCGGATGTCGCCGGGGCGAACCGAGATCCCCTCACCCCAGCCCTCTCCCTCGTCGGGGGAGAGGGAGGACAGTCCGCCCTTCCGACCTCGACCGCGACCGCGACCGCAACCTCGAACCCGACCCCAGCCGCGACCGCGAGCGCGCCCGCCGATGAGCGACCGGCCGCAGCTCGCCGGCCCATCACGCCGCCCGACACGAACCCGCCCACCACGCCCTCCGCCCTCACCGTCGAGGCGAGCTCCGAGCACAGCGTGAACCTCCACTGGGGAGCGTCGCGCGACGACGTCGGGGTCACGGCCTACGAGGTCCGCCGCGGCGACGTGCGCGTCGCCACCGGGAGTGGGACCGGGACGTACGCGGTCGACCGGAACCTGCGCGCCGCCGCGACCTACTGCTACACCGTCCGCGCCTTCGACAAGGCGGGCAACGCCTCGCCGCAGGCCGGACCCGTCTGCGCCACGACTCCGGACCTGACGCCGCCCACCGTGCCCGCCGGCGTCGCCGCTGTCGCGCTCGGCGAGACCGACATCGAGCTTCGCTGGCAGCCCTCGACCGATGAGGTGGCGGTGGTCGGCTACGAGGCGTTGCGCGAAGGGCGCGTGGTGGCGGGCGCGCCCGGCACGATCGCGCGCGAGCACGGGCTGAGGGCGGCCGTCCGTTACTGTTACAAGGTGCGGGCCTACGACGCGGCCGGCAACAGGTCTGCGCTCTCGGACGAGGCCTGCGCCGAGACTCCGGACCTCACCCCGCCGACGACGCCGCTGCACGTGGTGGCGCGCGCCACCTCCGACCGGAGCATCGACCTCGGCTGGCAGGCCTCCGCCGACAACGTGGGCGTCACTCACTACCAGGTGCTGCGCGATGGGGAGGTCCTCGCCGAGCCCAAGGCGGCGCGCTTCGAGGAGCAGGACCTCCGGCCAGGCCAGAGCTATTGCTACACGGTCCGCGCGCTCGACGCGGCCGGGAACACGTCGCTTCCGAGCGCCAACGCCTGCGCCGTCACGCCCGACGTGACTCCGCCCACCATCCCCGAGGCGATCGCCGCGCAGCCCGTCTCCCCGTCCTCGATCTACCTCGCCTGGCACGCCTCCGAGGATGACGTGGGCGTCGCTGGCTACGAGGTCCTCGGCGACGACAAGGTCCTCATGCGCGTCCTCGGCACGGATGCCTACACCGCCGCGCTCACTGCCGGCGCTCGGCACTGCTTCCGCGTTCGGGCCTTCGATCGCGCCGGCAACCGATCGCGGCCCTCGCTTCCCGCCTGCTCGACGACCGCCTCGGCCGAGCTGCCGCCGGCGCCCTATCGCCTGCGCGCCGAGCCCGCCTCCGACAAGGCCGTCAGCCTGACCTGGGAGCCCTCCAGCCAGCCCGGTGTCGTCTACCGGGTGTACTGGGAGAACGACAAGAACATCGGGGCGACGCGCCTCACCGCCTTCGGCGCCATCGGCCTGAAGCCCGGCGAGCGCCACTGCTACCGCGTCGCGGCGGTGGACGAGACCGGCCAGGAGTCCTCGCGGACGCTCGAGGCCTGCGCTGCGCCGAAGACCCAGTCGCTCTCCTCGCGCTGACCTCGACCCACACGCGCGCGTGTGAAGGGGAGCGACTTCGAGGTGGTGGCCACCGGGCCGCTCGTCACCCCGTAGCGCGCGGGATCCCGTTTGACGTGCCGGGCCCGCGCGCGCTACACGGCCACATGCCCAGCACCTCGCTCGCCTTCGCCTCTGCCGCCGAGCACCGCGCCTGGCTCG
Source organism: Anaeromyxobacteraceae bacterium (assembly GCA_035636195.1). GTDB lineage: Bacteria > Myxococcota > Myxococcia > Myxococcales > Anaeromyxobacteraceae > Anaeromyxobacter_A. Next base: position 3,590 of record DASPZP010000139.1, read on the forward strand.
CGGCGCAGAGCACGCTCCCGGCGGGGTTCCGGGTCGGGACGGCCAGCTTCGAATTCACGCCGGTCGAGGTGCCGAAGCCGGCGCGCATGAACCTGACCCTGCTCGCGCTCGACCGGCCCACCTCCGCCTTCGCGCTGAAGCTCACCAGGAATGCCTTCCCGGGAGCGCCCATCATCGTCGGGCGGGCGCGCCGCGACGGGCCACGGCTCGGGGCGGTGGTGGTGAACAACAAGGTGTCGAACGTCTGCGCGCCGGACGGGCTGGCGTCGGCCGAGCGCGTGTGCGCGGCGGCTGCGGGCGCGCTCGGCCTGGCCGCCTCCGAGGTCCTGCCCGCCTCGACGGGCGTCATCGGCTGGCGGCTGCCCGAGGCGGGCATGATCGCCGCGCTGCCCGCCGCCGCCGCCGCGCTGCAGGATCGGACCGTCCTGCCCGCGGCCGAGGCCATCATGACGACCGACCTCTACCCCAAGGTCCGCCGGGCGGAGGTGGGCGACGGGTCGGTGGTGGGCATCGCCAAGGGCGCCGGCATGATCGAGCCGAACCTCGCCACCATGCTGGTCTTCCTCCTCACGGACCTCGACGTCCCGCGCGAGGAGCTGCGGGCGGCGCTCGACGAGGCGGTCGAGGCGAGCTTCCACGGCATCACCATCGACTCCGACACGAGCACCTCCGACATGGTGGTGCTGCTCGCCTCGCAGCGCAGGCCGGCGCCCCCGCGCGACGCCTTCCGCGCCGCGCTCACCCGCGTCTGCCGCGACCTGGCGGAGGACCTCGTGCGCAACGGCGAGGGCGTCCACCACGTGCTGCGCATCCAGGTCACCGGCGCTCCCGACCTCGCCACCGCGCGCGGCGTCGGGAAGGCCATCGCCAACTCGCCGCTGTTCCAGTGCGCGGTGAACGGCAACGACCCCAACGTCGGACGGCTCCTGTGCGCCATCGGCAAGCACGTGGGCGCCGCCGGGCTGTCGCTCGACATGACGCGCGTCCGGCTAGGCATGGGCGGCGAGCCCCTGCTCGAGGGCGGACTGATGCTGCTCGACCCCGGCCGCGAGGAGCGGCTCGTCCGCCACCTGCGAGCGGCCGAGCTCTACGCGTCGGTGCCGCCGGCGGATGGGATGACCTTCCAGCCGCCGCTCCGGCATCCACC
>DASPZP010000140.1:0-12421 GCA_035636195.1 Anaeromyxobacteraceae bacterium
TCCGGACTCTCCACGACCTGGTAATAGACCTCCGGCCCCGACTTCGGACCCTCGACCGGTCGGAAGGCGTGCACGTCGAGTACGGCTGCGTGCACGCCCAGTACGGCTGCGGTCGAGGCCGCGATCGAGGAGGCCGGGGAATCCGCGAACGTGCGCTCGCCGACTGGCGCACCGAGCGCGAGCGCCAAGCCGACCAAGATCTTGCTCTTGCGTCGCTGCATGGGTCAGCGCGGCGTTGCAACCGCTCTGCCAACCGAGATCGATCCCCCGGTGGGCTGCTCCCCGGTGGCCTGCGAACGCTCGCGTTAATAGACAGCGATGGTACGAGTCCTGACGCGCGGCCCGGAACTTGCTGACGGTATGGGCATGTTCGACCGCGCGAGTGAACGCGTGGGAGCGGCCGCCCGGTCGCCCGGTGGCAGGGCGCCTGATCGGACGCTTCCGCGCTGGCCGCAGCGCGAGACGCTGCTCCCGCTCGCCTACTACGCCCTCGTCGCGACCGTGCTGGCGGCCACGGGCTATCCGGCTGCTCGGATAGCGGTCGTTGGCGTCGCGGCTGCTCTCCAGCAAGCGCACTACTACTTCGCGTTCAACTGCCCCGGCCGCGACCCGAAGCGCTGCGTCAACGCCGACCCGGATCAGATCGCCTGGCTGGTATCCCGCGCGCAATTGAACATCCTCGTCACGACCACCGTGGCGGCGGCCGCCACCGGGGGCGTCGCGAGCCCGCTGCTCGTCACGGTGCTGGCCGCGTACTTCGCAGCTGCGTCGATCGCCGGCGACCTGCCTCAGACCCGCCTCTTGCTCGGCGCCACCGCGCTCGGCGTCAGTGCGCTGGCGCTCCTGCCGTCGCGCTGGGTCGGGCCCGAGCTGACGCGACCGATCTTCGGTGCCCTCGCCGCGGTCAGCGTCCTCGGAGTCGGCGCGTTGCTCGCCCCCGTGCACGCCATCGCGCGCTCGAAGCGCAAGGAGCTGGCGCGCTGGAGAAAGGAGATGGCCTCGGACGCGCTCATGCGGGCGCAGAACCTCGAGCAGATCGGCTCGAAGCTGGCGCACGAGCTCAAGAATCCGCTCACCGGCGTGAAGGCGCTCGTCCAGCTCGGCCTGCGCAATCCGTTCGAGGCCGCCTCTCGGGAGCGGCTGGAGGTCGTGGACCGAGAGGTGACGCGGATGCAGGAGATCCTCCGCAACTACCTCTCGTTCACGCGCCCGCTGCAGCAGGTGACGCCCCGGCGGATCGCGGTCGGGCCGATCGTCTCCGACACCTTGATGGTCCTGTCTGCGCGTGCCGACGACGCGCGCGTCCGCCTCTTTGCGCAGGGGGACGCCGAGGTCGAGGCCGATCCGCTGCGCCTCAAGGAGGCGCTGCTCAACCTGGTGGCGAACGCCATCGAGGCCACCCCGGCCGGCGGACAGGTCGTGGTCGAGGTGCAGGCGGCGGGCGACCGCGCCGAGATCGTGGTGCGCGACACGGGCCGCGGGATGCCGCCCGAGACGCTGAGGCGCGTGGGGACGCCGTTCTTCACCACGCGCGACGACGGCACCGGCCTCGGCGTGGTGCTGGCGCGCTCGGTGATCGCGCAGCATGGCGGCGCCTTGCGCTACGACAGCGAGCCGGGGAAGGGGACGCTGGTGAGCTTCACGCTTCCCCTCGTGACGGGAGAGGTCGATGGCGAACGTGCTGCTCGTGGATGACGAGCCGGCGGTTCGCGCGGCCCTGAAGGAGCTCGTGCAGAGCCGTGGCTGGGAGCCGCTCCTCGCGCGCTCGGGTGCCGAGGCCCTCGACCTCGTGGAGCGCGCCGACGCCGTGGTGACCGACTTCGCCATGCCGGACATGGACGGGATGGCGCTCCTGCGGGTCCTGCACGAGCGGGACGAGAGCCTCCCGGTCATTCTCCTCACTGCCCACGGCTCCGAGCGGCTCGCCGTGAGGGCCATCAAGGCGGGCGCATACGAGTACGTCACCAAGCCGTTCGACGTGGACGAGATGCTGGTCGCGCTCGAGCGGGCGCTCGAGGCGCGAACGCTTCGGCTGAGGGACCGCCAGCTCACCGCGGAGCACGCGATCGGACGCCGCTTCGTCGCCGAGTCCGCGGCGATGCGCCACGTGCTCGATGCCGTCGCGCGCGTGGCGACGAAGGAGATCACGGTGCTGGTCCGGGGTGAGACGGGGACGGGAAAGGAGCTCGTGGGATCGCTCCTCCACGCCCAGAGCCGGCGGGCGGACGGCCCGCTCGTCCGCTTCAACTGCAGCGCCATTCCGGCCGAGCTGGCGGAGGCCGAGCTCTTCGGGCACACCCGCGGTGCCTTCACCGGCGCCACCCAGGCGCGGGCAGGATTCTTCGCGGAAGCGAATCACGGCACGCTCGTCCTGGACGAGGTCGGTGAGCTGCCCCTCGCGGTCCAGGCGAAGCTCCTGCGTGCGCTGCAAGGCGGGGAGATCCAGCCGGTGGGCTCGGGCCGCGTCGAGAAGCTGGACGTGCGCATCGTCGCGTGCACGAACCGGGATCTCGTCGCCGAGGTCCAGGCCGGCCGCTTCCGCGAGGACCTGTACTACCGGCTGGCCGTGGTCGAGCTCATGGTGCCGCCCCTGCGCGAGCGGCGCGAGGACATCCCGGCCCTCGCCCACGAGTTCGCGCTCCGCTACTCGGAGCGGTTCGGCGTGGAAGGAGCGCGCCTGACCCCGGTCCTCGTCGATCGCCTGGCGGCAGCCGACTGGCCGGGCAACGTGCGCCAGCTCGAGAACGTGGTGGCGCGCATGGTCGCGCTGAGCGGTGGCGGCGAGCTCGGGGTGGAGTCGCTCGTGGAGCCGGCCCCCGCCGCGCGTGTCGACGCACGCCCGGAATCACGCCCCACCGCCGATCCGGCGGACGGCCACACCTTGCGCGAGCAAGTCGAGACCCTCGAGCGCAGCGTCATCGCGAAGACGATGACGACCGTGCGCGGCAACCAGTCGGAGGCCGCCCGCCGGCTCGGGATCAGCCGCAACACGCTCACGGAGCGCCTCCGCCGCTACGAGATCGCCGCCAACTTCGGCTCGGGCAGCGCGGCGGGGGACAAGCCCCCGCCCTACATACCGGTGTAGGGCGGGGGTTCATCCCCCGCCGCCCACCACGGCTCCGAGCGAAGCGCTCAGCCCCTGAGCAACTGCGCGATCTTTGACGAACCCGGACGGAGCGTCGGCCGAGGCCGCGCGCCCGAACCGCGCGGCGCCGGCGACCGGACCGCCGCTGGCACCGTTCTCGCTAGGCGTCCCCGGGGAAAGGGGACGTCATGAACGATTGCTCCATCGGTGGGCGACAGGCTCGGCCCGCGCCTCGCCTCCTCACCTTCCTGGCGGCGCTCGGGTTGCTCGGCGCGGCGTGCTCCCGGGGCGACGCCGCGGGGCCCCCACCCGAGCGGCCCCCGGCCGCGGTGGCGGTGGCGAGCGCCATCGAGCGCGACGTCTCCGTGTACCTCGACGAGATCGGCAAGACGTCCGCGCTCGAGGTGGTCACGGTGAAGCCCCAGGTCTCCGGGCCCGTCACCGCCATCCACTTCAGCGACGGCGCCGACGTGAAGCGGGGCGACCTCCTCTTCACCATCGACCCGCGCCCGTACCGTGCGCAGCTCGACGCGGCGGAGGCGGCGCTCGCCCAGTACGAGGCGTCAGTGCGGCTGGCGCGGACGGAGCTCACCCGTGCCGAGCGGCTCGTCCACTCCGAGGCCACCACCGAGCAGGAGTACGACGCGAGGAAGAGCGCGGTGGCGGTGGGCGAAGCCCAGGTGAGGGCGAGCCGGGCCGCGGTCGCGACGGCGCGGCTCAACCTCGAGTACTGCAGCATCCGATCGCCCATCGACGGCCGCACCGGTCAGCGCCAGGTCGACCTCGGCAACGTCGTGACCTCCGGCAGCGGCGGCACGTCGCTGCTCGTCATCCAGCGGCTCGAGCCCATCTACGCGGACTTCACCATCACCGAGAACGACCTCTCGCCCGTCCAGCGCGCGATGGCCGAGGCGCGCCTCGTCGCGCGGGTGCGGCTGCCGGACGAGCCGGAGGACGGCGGCCGTCAGGGGGCGCTCACCTTCGTCGACAGCGCGGTGCAGGCCGGGACGGGCACGGTGCGGCTCCGGGCCACGCTCCCCAACGACGACCGCCGCTACTGGCCCGGCCGCTTCGTGAAGGTCCGGCTCGTCCTCGGGACCCAGTCGAACGCGGTGCTCGTGCCGGCGACCGCGCCCCAGGTCTCGGCCAAGGGGCCCTTCGTCTACGTGGTGCGAAAGGACTCCACGGCGGAGCTCAGGCCGGTGCGCCTCGGGCAGCGTCAGGGAGAGCTGGTGGCCGTCGCCGAGGGCGTGGCTGCCGGCGAGCAGGTGATCACCGGAGGACACCTCGCCGTCACGCCCGGCGGCAAGGTGCAACCGCGCGAGTCCGGCGCCCGGACCGCGCAGGCGAGGAGCGCGCGATGAGCCTGTCCGAACCCTTCATCCGCAGGCCGGTCATGACGGTGGTCCTCACCGCCTCGGCCGTCCTCTTCGGCGTCCTCGCTTACACGCAGCTCTCGGTGAACGATCTGCCGGCGGTCGACTACCCGGTCATCCAGGTGCAGGTCGACTACCCGGGCGCGAGCCCCGAGACGATGGCCAACAACGTGGCCACGCCGCTTGAGCGGCAGTTCATGCAGGTGAGCGGGCTCGAGCTCGTCACGAGCAAGAGCAGCCAGGGCCACACCGATCTCACGCTGCAGTTCGATCTCGGGAAGAGCATCGACGCCGCCGCCACGGACGTGCAGACGGCGATCACGCAGGCGTCGGGCAACCTCCCGGCCGACCTGCCCTCGCCGCCGACGTTCTCGAAGACGAACCCGAACGATCAGCCGATCATGTACATCGCCCTCACCACCGACTCGCTCACCCAGGGGCAGGTGTACGACTACGCCAGCACGCAGGTCGCGCAGCGCATCAGCATCCTCCCCGGCGTGAGCCGGGTGAACGTCTTCGGCTCGAAGTCCGCCGTCCGCATCAAGGCCGACCCGTCGGCGATGGCCGCCCGCGGCATCACCATGGACGACCTCGCCGCCGCCATCCGCAACGGAACGAGCTACACGCCCGCCGGCCAGTTCGACGCGGCGAGCGGCACCGCGCTGCTCGCGCCCCGCGGCCAGCTGGAGGACGCGGCCAGCTACGCCGCGCTCATCGTCGGCACGCAGGACGGAGCGCCGGTGTACCTGCGCGACGTGGCGCGCGCCGTGGACTCGGTCCAGGACGAGCGCGTCAACATGAAGTTCTGGGTGCGCGGCTACGACGTGCCGGCCGCGACCGCGATCGTGGCGGTGTTCCGGCAGGCGGGATCCAACGCGGTGGAGGTGGCGAAGAGCGTGCGCACCCTGCTCCCGCAGGTCAGCGCCGCCATCCCCGGCTCGATCCGGATCACGCCCATCTACGATCGCTCGCAGAGCATCGTGAACAGCGTCAAGGACGTGAGCGAGTCGCTCGTCATCGCGTTCGCGCTGGTGGTGCTGGTCATCTTCCTGTTCCTCGGCCGGGCGAGAGACACCCTCATCCCGGTGGTCGCGCTGCCGCTGTCGCTCCTCCTCACCTTCATCGCGATGAGGCTGCTCGGCTACACCCTCGACAACCTCTCGCTCATGGCGCTCACGCTGGCGATCGGGTTCCTGGTGGACGACGCCATCGTCTTCCTCGAGAACACCGTGCGGCGCATGGAGAAGGGCGAGACCGCGCTCCAGGCCAGCCTCGCCAGCGCGCGCGAGATCAGCTTCACCATCCTCTCGATGACCATCTCGCTCGCGGCCGTGTTCATCCCGCTCGTCTTCATGTCGGGGCTGGTGGGCCGCATCTTCCGCGAGTTCGCCATCACCATCGTCGTCGCCATCTTCGCCTCGGGGCTGGTCTCCCTGACGCTCACGCCGCTCATGTGCGCGCGGCTTCTGCGCGACCGCGGCCCGGGCGCGCGCAAGACGTGGCTCGAGCGCGTCATCGGCGCCGTCGAGCAGCGGGTGCTCTCCGTCTACGGGCGCTCCCTCACCTGGTTCCTGCGGCACCGCTGGGTGTCGGCGCTGGTGTGGGTCGTCTGCCTCGGCGGCACGCTGTGGCTGTTCGGGGCCGTCCCGAAGACGTTCGTGCCGCCGGGCGACAGCAGCGTGGTCTTCGGCGTCCTCATCGGGAAGGAGGGGTCCTCTCCGCAGCAGATGCGCGCGCTGCAGGATCAGGCGGACCAGACGCTGCATGACAACCCGAACGTCCTCATGAACTTCTCGATGACCGGGAACTCGCAGTTCCTGGCCTCGAACCAGGGCCTGTTCTTCATCTTCGTCAAGCCCGAGGACCAGCGGCCGCCCATCGCGGCCATGGCCGGGCAGCTCATGGCGGGCATGGGCGCGGTCCCGGGCACCTTGCCGCTGCTCCGGCCATACCCGGTCCTGGAGATCAGCACCGGCGCGACGAGCCAGAACCAGGGCCAGTACGCCTTCTCGCTCTCGGGCGTGAACCCCGAGCAGGTCTACGACGCGGCCGCGAAGCTCGAAGGCAAGCTGCGCCAGTACCCCGGGTTCGCGAGCATCTCCTCCGACTACTTTCACAACACGCCCAATCTCGACATCGATATCGAGCGCGATCAGGCAAAGACGTACGGGGTCTCGGAGACGCGCATCCTGGGCCTCTTGCGCAACGCGTACTCGCAGAACTTCCTGTACCTCATCAAGAAGCCGGACGATCAGTACCGGGTCATCCTGGAGGTGGAGGACCGCGGCCGGTCGGGGGCCGAGGACCTCTCGCTCCTCTACATCAAGTCGGACGACGGCAAGAACCTCGTCCCGCTCGCGTCGCTCGTGAAGTGGCGCACCTCGGTCGGGCCGCAGGCGGTCAACCACATCAACCAGTTCAGCAGCGTCACGTTCTTCTTCAACCTGAAGCCGGGCGTGGCGGTGGGCGACGCCACCTCGTTCGTGGAGCGCGCCGCCCACGAGGTCGTGCCGCCGACGCTCCGCGCCAGCCTCCAGGGCGAGGCGCTCACGTTCCGCGACACGGTGGCGAACCTCTCGCTGCTGATGGTCCTGGCCGTGTTCGTGATGTACGTGGTGCTGGCCGTCCTCTACGAGAGCTACCTGCACCCGCTCACGGTGCTGTCGAGCCTGCCGGTGGCGCTGGTGGGCGGGCTCGCCACGCTCTACCTGCTGCACGAGCAGGCGTCGCTCTACGCCTTCGTCGGCATGTTCATGCTGATGGGGATCGTGAAGAAGAACGGCATCATGATCGTCGACTTCGCCCTGCAGCGCGTCGCGGCGGGCGAGCCGGCCGAGCGCGCCATCCACGACGCGAGCCTCGACCGCTTCCGTCCCATCATGATGACCACGCTCGCCGCGGTGTTCGGCGCGCTCCCGATCGCGCTCGGGTTCGGAGCGGACGGCGCGTCCCGCCGCCCGCTCGGGCTGGTCGTCGTCGGCGGGCTCGTCGTCTCGCAGCTCATCACGCTGTACGTCACGCCGGTCATCTACCTCTACCTCGAGGACCTCCAGGAGAAGGTGCTCGACCGCTTCAGCTTCTTCCGCTCGCGCCACCTCTCGAAGCCTGCGGCGGCGACCGGAGCCTGAGAGGAGCGACCCCCATGCACGGATGGCACAGAGCGCTCCTCGCGAGCGCGAGCCTGCTCGCCGCGGAGCCGGCGAGCGCACTTCAGCCGATCGCGACGTTCCTCGCCGGCGCGCGGACGTCCGCTCCGGACAACGCGGAGGCCCGCGCCAACCTCGCGCAGCAGCGCGCCGAGGCCGGCGCCGCCCGAGGCCGGGTGCTGCCGGGGCTGTCGCTCGGCGGCACGTACGCGAGGAACCAGTACGAGTCGACGGTGCAGCTCCCCGGCGGCGGCGGCGCGCCGATCAGCGTGACGGTCACGCCCAGGGACCAGCTCATCGGAACCGCCACGCTCACCGTCCCGCTGGTGGACCTCTCCGATCTCGAGCGCGCGGCGGCGGCCGGCACCAACGCGGGGGCCTTCGACGCGCAGGCGCGGTCGACCGCGCTGCAGATCGAGAGCGCCGTGGCCCAGGACTACTACCAGCTCATCGCGAACGCGGCGCTCGTCGACGCCTCCCGGCGGGCGGTCGACGTGGCCAAGGTGAGCCTCCGGATCGCCGAGGAGCGCCGCGCGGCGGGGACGGCGGCATTGCTCGAGGTCGACCGCGCCCGCGCCGAGCTGGAGAGCGACCTCCAGCAGCTCGCCGGCGCCGAGCTCCAGGTGTCCATCGTCGCGCGGGCGCTCCAGTCGCTCTCCGGCATCGCCCCCGAGCTGGACGGCCGCGGCTCGCTCGCGGACGACCTCCGCGACGAAGGGCCGCTGGAGGGGTTCGAGCCGCCCGACGAGCGGATCCCCTCGCTCCTCGCCGCGACGCGGAGCCGCGAGGCTGCGGAGCAGCAGGCCAAGGCGCAGCGCCTCACGCTCGTGCCGAGGATCACCGGGTCGGTGACCGAGCAGGCCACCAACGCGAGCGGCTTCGCCGGCCACGACGCGTCCTGGCAGGCGCTGGTGGGGCTCAGCTGGTCATTCGACTTCACGACGCTGCCGGCCATCCGCTCGCAGGAGGCCGCCGCCGACGCGGCGCGCGCCCGCGAGCAGCGCGCCCGCCTCGCCGCGCGCGACGGCATCCACAACGCCTGGAGGACCGTCGGAACGAACATCGCGCGCAGCCGCTCGGCGCGCGCGCAGGCCGGAGCGAGCGCCGAGGCCGCCGAGCAGGCGCTGCAGCGCTACCGGGCAGGGACGGTGACGCAGCTCGATCTGCTGCAGGCGCAGCGGGACGCGTTCAGCGCCGCCGCCTCGCGCATCCAGGCGGACGCGAACCTCGTCAACTCGCGCGCGCAGCTCCGGCTCACGACCGGGACGAGCCTGCTGGAGGGCGAGGAGCCACATGTCGGCGGTTGACCCCGGCGCGATTCCACCGCGTCCGCCAGGAATGCCCATTCACGGCAATCCGTGACGCGCGCGCCCCAGGCGTCCTCCTCCTACACGCGTGGAGACGGGTGGTTGGCGTGGCTCAGCCCTTGCTTTGATCGATCACGCCCATGTCGCGGCTCGTCACGCTCCTCGCCGCCCTCTCCGCCCTCGGCTCCCCGCCTGCCTGGGCAGCGCCCGAAGCTCGCTCGGACCTCCGCGCGGAGGCTCGCACCCGTCTCGTGACCATCGCCCGGCGCCACGTGGGCGAGCGCTTTCGAGGCGACTGCAGCGCGTTCGTGCGGCGCGTCTATGCCGAGGCGGAGGTGCCGCTGCCCACGCCGGGTCGCAGCTCGCAGTCGATGTACCGTGGCCTCGCGCCGGTGCGGAGCCCCCGCCCGGGCGATCTGGCGTTCTTCCATCGCACCTACGATCGCGAGCCGCCCGGGCCGCGCCGCAACCTCTTCACGCACGTGGCGCTGGTGGAGTCGGTGAGCGGACCGCGCGTCACGCTCATCCACCGGAGCAGCGCCGGGATCCAGCGCTTCGCGATGAACCTCTCGCGCCCCCGCGATCCGGACGAGAACGGCGCGGTGCGCCGCCGCCTGCCTGGCGACCGCCCACGCCTGCGGCACCTGGCCGGCGAGCTCTTCGCCGGCTATGCGTCCGCGTTCCGCGAGTCGCGGGTTCGCTCGAGAGCGCCCTCGCCCGCGGCTGCGTCGCGCTGACCTGCTCTCCTGCTTTCAGTCCCCGACGCCGACGGCCGCGGAACCGATCGAGGTGGCGACGATGGGATCCTCCTCCGCGGTCTTCCACGGCACCGCTGGCCACCAGGTCCGCGCCGGTAGCGCACCTGGCGCACCCGGCTCGACGCTCTGGCCCGGCATGGGGAAGGCCACGGTCACGTCGGCCTTCCGGGCCGCCACCCGCACCCGCTCGGCGGGCTCGGTCCACCCGTGGAACGCGAGGTCGAAGAGTCCCCAGTGGACGGGCAGGAGCACGTTCGCCCGGACCATCCGGCTCGCGCGAACCGCCTGCTCCGGCCCGAGGTGCCAGTCGGGCCAGGAGCGGCCGTAGGCGCCGGCCTCGATCATGGCCAGGTCGAACGACCCGAGGCGGGCTCCGATGTCGTCGAGCCCAGGGAAGAGCCCGGTGTCACCCGAGTAGTAGACGCGGTGGGACGGCCCGATGAGCGCGAACCCCGCCCAGAGGGTCCCGTTCTGCCGCGTGAACGGCGACCGCCCCGAGGCGTGGCGTGCCGGGGTGGCGACGACCTCGACGTCACCGAGCCGGGTCCGTTCCCACCAGTCGAGCTCGACGATCCGCTCCTCGGGCACGCCCCAGGACTCGAGGTGGGCTCCCACACCCAGCGGAACGATGAACGTGGTCTTCCAGGCCTTCATGGCCTGGATGGTGGGCATGTCGAGGTGGTCGTAGTGGTCGTGGGAGACGACCACGGCGTCGATGCGCGGCAGCGCGTCGAGAGGAAGGAGCGGGTCGTAGAAGCGCCGCGGGCCGAGCCAGCAGAACGGGGACGCCCGCTCGCCCCAGACCGGATCGACCAGGACGCGGAGGCCGTCCAGCTCGACGAGGAGCGTGGAGTGGCCGAGCCAGGTCACGCGCAGCCCGCTGGAGGGCGGCTGCTCGAAGCGCCTGGCGTCCACCGGCTCGGTCGGCACGGGTCCCTTCGGTCTCCGCTCGTCGCTCGCGCTGAACCAGTCGACGAGCGCGCGCCACATGTCGTTGTGGAGCGGCTGCGGGTTCTCGAAGCGCCCGTCCTTCCACTGCGGCGAGCGCTCCATCCGAGCCCGGCGCGCGCCCCTGGGCTGCTTTCCGAAAGCGGCGCCGCCGGACGCTGCCGCCCCTGCGATCGCGAGTGCCACGAGACCTCCAAGCCAGTAGCCGAGCTGCATTTCAGGGCTCACGCGGGCAGCCCTACGAGGCGACCGGGAACACGTCCGCGCCGCGCTCCGACGGCGACGGGAGCCGGAACGCCACGCTCGTGAGCCGCTCGCTCTCGTCCCAGAGCCGCGCCGCAACCACGGGGTCCCGGGCGCGATCGGAGATGCGTGCCGAGGCGGGCGGCCCGCTCAGCTCGAAGAGGCCGCGCGGGCCCCAGTAGCTGCCGCTCGGCGCCACGGGGTCCGTCGCCGCCCGGAGCGTCGGGAGCGCCCCCTCGGCGGGCTTCATCGCGAAGATCGGGTTGAAGGCGCGCATCCAGCGCGACGACCGCTGCAGGTCGGTCGCCGTCCAGCCCGGGTGGGCGGACGTGACGCGGACCCGGGAGCCGGCCGCCGAGAGGCGCCGGTGCAGCTCCAGCGCGAACAGCTGGTTGGCGAGCTTGCTCTGGCAGTAGGCCGCCCACGCGCGGTACGGACGGCGCTCCCAGTTCAGGTCGTCGAGGTCGATCCGGCCGTAGTTCTGGGCGGTGCTCGACACGATCACGATCCGCGCGCCGGGCGTGCGCTGGACGAGGGGCAGGAGGTGCGCCGCGAGCGCGAAGTGGCCGAGGTGGTTCGTGCCGAGCTGGAGCTCGAAGCCCTGCTTCGTGTGTCCGAGCGGCGGGGCCATGACCCCTGCGTTGTTGACGAGCAGGTCGAGCCGCTCGTGCGAGGCCGCGAACGCGGCTGCGAAGCCTGCGACCGAGTCGAGGTCCGACAGGTCCAGCGCCGCCAGCGTCGCCGTGCCGCTGGGCCGGGCCGTGAGGATTCGCTCTAGCGCCGCCTTGCCCTTCTCGAGGTTGCGGCAGGCGAGCACCACGTGGGCGCCCTTCTGCGCCAGCATGCGGGCCGTCTCCAGGCCGATGCCGGCGTTCGCTCCGGTGACGACGGCGGTGCGGCCGGTCTGGTCGGGGAGGTCGTCGAACGTCCAGGCGCTGGTGCTCATGGGGTGTTCCTCCGGTGCTGCTTCGTGCGTGGTGAGCCTGCTTGCTCGCTTCTTGAGCGTGTAATCACTCATTCATCACCTCAAAAAAAGCTACGCCTTCGCGATCGCGTTCCAGAACGCCTCGAACCCGGCGGCGCTGTAGCGCTCCGCGCGCTTGGGCTCCCGGGAGATGAAGTCCATGGTCGTCTCCGCGAGCGACCCCAGGATGGCGGCGGCGAACGCCGGCGGATGATCGCGGAGCGCGCCGTGGGCGATGCTCTCGTGCAGGAGCGCGTTCACCTCGGCGAAGCCCTCCAGGCTCGCCGCCCTGGTCCGTTCCGAGATCCGGTCCGACACGCCCAGCTGGGTCATCGCCTTGCGCTTGTCCGGATTGGCGACGCCCCACTCGATGTACTTCCGCCAGGCATGACGGGCCCGGCTCTTGACGCTCTCCGCCCGGGGATAGGTCGGCAGCATGACGTCCCGCAGCTCCCCCTTGAGCGCGAGATACAGCTCGTTGAGCAGCTCGTCCTTGGTGCGGAAGTACGTGAAGAGCGTGCCCTCGGCCACGCCCGCCACCTGGGCGATCCGCGCGGTCGGCGCGCTCACGCCCAGCTCCGCGATCACCTGCGT
>DASPZP010000141.1:0-9073 GCA_035636195.1 Anaeromyxobacteraceae bacterium
GCAGTCGAAGGGCGTCTCCCCCGGCATCCTCGGGGCGCTCGGGTTCTCCGAGTACCGCCCGCTGGCGGGCAACGACTCGGGTGAGGGCCGCAGCCAGAACCGGCGCATCGAGATCGCGCTCACGGCCGCAGACGAGCCGCCCGCGCCCCCTGCCGAGCCCGGCGCTCCCGCAGCGCCTTCCCCGGCTGCCGCGCCGGCGCGCTGACCAACTCTCCCCCGTCGGGGGAGAGGGAGCAAGAACCCCGACCTCGACCTGGACCGCGACCTCGACCCTCTCCGCGGGGGAGGAGGGAGGAGAAGGCCCTCCCGGTCCCGAGAAAGCGAGGAGCCCGGCCGCTGCGAGGCGACCGGGCTCCTTGCAGCCGAAGCGCTGGCGCGGAGGACTACCGCGCGGCGCGGGCGGGGGATTCGGCGTGGGCGGCGGGCCGCTTCGCCTTCTTCTGCTCGGCCCGCTCCTCGAGCCAGATCGTCATCGGCGCCGCGATGAACCAGGTCGAGTAGGTGCCGGAGACGATGCCGATCATCATGGCGGCGGAGAAGTCGAAGATGGTGCCGACGCCATAGACGAGCAGGCCGATGAGTGAGAGGGCGGTCGCGAACGAGGTGAGGAAGGTCCGGCCCAGCACCTCGTTGATCGAGGCGTTCACCAGATCACCCAGCTTCTTGCCCTTGAACCGCCCCGCGTTCTCACGGATGCGGTCATAGACGACCACCGTGTCGTTCACCGAGTAGCCCACCACGGTCAGGATGACCGCCACCGAGGTGAGGTTGAACTCGCGCCCGCTGAAGCCGAAGTAGCCGAGCGTGATGACGGCGTCGTGGACGAGGGCGATGATGACCCCCGGGCTGAAGCGGAAGTCGAAGCGGAGCCCGACGTACACCACGATGAGCGCCATGGCGTAGAGCACGGCCTTGAAGCCCTGGTTGCGGAGCTCGCGCCCCACCGCCGGACCGACGTACTCGACGCGCCGCACCTCGGGCTTGGCCGCGCCGAACCGCGAGGACAGGTCGCGCTCGATCTTGTCCTGGATGCCCTGGGTGATGACGGCGAACGACTTCGTGCCGGCGGTGAGGCCGGCCTCCTCGCGGACGTCGCGCACCCGGACGCCCGCGGCCTCGACGGCCGCCCGGAGCTGATCCGGCGACGGCGGCCTGCCCTGGAACTGGAAGTCGATCTTGTCGCCCGCGTCGGCGTTGAAGTGGGGCACGCCCGCCACCGGGAACTTGGCCTGCACCGCCTGCACCACGCGGTTCACGTCCTCCTGGCTCATGAGGGCGATCCGGCCGACGCGGATGAGGTAGGTGTGCTCGCTCTCCGGCCCGTAGGTCTGGACCGACGCATCGGTGAACCCGAGGTCCTCCACGCCCTTGCGGATGGCGGCCGGATCCACCGTCTGCTGGAACCGCACCTCCATCTCGGTGCCGCCGGCGAAGTCGACGCCGAAGTTGAGGCCGTGGAAGACGGCCCAGAGGATCACGGCCGCGTTCGCGAGGAGCGAGAGCGTGACCGCGATGTGGCGCTTCCCGACGAAGTCGAACTTCGTCTCGTGCGGGATGATGTCGAAGGTCTTGAATTGCATCAGACGCTCAGGCGCGCCGTGTCGCGACGCGTGAAGAAGTCCATGAAGGCGCGGGTCACCACGATGGACGTGAACATCGAGGCGATGAGGCCGATGGTGAGGGTCACCGCGAAGCCGCGCACCGGGCCGGAGCCGTACTGCATGAGCACGACCGCGGCCACCAGGGTCGTGACATGGGCGTCGACGATGGTCCAGAAGACCTTGTCATAGCCCTGCTCCACCGCCTGTCGGACGGTGCGTCCGCCGCGCAGCTCCTCCCGGATGCGCTCGTTGATGAGCACGTTCGCGTCGACGGCCATGCCGAGCGTCAGCACGAAGCCGGCGATGCCGGGCAAGGTCAGGGTCGAGCCGATGATCGCCATGATGGCGAGCACCAGCAGGCCGTTCAGCACGAGCGCCAGGTCGGCGATGAGGCCGGTGCCGCGGTAGTAGAGGATCATGAACGCCACCACCAGGATGAGCCCGAGGAAGGCGGCGGTGGTGCCCTTCTTGATGAGCTCCGGCCCGAGCGTCGCGCCGACGGTGCGCTCCTCGTAGATGGTGACCGGGGCCGGCAGCGCGCCCGCCTTGAGCACGAGCGCGATCTCGTTCGCCTCCTCGAACATCTGCTGGTAGGGGCGGTTCGAGCCGAGCGTGATCTGGCCGTTGGTGGAGATCTTTCCCTGGATGTAGGGCGCGGTCTCGACCTTGGCGTCGAGCACCGTCGCCATGCGGCGCCCGAGGTTGTTCGTGGTGAGCTTCTCCATGAGGCGCCCGCCCTCGGGCGTCATCGTGAAGACCACCACCGGCCGGCCGGCGCCTTGCGAGTTGTCCATCGAGGCGCGCGCGTCGGAGATGTAGTCGCCGGTGAGCTCGGTCTTGGCGTTGAGGAGGTAGCTCCGGTAGAAGCGCTCCTTCACCACCCCGGTGCCCACAGTGCCCTCGCCGACGCCGATCTCCTGGCCTGGCTGGAGCAGCGGCTTCGCCACCTTCTCGACCGCCGCGTCGAACTGGTTGCGGGTGTTGGCGGCGATGAAGGTCGACTGCCGCTGGATGCCGCCGGGCAGCTCGACTCCCTCCACCGACCAGCAGCCGGTCTCGGGGAGCGGCATGCGCATCAGGCCCTGGTCGGCCGGGCAGGCCGGGAGCTGCGCCCGCACGCCGTCGAGGGCCGGCGAGTCGTCGGCCGCGATCTTGAACTCGAGCTGGGCCGTGCGGCCGAGCAGCTCCTTCGCCTTCTCCGGATCCTTGAAGCCGGGGAGCTGGATCTGGATCTGGTTGTTGCCCTTGCGCTTGATGTCGGGCTCGGAGACGCCCCATTTGTCGACGCGGTTGCGGATGGTCTTCTCCGCCTGGTCGACCGCCTTCGCCTGGAAGTCCTGGATCACCTTCGACTTGAAGGCGAACCAGACCGTGCCCGCGGGCGCGCCGGCGGGCGAGGTGAGCTCCGCGCCGTACTGGTCGAGCACGATGTTCGAGACCTGGCGTGGATCGGAGGTCTTCACCGCGATACGGGTGCCGTCCGAGGTGGGGGCCGAAGCCTCCACCGGCAGCTTCTTCTCGCGCAGGAAGTCGGCGATCTCGTCGGCGCGGCGGGCGACCTTCGCCTTCACGGCGCGGTCGACGTCGACGCCCATGGCGAGGTGGATGCCGCCCTGCAGGTCGAGGCCGAGGTTGAGGTGCTTGCGCGCGGCGGGCGCCCAGCTCGGCACCGACTGGTCGTACTCGACCCCGTTCCGCCGGTCGGGCGGGAGGTGGAAGTAGAACCAGCTCGGCACGAGCTGATAGACGCTGAACGCGAGGACGCCCAGGATCAGGGCGACCCGAAGATACCAGTTCCGTTCCATTTACTTCTTCGCCTCCAGCTTGGCCGGCTCCGCCGCCTCGCCCTTCTCCTTGAACTCCCCGCCGACGAACGACTTCAGCACGCGCACCTTGCCGGCGCCGATGTCGAGGTAGACCGCCTGATCCTCGACCTGCGTCACGGTCCCGATGAGGCCGCCCTGGGTCCAGACGCGGTCGCCCTTCTTCAAGTTCTGGCGGAAGCTCTCGACCTTCTTCCGCTCCTTGCTCTGCGGCCGCCAGAGCACGAAGTAGAAGACGCCGAACATGAGCAGCATCATGAGCGGCATCGACAGCGGGCCGCCGAGAGGCCCGCCCCCTTCGGGCGCGGTCTGGCTGAACATGGAGTAGAGGACCTGGTGCATGCGAACTCCGGGCTGACGGGAAAAAGTGCTGTCTTTTAGCAGGATTTGAGGACCGCAGGCAACCTCGATGTCGCCCCTCGCCCGCGTCCGATGGTCTTACGTCGAACCGCGCTGCCAACCTTCGATCTTCCCCCGCCGATACGCCTCGAACCGACCCTCCTCGATGGCCGTGCGCGCTCCCGCCATGAGGTCGAGGAAGTAGTGGAGGTTGTGTAACGTGTTGAGCCGCAGGCCGAGGAGCTCGCCCGAGCGAAAGAGATGGCGCAGGTAGGCTCGCGAGAAGGTGCGGCACGTGGAGCAGGCACACGCTGGATCGACCGGTCGCTCATCGTCCTGGAAGGCGGCGTTCCGGATGGTGAGCCGGCCCTGGCTCGTGAACAGGAGCCCGTTCCGCGCGCAGCGCGTGGGCAGCACACAGTCGAACATGTCGATGCCGGCTGCGATGCCGGCGAGGAGGTCCTGGGGAGTGCCGACGCCCATGAGGTAGCGCGGCTTGTCCCGCGGCAGGAGCGGCGCGTCGCGCGCCACGCCGGCCCACATCTCCGCCGGCTCTTCACCCACCGCGTAGCCGCCGAGCGCGTAGCCGGGCAGGTCGAGCGCGGCGGCCTCCTCGACGGCGCGGCGGCGCAGATCGGCATGGAGGCCGCCCTGCGCGATCCCGAACAGCGCCGACTGTCCGTCTGGGTGCCATGCCGCCTTGCAGCGCGAGAGCCAGCGCTGGGTCCGCGCCAGCGAGGCCTCGTGGTAGCTCCGCTCGGCCCTGGAGGGCGGGCATTCGTCGAAGGCCATGATGATGTCGGCCCCGAGCGCCTCCTGGACCTCGATCGCCTTCTCCGGCGTGAGGAAGTGCTTCGACCCGTCGAGGTGGCTGCGGAACTCGACGCCCTCCTCCGTGATGCGGACGAGGCTGCCGCCGGGTGCCCGCTCACCCTGAGCGTACGCCCCAGCCGCAGCTGGCTGGGGCGGTAGTCGAAGGGCGCCGCCGCGGGCCGCCTCACCGAGGCTGAAGACCTGGAAACCGCCCGAGTCGGTGAGGAGCGCGCCGCCCCAGGACATGAACCGGTGCAGCCCGCCCAGCCGGTGGATGCGCTCGTGCCCGGGGCGCAGGTACAGGTGGTACGTGTTGCCGAGGATGACGCGCGCACCGAGCTCGTCGAGATCGCGCGGCGCGAGCGTCTTCACGGTGGCCGCCGTCCCGACCGGCATGAAGACGGGCGTCTCGACGACGGCGTGCGGCGTCGTGAGGCGGCCGCGCCGCGCGGCGCCGTCCTCGGCGAGGAGCTGGTACGAGATCACGGGCGCGGTGTCGCGCGCCCGGGCGCATGCTGTCAAGCGCGCTCGTCACGGGCGGAGCCTCACACCGCCCGCGCCCCCGCCGCCACGGCCTCCTCGGCGAGCGCCCTCCAGACCCGCGCGCCCCGGCCTTCGCCGACCACGCCGAGCCCGAGCGCGTGCGACGCAGCGCCATCCGGCGCGACCCAGCACACCACGGCGCGGGTGCTGGCGGCGAAGAATGCCCCGCCGAGCTTGATCGCGAGGACGCTGCCGAGCCCCGGCGGCGCTCCGCCGGCCCAGGCCAGCGCGCACCCGCCTGCGGACAGGTTGTGCGTGTCCGCCTCGCGCTCGGGGCCGCCCTCCGCCTTGACCCGGAGCTTCCGCTCCACGAGATAGCGAGGCGGCCGCTCGCGGAAGCTGAACGGCTCCCCGCGCGCGGCGAGGGCGAGGAAGTGAGCCGCCGGCAGGCTCCGCCGATCGAGCTGGAGATCGATCCCGGGCGGCAGCGACGGCCGCCCGACGCGCCGCACGCGCGAGATCGAGCCGAACACCGTCGCGCGGAGGGTCTGGCCGACGAGCCCGATGCGGACCGCCGCCTGCTCCCCCACCCTGCCCTCCGACAGCGTGGCCAGGAAGAGCGTCCCGGCGTCGGCGCGCCAGCCGGCGAGGTACTGGACCGGCTCGACGTGGACCGCCACGCTGTGCAGCTTCTTCCCGCCGAGGGACATCTCCGCTCCGCTAGCCCAGGAACATGGCGTCCCCGTAGCTGAAGAACCTGAACCGGCGCCGGACCGCCTCTTCATAGGCGGCGAGCACGCGCTCGCGTCCGGCGAAGGCGCACACCAGCATCAGCAGGGTGGAGCGGGGTAGATGCAGGTTCGTGACGAGCGCGTCGACCGCCTGGAAGGGGTGGCCAGGACGGATGAACAGGCTCGTGCGCCCCGTCCCGGGTCTGAGCGCTCCCCCGCCATGGGCGCTCTCCAGGGTGCGCACGGAGGTGGTGCCGACCGCCACCACCCGCCCGCCGCGCGCGCGGCAGGCGGCGAACGCATGGGCCGCGGCGGCCGTCACCTCGTACCGCTCCTCGTGCATCGTGTGGTGGTCGAGGTCCTCTCCGCGGACGGGGAGGAACGTGCCCGCGCCCACGTGGAGCGTGACGGTGGTGTGCTGCACCCCGGCGGAGGCGAGGCGCTCGAGCAGCTCGGCCGTGAAGTGGAGCCCCGCCGTGGGCGCGGCCGCGCTGCCCGGCACCCGCGCGACGACCGTCTGGTAGCGCTCGCGGTCGGCCGCGGTCGGGTCGCGGTGGATGTAGGGCGGAAGAGGCAGGCGGCCCTCGACCTCCAGCGCCGCCCGCAGCGCGGCGCCGCCGCGGTCGAAGCGGACCTCGAACATCCCGCCCCCGCACGACACCAGCACCTCCGCCACGAGCCCGCCGAAGGTCAGCCGTGCCCCGGCGCGAAGCGGCTTCGATGCTTGCCCGAGCGCGCGCCAGCGAGCGCCGTCCTCGCCGTCGAGCGGCTCGAGCACGACGAGCTCGCACCGGCCGCCGGTCTCCTTGGTGCCGAGGAGCCGGGCCGGCAGGACCCTCGTGTCGTTCAGGACGAGCAGGTCGCCCGGGCGGAGCACGCGCGAGAGCTCCGCGAAGCGCAGCTCCTCGAACGCGCCGCCGCGGCGCGGCACCACCAGCAACCGCGAGGCGTCGCGTGGCGAGACCGGCACCTGCGCGATGAGCTCCTCCGGGAGCGGGTAGTCGAAGTCGGAGAGGGTCACGGGCGCCTTCGTTCAGTACATCCGCACGATCTCGGCGCCCGGATAATACCGCGCCAGGATCTGGCGGTAGCCCTCCCCCGCCGCCGCGGCGCCGGCGGCGCCCCACTGGCACAGGCCGGCCCCGTGCCCGGCGCCCCGCCCGTCGAACCGCACGGCGCCGCGCTCGGCCCGGAGCTCGAAGTCGAGCGAGGGCAGCCGCCCGAAGCCGAGCCGCTGGCGCAGGTCGACGGCGGAGAGCGTCACGCTCCGGCCGCGGCCCGAGAGCTCGACCCGCGCCGCGCGGCCGCTGGCGGTCCGCAAGACGACGCGCGCGCCGGTGACGGGAGCGCCCAGCGCGGCGCGCTCGCCCAGCTCGCCGGCCGCGACCCGCACGGTCCAGCGGCGGCGCGGCGAGGCCCGGCAGAAGTCGCAGGCGACCGAGGCGAGGTACGGGAGGTCGCGCCCGAGCGCGTCGGCTCCACGCTCGGTGTGCCCGCCGCAGGTGGAGTGGAAGTAGGCCTCGATGGCCACGTGCTGGAAGACGAGCACCTCTCCGGCGGTGGCCAGGGTCGCGGCGCGAGCGCGCGGGTCGGGCGGACCGGCGCGGTAGACCTGGTGCAGCACGGTCGCGCCGAGGTGATACGGCCGCCCCTCCACCACCGCCTCCAGCTTCTTGAACACGGCGAAGGTCCGGGCCGCGACGGCCTGCGCGCGGAGCGCCTCCGGGGGGAAGCTCGCCGGCATCTCCGCGCCCGCGACCGCCGCCACATAATCCTCGAGCGGCAGGGCGTGGATGACGGCGAGACCTCCCGGTAGGCGCCGCACCTCCAGCTCGCCCGCGAGGGCGGCGCCCGGCATGGCGTCGACCCGCAACGCCTCGTCGCCGCTGAACGTCAGGCCGCCCGCGTCGACCGCCTGGCCGTCCACGATGAGCTCGTCCCCGCGGAGCGACAGCTCGGCCCGGCCGCGCGGCAGCGGGGCGGCGGGAGCGCCCTCGCGGAGGGCCGTGGAGGCGAGGCCGCGGCCGGTGATGACGACGCGCGTCTGGCCGAGCGCGACCGCGATGCGGACCACCTCTCCGGCGCGGGCGGGAGGAGCCGCGAGCGCCACGGCCAGCGCGGCGACCCACAGGCCGCTCTTCACGCCGCCTTCGCCACGTCTGCCTTGGCGCCCTTGCGCTTGTGCCACACGAACCAGACGACCGCGAGGACGCCGAGCACGCCGACGGCGAGGTCGAAGCGGTGGAAGGCCGCCTTGAGTCGGGGGTCGGTGTTCCACTTCTCCCCGAGCTTCATGCCCACCCAGGCGAGTCCATAGCACCACGGGTACGAGCCGATGAACGTGTAGACGACGAACTTCGTCAGGTTCATCCGCGCGACCCCGGCCGGGAACGCGATGAAGGTGCGGATGACGGGCAGGAGGCGGCCGGCGAGCACCACCCATTGCCCGTGCCGGGCGAAGAGCCGCTCGGCGAGATCGAGCTCGTGCCTCGACAGGAGCACGTACTTGCCCCACCGCTCGATGACCGGCCGGCCGCCATACATGCCGAGGTAGTAGGCGGGGATGGAGCCGACGATGCAGCCGACGGCGCCCGCCAGCGCCGCGCCGTGCACGGTGAACTGGCCCGTGTACGCGAGGTATCCGGCGAACGGCATGATGATCTCGGAGGGGAGCGGGATGCACGCGCTCTCGATGCCCATGAGCAGCACCACCCCTCCATATCCGAGGGTCGAGATCACGGTCGTGGTCCACTTCGCCAGCTCCTCGATGACGGCAGCGATCACTCAGCGCTCCACCGGGCCGCAGCCCGCGAAGAAGACTTCGTCGTAGGGACAGCTGCAGTCCGCCTCGGGCGGCTCCCGATAGAGGTACCGCTCGCCACGGTAGTTGCGGAACCAGGTGCCGCGCTCACCCTTCGACTCCGCTGCGCTACGCTCAGGCTGAGCGGATTCACACCCGTTCGCCCTGAGCGTAGGCGCGCCTCGCGCGCCGGAGTCGAAGGGCGCCCCGACCCGATACTCCGGCTGCAGGGTGACCTTCCCGCCGCCGCCCGGCAGGTCGACGGCGAGGTGTGGCACGGCGAGTCCGCTCGTGTGGCCGCGCAGCTGCTCCAGGATCTGCACCCCGCAGGCGAGCGGCGTGCGCAGGTGGGCGGTGCCCTCGACGACGTCGCCCTGGTGCAGGTAGTACGGCCGGACCCGCCAGGAGAGGAGCCGGCGGTTCAGCCCGCCGATGTTCCGCGCGCTCGAGTTCACCCGCCGCAGGAGCACGGACTGGTTCTCG
>DASPZP010000142.1:0-10203 GCA_035636195.1 Anaeromyxobacteraceae bacterium
TTCGTCGACGAGCGCTGGAAAAGTCGTGCCCGGAGGAGAGTCGCGGCGTGGCACCGGTCGGCGATCCGCGGGGCCTCGTCGCCGCGATCCGGCCGCCCGCCCGATCCAGGGGGCTTTCCCGCTCCGCGGCGCGCACTTACAGGGCACGAACGGGAGCACACCATGCACACGATGAAGATTGCACTCGCTGCGACGGTGACCGTGCTGACGGCGGTGGTGGTCTATCTCGCGTGCGCGCCATCAGGCCCCAGCGTGACCCAGGAGGTCCACGCCGGGCCGGTCGCGACTGCGCCCGCGGTCGATACCGGTCCGCGCCCCACCCCTGGCGCGCTGCCTGGACCGTTCCCAACGAACGGGGTCTCGCCGCCAGTAGGCGGAACGCGCATGCCGGACTCCGAAAGCGAGACCTACGACGCCCAGGACGCAAAGACCCCACCTCCGGCGGTGCAGCCGCCGCCGGCCGACCAAGCGCAAGTAGCCGAACTTCAGCAGCTGGTCGCGGAGTCGATGCAGCAGACGGAGACGCTCGAGGAGATCGACGAGCAGCTCGCGGCGCAGCGGCAGCAAGCGGCCGACGAAGAGGCGCGGCGGCAAGCCCTGGCGGAACGAGAGGCCACGCAGCGGGCCGCGACCCTGCAGGCACTGGGGACCCTGCGGCAGGCGCAGGCGCTGCTCGCGACTGGCAACTCGGATGGCGTCGACGAGGAGCTCGCCGGAGCCGAGGCTGCGCTCTCCGGGCGCACGCAGCTCGACGTGGATGCGGCACGCGAGGCGCTCGGGCGATCCGATCTCTTCCAGGCGCGCGAATATCTCGTCGCGGCTCTCGAGGAGAGGCGTGCGCTGCGCTGAGCCTCCTCGGGCCAGGCAGCATGTGCAGCGCCGAGGGCTAGTGCCAGCGGCGGGCGCGCGACACGGCGTCGAGGCTCGGCTGCCCCATCTCGACTCGATCCACCATCGCTCCTTCTGCCCGGCACCGGATCGCCGTCGCTCGTAGGCACGAGACCGTCTCCCGTCGGATCCGCGGCGTCCCGTGGCGCCCCCGCTCCTAAGCTTGCGACGTGAACGCGAGCGCAGCTGCGGGATGGGCCCGCCGCCGAGTCGGCGTTCACGATAGGAGCAACGACATGAGGAATGGAATTCGTTTCGGACTCGCGGTGGCGGCCGCGCTGGCGTTCACCCCGGCATGGGCCGGCGACGCGTCTGCTGACGCAGCGGACGCGCGGGCTTCCGCCGCGAGCACGACGGTCAAGGACACGAAGCCGCTCGGTTCGTACGGCGCTCAGGACCGCGAGATCGATGTCGGCGGTGTCAATGACGGGCTCGGATGGTCGGGCGGGGGAAGTGATGAACCGACGACCAGGCGGAGCGAGGAGCAGCAGAACGGTGCGCAGGCGACAGGCCCGGCGCCGCACGCGTCGGATCCCGTGCTGCGGGAGACCTGGAGCACCCGATAACGAGCTCGCACGCGCCGACGCGGGGCCAAATTGGGGGCACCCGCGGAAGTGGTGGCAGCGGGCGTCGGGTGCGCCTAGGTGCGGCGCATGGGCCCTGAGGAGGCGCCGCGCCCGAGCTTCGGGCTCGCGCTCGGCGCGTGCGGTCGATTCGGCACGAATCGCCCCGGTTCGAAGCAGCATGGACCGGAAGGGGTGACCCTGGTCGGCCGGAAGCCGTAGGGAACGTCGAACTGTCCCGAGGGAGCTCGCAATGTGGATCGTTCGCCTCGCGCTTCGACGGCCCTACACCTTCATCGTCCTGGCGGTGCTCATCGTCCTCATGGGCGTGACGACGGTCATGCGCATGCCGGCGGACATGTTCCCGCAGATCAACATCCCGGTCGTCGCCGCCATCTGGCAGTACTCCGGCCTTCCACCCTCCGAGATGGAAGGGCGCATCACGACGCAGTTCGAGCGCGCGGCCACGACGACCGTGAGCGGCATCGAGCACATCGAGAGCCAGTCCCTCGCCGGCGTATCCGTCGTGAAGATCTACATGCAGCCCGGCACCTCGCTGGCGGGGGCGGTCGCACAGGTCTCGGCGGTCTCGCAGCCGATCATCAAGCAGTTGCCGCCCGGCTCGACTCCACCGCTCGTCATGGCGTACAGCGCCTCGAATGTCCCGATCCTCCAGCTCGGTTTGTCGAGCCCTACCCTCAGCGAGCAGGAGATCTACGACCTGGGGACGAACTTCCTGAGGACCGGCCTCGCGACCGTGCAGGGCGCGCAGCTCCCGTTGCCCGTCGGAGGGAAGGTGCGCCAGATCGTCGTCGACCTGGATCTGCAAAAGCTCTTCGCGTGGGGGCTCTCTCCGGCGGACGTCTCGGCCGCGGTGAACAGCCAGAACGTGATCCTGCCGAGTGGCACGGCGAAGATCGGGAGCCTGGAATACCCGATCGTCCTCAACGGGAGCCCGTCCGTCGTCGCGGGCCTCAACGACCTTCCGCTCAAGAAGATCAACGGCTCGATCGTCCATCTGGGCGATGTCGCGCACGTGCGCGACGGCTACTCGCCGCAGACGAGCCTCGTGCTGACGAACGGGGCCCGCGGCGCGCTGCAACCCATCCTCAGCGCGGAGGGCGCCAGCACGCTCAGCGTCGTCTCGGGCGTGCGCGCGGCGCTCCCGCAAGTGCAGGCGACCTTGCCGCCCCAGCTGGAGGTGAAGCCCCTCTTCGACCAGTCGATCTTCGTGAAGGGCGCCATCCAGGGAGTGGTGCGCGAGGCCGTGATCGCCGCGGGCCTCACCGGCATCATGATGCTGCTCTTCCTCGGGAGCTGGCGTTCGACGCTGATCGTGCTGGTCTCGATCCCGCTCTCCCTCCTCGTGTCCATCGTCGTCCTCGACCGCTTCGGGGAGACCCTCAACTCGATGACGCTCGGTGGGATGGCGCTCGCCGTCGGCATCCTGGTGGACGACGCCACGGTGACGCTCGAGAACTACCACCTCCAGCGCGGCAACAAGAAACCCGTCGGACAGGCGATCCTCGACGGCGCGGCCGAGATCGCCGTGCCTACGCTCGTCTCGACGCTCTGCATCTGCATCGTGTTCGTGCCGGTGGTCCTCATCGCAGGCGCGGCACGCTCGCTCTTCATCCCACTCGCGATGGCGGTCGTCTTCGCCATGCTCACCTCGTACTTCCTGTCGCGGACCCTCGTCCCCACGCTCATCCGCTACCTCCTCGCCAGGGAAGAGCATGGCGCGGGGCGCGGCCCGATCGCCTGGATGAGCGCCCGGGTCGAGCGCGGCTTCGAGCGACTGCGCGAGGCGTACGCCCGTGCGCTCGAGACCGCGCTTCACCACCGGAAGGCCTTCGTCGTCGCGTTCGTCGGTTTCGTCGTGCTGTCGCTCGGTCTCGTCCCCTTGCTCGGGCAGGACTTCTTTCCCAGCGTCGACGCCGGGCAGATGCGGGTCCACGTGCGCGCGCCGCCCGGCACTCGAATCGAGGAGACGCAGCGCCTGTTCGGGGCGGTGGAGGAACACGTCCGGAAGATCGTCCCGGCGGACGAGCTCGACGTCATCATCGACAACATCGGGGTCCCCGTCAGCGGTATCAACCTGGCGCTCGGCGACCCATCGATGATCTCGAGCGCGGATGGCGAGATGCTGATCTCGCTGAAGCCCAAGCACGGTCCTACGGCCGATTACGTGCACGGGCTGCGGCGGGATCTCTCCGCCGCCTTCCCGCAGGCGACGTTCTTCTTCCTCGCGGCCGACATCTCGACGCAGATCCTGAACTTCGGCCTCTCGTCGCCCATCGACGTCCGCATCACCGGCCCCGCGGCGAACCAGACGCAGAACCTCGCGATCGCCCGGGAACTGGCGGCGCGGATGGCCACCATTCCCGGCGCGGTCGACATCCATCTCGCGCAGGTGACGGACACGCCACAGCTGTTCGTGAACGTCGACCGCACCGCGGCGGAGGAGGTGGGGCTCACGATGCGCGACGTCGCGAGCGACCTGCTCGTGTCGCTCTCGTCGAGCTCGCAGACGGCGCCGAACTTCTGGATGGATCCGAAGACGGGGGTGCAGTATCCGGTCGCCGTCCAGACGCCGCAGACCCGGATCGACTCGATCCAGTCGCTCGAGGCGACGCCCTTGAGCAGCGGCTCCACCGGCCTGAACTCGACGGGGTCGTTCATCACCCCCGCCGCGGCCAGCACCACGCGTCCCGAGCTGCTCTCGAACGTCGCGCGCGTCTCGCACATCCTCGGCCCGACCAACATCACCCATTACAACATCGCCAGGACCATCGATGTGCAGGCGGGAGTGGACGGAGTGGACCTCGCCTCGGCTGCCTCCGGCGTCCAGAAGCTGCTCGACGACGTACGTCCGCACCTGCCGCGCGGCACCACCATCCTGCTCACGGGGCAGCCTCAGGCGATGAACGCCTCGTTCAGTGGACTCGGATTGGGGATCGTCTTCGCGGTCATCCTCGTCTATCTGCTCATGGCGGTGAACTTCCAGTCCTGGACCGAGCCGCTGGTCATCCTGATGGCGCTTCCAGGGACGCTCGCAGGGATTCTCTGGGGGCTCTTCGTGACCGGTACGACGCTCAGCATCCCGGCCCTCATGGGAACGCTGATGAGCATCGGCGTAGCGACCGCGAACAGCATCCTCGTCGTCACCTTCGCGCTGGAGCGCCTCCGGGAGGGAGCCGACCCGGTCGGCGCAGCGCTCAATGCGGGCCGTACCCGGCTGCGGCCTGTGATCATGACCGCGACCGCCATGATCCTGGGCATGCTTCCGATGGCGCTCGGGCTGGGCGACGGTGGCGAGCAGAACGCACCGCTCGGTCGTGCGGTCATCGGCGGCCTCCTCTTCGCGACCGTGTCGACGCTCTTCTTCGTCCCGGTGGTCCTCAGCGCGATGCGCTACCGGCCGCCCGCGCAGCTCGACGATCATGAACCGGCTCGGGGGTCGACGTGAGCACGGCTTCCGAGACCTTGCTGCCGCCGCGAGGGAGCCGGAGCGGACGACGCGTCGCGATCATCGCCGCGGCGCTGGCACTCTTGGCAGCCTTCCTCGCCGGATATCTGCCGCGGCGGCTGTCGCGGGCCAGACTCGCCAGCGCCACCCCCGCTGCCCAGGTCGCACCCCGCATGCCGGTCGTCAAAGCGGTCTCGGTCGACGCGGGCCGCTTGTTGACTCTTCCGGCGGGCCTGGTCCCGAACCAGCAGACGCTCGTCTACGCCAGGGCCAACGGATACGTGAGGCGCTGGCTCGTCGACATCGGCGATCGGGTCAAGAAAGGGCAGCTGCTCGTGCAGCTCGACACCCCCGAGCTCGACAAGCAGCTCATGCAAGCCCGCGCCTCCTTGGCGCAAACCGCCGCCGCGCTGGTCCAGGCGCAGGCGAATCGCGAGTACGCCCACGTCACCGAACGGCGCGAGGCCGATCTCGTCGCGAAGTCGCTCATCTCGGCGCAGGAGTACGACCAGGCTCGGACCCAAGCGGCCGTCTCCGACGCCAACGTGAACGCCGCGAAGGCCAACGTCGCGGCCCAGCGCGCCAACGTGGGGCAGCTCGAGCAGCTCGTCTCGTTCGGAAAGGTGTACGCACCCTTCGACGGAACGATCACCCGGCGATTGGTGGACGTCGGCACGCTGGTGAACGCAGGCGCGGGATCGAATGCCGCCGCACTGTTCGAGATAGCGTCGACGGACCCCATGCTGGCATACGTGGACGTGCCGCAGGTGTTCGCGCCGAGCGTCCGCGTGGGGGCGGACGCCAAGGTCGCGGTGAGGAACTTCCGCGGTCGCGTCTTTGCGGGGCGCGTGACGAGGACCGCCGGCGCGCTCGACCCTGCATCGCGAACGCTCAGGACCGAGGTGCAGCTCCCGAATGCTTCAGCCACGCTCCTCGCGGGCATGTACGTCGAGGTATCGCTCGACGTCGCGGTCACGCACCAGGTCGTCCGCGTGCCTTCGAGCGCCATCATCTCGGATGCGAGGGGCGTCCACGTCGCGGTCGTGGACGGAAGCGGGAAGGTGCACCTCGTGTCGGTCACACCGGGGCTGGACAATGGCAACGACGTCGATGTCGTCGAAGGCCTTTCGGGCGGTGAGCAGGTCATCGCGACGCCGCCGAGCGACGCGAAGGACGGGATGCAGGTCCAGCCGGTGAGCGCGGGATGATGGCGCTCCTCGCGCTGGTCCTCGCGCAGGCGGGGCCCCCGCGCGTGCTCACGCTCGCGGAGGCGGAGCGCGTCGCCCAGCAGCGACAGCCGCAGCTTCGCGCGGCCCGGGCGAGCACGGAGGCGGCGGAGGGGCGCGTGGAACAGTCCCGCGCCGGATTGCTCCCGCAGCTCTCGGCGGCCGCAGGGTACGAACGGACCACGACCAACTACGTCTTCCGTCCGGGCGCGACCGTCGCCACGGGGCCGTTCACCAGCTCATGGAGCACCATCGGCTTCTCGAGCAGCAGCGCGACCCTCTCGCAGCTCATCTGGGACTTCGGCCAGACCACCAACCGCTGGCGATCGGCGCAGGCCAGCTCGCGCGCCGCGGACGACCAGGAGCGCGCCGTCTCGCAGCAGGTCGTGCTGCAGGTGCGCACCACGTTCTTCAACGCGATCGCGTACAAGGAGCTGCTCTCCGTCGCGCGCGAGACCCTGGTCAACCAGCGCAATCACCTCACCCAGATCGAGGAGTTCGTGCGAGCGGGGACGAGGCCGCCCATCGATCTATCGCAAGCGCGTGCCGACTTCGGCAACGCGGAGGTACAGGTCATCAACTCGGAGAACGCGTACCTGCGAGCCAAGGTGCTCCTGAATCAGATCATGGGCGTCGAGGGCTCGATCGACTACGACGTCGCGAACGACGTGCTCCCCGCCTTGGACGAGGAGGGCGCAGCGCTCGAGCCGCTCCTGGAGCGCGCCCTCGCGGGTCGGCCCGAGATCGCGTTCGCGACGGAGCAGATCAAGGCTCAGCAGCTCCTGACCAGGTCAGCCCGCGGAGCCTATGGTCCCGCGATCTCCGCCGCCGCGGGATTCCTGGAAGGGGCCGCGACGGGCACGGGCTACGTGGGGTGGAACGTGAGCGGCGGGGTGAACCTCAGCTGGAACCTGTTCCAGGGCGGATTCACGACCGGGGTCCTCCACGAGGCGGAGGCGAACCTCCGCTTCGCCGCGGCACAGCTCGACCTGCAGCGGCAGCAGGTGCGCGTGGACGTCGAACAGGCGCTCCTGGCGATCCGCGCCTCGAAGGGCGCGCTGTCTTCGGCGAGGAACACGCTCGTCGCGGCGCGCCAGCGGCTCTCGCTCGCGGAGGGCCGTTACCAGAACGGCTCCGGCAGCGTCATCGAGCTCGGGGACGCACAGATCGCGGCGGCGAACGCGGCCGCGCAGGTGGTCCAGACGGAGTACCAGCTCGCCACGGCGCGAGCGCAGCTGCTGTGGGCGCTTGGTCGCACTTGAAGACGACGCGGATCGAGCCGGCTCGTCAGCGGTACAGGATGCACAGGACTCACGCCTGCTTCGCGTAATACGCGAGGCGCTCGCGTACCGTGGCGAGCACCTCGGCACGACCACGCTCCCGGGCTCGAGCAGCCGCCGACGGACGCCTCGCGATGCTCGACCATGGCTCGACCCGCGAATTCGACCACGCGTTCATACGCAAGCTCGCCGCGCTGACGCGGGTGGTGCACAGCGACGCGCGCCCTGCGCTGCACCAGGTTGCCGGTGCAGAGGAACAGCACGTTGTACACGCGGTCGGCCACACGACCTCCAGGTCAGCGTCGGGCTTCCGCGCGAGGCGCCGGCATCCCCGGCTGCCCGGAAAGGGTTGCGAGGCGCTCCGCTCCGCGTGGCGGCTCCGCGACCCATGGCACCACGGCCCACCTGCGGGAGAGCGCCCGGACCTCGTCGAGGAAGGGCCGCTCCGCTCGGCTGCGCGCGGCGAGCACCGGGTCGCGGGTGGCGACGGGCGCGAGGCTCTGGTTCACGACCCAGGCGAAGGGGGCGATGTCGGCACGCGCGAGGTCGCCCTGGAGCGCCTGTGCCTCGTGCACGGGGGTCGCCTCCGGCAGGGTGACGAGGAGCACTCGGGTGAAAGCAGGGTCGCGCAGGCGCGGGAGCAGCCCCCGGACCGACTCCGGCATCCGGCTCCCCTGCCGTAGCACGTCGCGGTGGTAGGACTCGGCCGCGTCGAGGAGGAGGATGGTGTGACCGGTGGGCGCCGTGTCGAGGACGACCAGGGCGTTCGCCCCCTCGGCGATGGTGCGCGCGAAGGCGCGGAACACCGCGACCTCCTCCGTGCACGGTGAGCGCAGGTCCTCGTCCAGGAGCGCCCGGCCCTTCTCGTCCAGCTGCGCGCCGACGGTGGCGAGCACCTCTGCCCGGTAAGCCCGCGTCTCCGCGACCGGGTCGATGCGGCTCACCGTCAGGCCGGGCGGCGGCGACCCGACCGCGTCCGCGACGTGGGCCGCGGGATCCGTCGTGCTCAGGCGGACCTGGAGGCCACGCCTCGCCAGCTCGACCGCGATGGCGGCGGCGATGGTGGTCTTGCCGACGCCACCCTTGCCCATGGTGAGGATGACGCCGCGGGGGTTCGCCGCCAGCTCGTCGATGAGTGTCTCGAGGGAAGGGAGGTGGAGGGGCACGACGCCGCTGTCATCGGCGTCGCCGTCCACCACGACCGGGGCGTCGAAGCGGCGGAGTGCGTCGATGCCGACGAGCGCGGCGGGCCGGAGGGGAAGCGTAGTGCGGGGCAAGCCCCGCAGCAGGACGGGCATCGCCGCCAGGGCCTCGCAGCCCCGCTGCGCGAGCGCGAGCGCGATGAGGTCGTCCCCCTCCACCTCGAACACGGCGTTCACGACGAGCCGCTGGTTCCGGACGCCGAGCGCAGCGAGCTCGGCATTGGTCCGGGCAGCCTCGGCGAGCGCGGAGGCTTCCGGGCGCGTCACGAGGACCATCGTCGTTGCGGCAGGATCACCGAGCGCTCGCACCGTGGACTCGTAGAGCGCGCGCTGCTTCTCGAGCCCGGCCAGCGGCCCGAGGCAGCTCGTGCCGAACGCGCTCTGCTCGACGAATCCGGTCCACGCCGAGGGCAGCGTGAGCAGGCGAAGCGTGTGGCCCGTCGGAGCGGTGTCGAACAGGACATGGTCGAACTCGGCGGTCGCAGACTTATCGCCAAGGAGCTTCGCAAACTCGTCGAATGCCGCGATCTCCACGGTGCAGGCGCCGGAGAGCTGCTCCTCCATGCTCGCGACGGCGGCAGGCGGGAGGAGGCTTCGATACGGGCCGACGACGCGATCTCGATACGCCTTGGCAGCTGTCTCGGGATCGAGGTTCAGGGCGAACAACCCCGGGACGCCGCGCACCGGCGTCGGCCTCGTCCCGAGCTCGCTACCGAGGACCTCGTCCAGGTTCGAGGCGGGATCCGTCGAGACGAGGAGGACCCTCTTGCCCATGTCGGCGAACTTCACGGCGGTCGCGCAGGCGACCGACGTCTTCCCGACGCCGCCCTTGCCGGTGAAGAAGAGGTGACGCGTGGCGAGCTGGGCGAGGTCCATGCGTCCTCAGCAGCACTTCTTCGCCGCGGGCGCCGATCCGATCGTCGTGACCGCCTCTGTGGAGGCCGCCGGACGGCAGGCGTCCGACCCCGGCTTCGTGACGATCTTCGAACCGACGAACTTCTCCGCCAGCTCGAGAATGGCCCGCGCCGGGGACTCCTTCACGGTCTGGCCCGTCGTCACGGCGCGCGCCATGTCCTCCTTCGAGATCCCGAGCTTGCGCGCCTTGTCGAAGTGATGCTTGAAGCAAGGCTCGCAGTTGGCTGCGATGGCTGCTCCGATGGCGACGAGCTCCTGGACGGCCTCGCTGTAGATGCTCTTCGGCAGCGCGATGCCGGCGAGCTCGGCGAGGACACCGCGCTCGGGGTAACTGCCCTGCGACACGATCTTTCCGTCGACGAGCAGGAGCGGGAGCGCGTCGTCGTGCGCGCGCATGGCCGCTGCAACCGCCGCGTTCGCGACGAAGGCCGCAGGTTCCTGGGACAGGTTGAACCTTTCCACGTCGGCGCCGTTCGTCTTCAACCACTCGAGATCCGCGGCGAAGCGGACGAGCGCGGGATCGACCTCGGGTCCGCAAACGCCAGTGGGGCAGCACATCGCGGGATCGAACACCTGGACCTTGGCCATGGAGTCTCCTTCAGGGTGAAGCGAAGAGGACGGAGAGACGACGACGAAGCTCGTCACGGACGTTCCGAAAGG
>DASPZP010000143.1:0-28014 GCA_035636195.1 Anaeromyxobacteraceae bacterium
TCTCTCGCGCCCCGGGCAGCTTGCCTCCGAGCGCGAGCCCCAAAAGGAGCGTGCACGCGCCGCCGGCCAGCGTTTTGAAACGCACCAGCGCGACCGGATCGCGGAGCGACAGCCGCTGGGTGAGGTTGGTGTCCAGCGCCCAGGCCGCGCAGGCGCAGACGAGCGCGGCGGCGCCGGGCCCGTCCAGGTGGAGGGCGCCGGGCGCGGCCGCCAAGGTCACGGCGCCGCCGGCGAGGAGCGCCGCGGCAGTCCAGCCACGGCGCGACAGGTGCTCTCCGAACGCGGCGACCGCCAGCACGGCCGTGAGCGGCGCCTCCAGGTTGAGCAGCAGCGCCGCGGGCACGCCGGGGAGCCGCCGGAGCCCGACGACGAGGAGGGTCGGGCCGGCGATCGCCCCGGCGGCCACGATACCGAGGAGCCACGGGGCATCGGACCGGCGGAGCCTCGCTTCCGCTCCCGGCCGCAAGGACCGCAGCACGGCGAGCGCCGCGCCCGCTCCGAGGTACAAGAGCCCCGCCAGGACGAGCGGGTCGGCGTCCGCCGCGAGCAGCTTGGTGACGGGAATGCTGGCGCCGAACAGCGCCGCTGCCAGGAGCCCCAGGCCGATGCCTCGTGCCACGGGCGCACTGTACTCCCGCCATGCTCAGCGGCTCGACGCCTCGACCTCGACCTCGACCTCGACCCCGACCCCGACCTCGACCCCGACCTCGACCCCGACCGCGACCGCGACCGCGACCGCGCCCGCGACCGCGACCCTGCGCACACCCCGCCCCGCACGCCTACACGGCCTGGGTTTTCGCCTGCCGGTCGATTCGCGCTAGCATGTCCCGCCCGCATGGGACGCGAGCTCCTCCTCATCGATCCGGATCCGGCATTGGCCGAGGCCGTCCGGCGTGCCTTCGCGCCGGCGGGGTACCAGGTGACGGCGCTCGCCGCTGGCGAGCCGGCAGTCGATCGCTGCAAGGCGAGCCGGCCCGACCTCATCCTGCTCGCGGCCGAGCTGCCGGACATGAGCGGCTTCTCCGTCTGCAACCGGCTGAAGCGCGCGCTCGCGTCCATTCCCCTCATCCTCTACACGAGCGACGCCACCGAGGGTGCCATCGAGGCGCACCGGCAGACGCGCACGCACGCCGACGAGTACCTGCGGCAGCCGCTCGATCTCGCGCAGGTGGTGGCACACGCCGCGCGACTCGTCCGCGACGAAGGCACCGACACTCCGCCGCCGCCGCTGCCCGGCCGCGGCCCCCCGCCCATCCCTGGCGCAGCCGGCGCCGCACCGCCGCCCCGCCCACGCCCCGCACCGGCCCGCGTCCAGCCGACGGCGCCAGCGCCCGCCGTGGTGGCGCTGGCGCTCGATGAGCTCTTCGCCGAGTGGCCGCGAGATCCCTCGCCGCCGCGCGGCACCCCCGAGGAGCGGGTCGAGTACTTCCGCGAGCGGCTGCGGGCGAAGGACCTCTTCCTCGGCCGCGTCAGGGAAGCGATGACCTCGCAGCGCCACGAGGCGGGCGAGCTGCGCTCCGCGCTCGAGACGGCGCGGCAGGGCCTCCTCGCGGGCGAGGAGGCGCGGCGTGAGCTCGAGCGGCGGCTGGCGGAGGCGGGCGAGGCGGCGGCCGAGCTCGGCGCCGCCCGCGCCGAGCTCGAGCGGCGCTTGGCCGACTCGGAGGCGACGCGGCAGTCGGTCTCCGACGTGCTCTCCGAGACCATGCAGGCGCAGGAGGCCGCGGAGCAGGCCTGGTCGCAGCGCCTCGCAGCCGCCGACGACGCCCGGGCAGCCCTGGAGGCCGCAGGGGCGGAGGCGCGCGCCGCTGCCGCCGCGGCGCTGGCGGCAGAGCGCGCCGCCCGCGCCGAGGCCGACGCGCAGCAGGCGGCCGAGCGGGAGACGCTCCAGTCCCAGCTGGCGGCGGCGCGCGCCGAGCGCGACGGCCTGGCAGCCGACGTCTCGCGGCTCCAGGCGGAGCTCGTCCACGCGGCCTCGGTGCGCGAGCAGGAGCGCGCCGGCGCCCAGGCGGAGCTCTCGGGCGAGCGCGGCGAGAAGGAGACGGCGCTCGCGCGCGCGGAGGCGCTGGCGCAGGAGCTCGCCGAGGCGCGCGCGCGCGGCGAGGCGCTCGGCCTGGAGCTCGAGCGCGAGCAAGGCGCACGCGCGGGGCTGGCCGCCGAGCTCCGGCAGGCGAGCGCCGAGGCGAGCGCCTACGCCGAGAAGGCCACCGCGCTCGAGCAGGCCTACCGGGCCCAGGAAGCGGAGCTCGCCACGACGCGGGTGCAGGTGGCCGACCTGGCGCAGTCGCTCGACGAGGGCCGCGCCACCGCCGCCGGCGAGGTGGGCCGCCTCTCGGAGGGGATCGCCGAGGCCGCCCGTCGCGAGGCCCAGCTCGCCTCCGAGCGCGACGAGCTTGCGCAGCGTCTGTCAGCCGAGCTGAAGGCCGCCGAGGCCGCCCGCGCCCAGGCGAAGGCGCTCGAGGCGGAGGTGCACCGGCTCGGCGCGCTCGAGCCCGCCGCTGCCGAGGCGCCCAAGCTCCGGCGCGAGCTGGCGCACGCGCAGGAGGTCTTGCAGCAGCGCACCCAGCAGGTCGAGGCGGCGGCGCGCCAGGCGCATCAGGCCACCGCCGACCGCGAGCGGGTGAAGGAGCAGGCCGCCGTCGAGCTGCAGGCGCGGGGGAGCGAGCTCGCGCGGCTCGGGTCGGAGCTCTCCGCCCTGAAGCGCCGGGCGGCCGAGCTGGGGGCGGAGAAGACCACCCGCGAGGCGGCAGCGGCCCGGGCAGCGGGGGAGGCCGAGGCCCGACGTCGGGCCGCGTCGGAAGAGGGGTCCGCCGCCGAGCGGCGCCACGCGGCCGAGTCCGAGCGCCACAAGGCGGCGCTCGTCGAGCTGGAGACTCGCCTCGAGGCGGTGACGCGCGCGGAGGGTCAGGCCCGCAGGCGCACGGCCGAGCTGGAGCGCGAGCGGGCCGGCCAGGGAGCGCAGCAGGCGCTCCTCGCCGAGGCGCAGGCGGCGGTGGCGAAGCTGCGCGAGGAGGTCGACGAGCTCCGGTCGGAGAACGACTTCCTGAATGGCGAGGTGGCCCGCTACCACCAGAAGAACAAGGATCTGCTCGCGCAGGCGAAGAAGCCCGGCTAGACGGGCGATCGTGATTCTCGAACCCGCGAGCGATGCGAGCGCGCCGGGAGGCGCGGCGTGGAGCGGCGAACGCCGCGACGACGCGCGAAGGGCCCCGGCGAGCAGGAGTGGGGCCCCGGCGAGCTTCGCTCGACGGGGCGAGGGCGCAGCCCTCGTTCCAAGGCCCGGACCCGCCGCGCGCCCCTTCGGCATCTACGTCCACTTCCCGTACTGCACGGTGCACTGTCCGTACTGCGACTTCGCCGTCGCGACGGACCGCGCCATCCCCCAGGAGCGCTACACGCGGGCGGTGCTGGCCGAGCTGGCGCTGCGGTCGGACGGCTTCGACGGGCTCGAGGCCCGCTCCCTCTACCTCGGCGGCGGCACGCCTTCCTTGTGGGATCCGGCGCGGGTGGCGGAGGTGGTGGCGGCGGTGCGGTCGCGCTTCGCGCTGCCCGCGCAGGCCGAGGTGACGCTGGAGGCGAACCCCGAGTCCGCCGACGCGGGGCGGCTCGCCGCCTACCGCGAGGCCGGGGTGAGCCGGTTCTCCATCGGCGTGCAGTCGTTCGACCCGGGCGTGCTCGCCAAGCTCGGCCGGCGACACCGCCCCGGCGACGCGGAGCGCGCCGTCCGCGCCGCGGCCCAGGTGGTCGGGAACGTGGCGGTGGACCTCATCTACGGGGCCCGGCGCTCGACCGTCGCGACGGCGCGCGCGGACGCGGAGCGGGTGGGCGCGCTCCCCGTCACGCACGTCTCCGCGTACGCCCTCACGCTCGAGGGCGAGGTGCTGGCCGAGGAGACGCCGCTGGCCCGGCTGCGGCGCGAAGGGAGGCTGCCGCTCCCCGGCGACGACGAGGTGGTGGCCCAGGCGCGCGCCATCCGCGGCGCGCTGCGCCGGGCGGGGCTGCGCCGGTACGAGATCTCGAACTTCGCGCGGGAGGGGTTCGAGTCGGTCCACAACCGGCTCTACTGGCGGTCGGAGAGCTACCTCGGCCTCGGCGTCGGTGCGTTCGGCTGTCGCCACGCAGTGGACGGCGCGGGGGCGCTGCGCTGGGGGAATGCCCGGGCTCCGCTCGCATATCTGGAATCCGTCGAGGCGGGGCGGCTGCCGACGGTCGAGGAGGACCGGCTCGGGCCGCGCGAGCTCGCCGAGGAGCGGATGATGCTCGCCCTCCGGACGCGAGAGGGAGTGGCGGTCGAGGAGGTCGTGTCGGCGCGGCGGGCGGAGGTCGCGGCCTTGCGCCGGGCGCGGCTGGCGGTGGTGCGCGCCGGGCGACTCGTCCTCACGAGCCGCGGGATGGACGTGCACAGCGCGGCGGTGGAGCGCCTGATGGCCTGATTGTGACACTGGAGCTGGCCGGTGATAGCGCCAGCCCCGGGGCGGATGGACGTGCAGGACGACGGACTGCCCGGGGGCCGGAAAGAAGCGGCTCCTGCGCCGGGGGGAGCCAGCGCAGGAGCCGCCTGGAGTTGCCGCGCCTACCGCGTCACCACCCGCCCGCGGGGGAGCGGACGGTGGGCGGGGACGAGGACCGGCGCGCGAAGGTGCGCCCTCCCGAGCTGGCTCAACAGCGCGAGCAGCTCGGCGAGGACTCGGGGGAGAGCGAAGCGCACGCCGAGCAGAAGAGCATCGGCGATGCCAGCCCGCCTTCCCTCACGTTCCGGGCGGTTGCGCGGGCGGGGCGGCGGGTGATTTTTCACCCGGGGTGGCCCGGAGAAACACCATGGGCTCCTCCTGCACCGCGTCGACCGCGCGCGCGAAACCGGCGAAGGCGGAGTAGTCGGCCGGCGCGACGCGCCCGCGCCGGAGGTCGTAGTGATCCGTGCGCAGGAGCCTGCCCGCCTCGCCGCGCTCCTCGCGGCGGTAGCCGCCATGGGGGCTCGTCACGGGCGGCGGCGTCGAAGGAGCTGGCGACCAGCCGGGCGGGAGGACGACCACGAGCTCGGTCGTGCTGCGCTCGTCGCTCGCCACCAGGAGCGGCCGCTCGCGTACGGCGCGCTGGAGGAAGCGGGCGCCGAGCCGCGCCGGGAAGAGCGGAGCCTCGACCACCGCGCGCCCGGCCTCCAGCCGCGCCCAGCCCTCCACCCGCGCTCGCCAGCGCAGCGTCATCGGGGCCTCGAGGGCGCGCTCCCCATCCACCTGGAGGTCGAGCAGGGACGGGCTGCGGAAGGTCCGCGCGAGGGTCTGCTCCATGGCCTGCCGCCGCGCCGGCCCGTCGATCTTCTCGATCGCGTCCCGCAGGCTGGCCGCCTCGACGCCGCGGTACTCCTCCGCTCCCTCCACGGTCGCGTTCCCCTCCCCGTCCACCGCGATGGCGAGCCGGGTGCGGCGCCGCTCGGAGCCGTCGTCCGGCGGCGTCCGCGTCACCTCGGCCCGCTCGCCCGGAGCCGGCAGGACGATCGCCTCGGCGTCGCGGAGCGCCGCCGGCAGCGAACCGTAGGGGGCGCCGCGGATGGTCGGGTCGATCCACGCTACCGCTCCGCCGTGCTCCACTCGCAGCACCACGTAGGAATACAGGTCGGGCCGGGCGAAGCGATACGGAGCCGGGTCGCGGCCGAAGTCGCGCACGAGCGCGAGGCGCGATCTCACCCCGAGCGCATCGAGGAGGCTCTTCAAGAGCACCGTCCGGCTGCCCCGGCCGCGCGAGAGCACCGCGCCGGCCGGCTCGGCGAACGAGCCGCCCTGGCCCAGGATGAGCTCGTGCACGCGCCGGTAGGCGGCGCGCGGCAGGGCGTCCGTCCCGCGCTGCGGCGCCGGGACGGAGGCGGCGATCTCGGCTGCGAGCGCGCGCACCTCCAGGCTGGGCCGGCACGGCTCGAGCGCGCCGTCGGCGATGGCGCGCGCGAGCGCCTCGGTGCTGGCGCCGGCGCCGACCTGCACGAAGGGCAGGTACTCCGCCTCGGCTGGCGCGTTCGGCTCCGGCAGCACGGGCGGGACCTCCTCCCGCACCACCCGCACCACCTGCCGGCCGCCCTCCTCCTTCACCTCCGGCGCCGGGAGGTGGTGGGCGTCCACCGAGAGGGGCAGGTCCCTCGCCGCCGCGGCGGCGTAGACCGAGCGCCAGAGCGGCTCGTCGGCCCGGAAGTAGAACGCATCGGCGGCGAAACCCGGCACGGCGGGACCCCGCGCCGGGACGGTGCGCAGCCATGCCCACTCGGCGAAGTCCCCCGGCTCGAGGCCGGTCAGGGAGAGCGTGCGCTTGTCGCCGAGCGGCTGCTCCGGCTCGAGCACCCGGCCGTCCTTCTTCACGGTGCGCGCCTCGATGAGCTGCGCGCCGTCGGGGACGGCCACCTCGCCCAGCCGGTCCACCGCGCGCTCGTCGCGCGCCTCCACCAGGCTGTGGATGCGCTCGGTGTAGGCGCCCCCGGGATGGGCCTCGATCGCACCCAGGTCGAGCACCGTCACGCTGGAGGTGGCGCGCCCCCTCCCGCTCGCGCGGTAGGCGGCGAGGGTGCGGGCACCGTCCTCGTCGAGCTCGTCGAGGGGCTCGTGGCCATCCTCCACCGCCAGCGCCCGGCGCAGGCCGAGGTCGCTCGCGTCAAGGAGCAGCGCCAGCGCGCGGGCGGCCTGCGCCGCCTTCGCGTCGCCGGCCGCGTCCAGATATTCGGCCCTGCGCCGGGGGAGGCGCGGCTCGCGCGGCCAGGTGCGGGCCAGCTCGGCCAGGTCGTCCGCCGCCGCCTGCGGGTCGCCACTCGCGGCGAGGAGGTCGGAGCGCACGAGCCGCGCGTCGAGGCGTGCCGGGTCGGCGCGCACGATCTCGCTCGCCAGGGCGAGCGCTCCCGGGAGGTCGCCGCGGCGGCGGCGGTGGGTGACGACCCGCTCGCGCCCGCCGGGGCAACGCGCCAGCGCGGCGACGAGCTCGTCCTGCCGGGCCACCGCGTCGCGCTGCGAGGCGAGGTCGAGGAGGAGTGAGAGCGCCGCGCAGTCGCCGTCGCGGCGGCGCGCCTCCTCGGCGAAGCGCTCGGCGCGCTCGGCGAGCCCGCGCGTCTGCGCCAGCCGCGCCCGGGCAAGGAGCGCCCGCGACCGGGCCGCGTCCTCCTCGGAGAGGCGGTCGAGGAGTGCCGTCGCGTCGTCGAGCCGGTCGCCGGCGCGCGCCAGCTCGGCGCGGGCCAGCCGGGCGGCGGCGTACCCGGGGTCGGCCGCCAGCGCCAGGTCGAGGTCGGCCGCGGCCCGCGAGCGGGCGATGCGCTCGGCCAGCGTCGGGTCGTCCTGCCGCAGCTCCGCCCGCAGCGCGAGCAGCGGCGCCGAGCCCGGCGCGCGCGCGAGCGCCTCCTCCGCCAGCGCCTTGGCCACCTCGCGATCGAAGTCGGCGGCGTCCTGGGCTGCCACGAGCCGCGCGGTGACCGGGCCCGCCTCGGCCTCGAGCGCCCGCGCCCGCTCGACCGCGCCTGGGAGTCGCGGCGGCAGGGCTCCTGCGCGGACGGGCGCGGCCGGAGCGCCCGGCGAGGCGGGGACGAAGGTGGCGTCCGAGGGCGCGCCATCGGCGCGGGCGAGGTCGACCGCCAGGAGCCCGCCTCCGTTGCCGCGGGCGAGCTTCAGGAGCACCCGGTGGCGCCCCGGGCCGAGGCGCAGCGGCACGAGCTGCGACAGCGCCGGGAAGCCGGCGTAGGCGCGCCGCTCGG
This sequence comes from Anaeromyxobacteraceae bacterium, assembly GCA_035636195.1. GTDB lineage: Bacteria > Myxococcota > Myxococcia > Myxococcales > Anaeromyxobacteraceae > Anaeromyxobacter_A. Next base: position 7,715 of record DASPZP010000143.1, read on the forward strand.
CGATGGGCACGCCGTCGATGAAGGCCCGCAGCGAGCCGGGGCTGGCGAGGGCGAGCAGGTAGTCGCCGCCGCGAGCGAGCACCGCGTCGGCGGCGAGGTAATGGATGTCGCCGCCGGCAGGCTCGCCCTGGAGCAGCACCTTTCCGTCCGGGGTCGCGACCGGCCGCGCGGGGACAGACGGCAACCCGCCCGGCGCGGGCGCGGTCTCGGGGAGCGGGCCCAGCTCCGGCGGATAGGGCGTGTCGAGGTCGAGGGCAGCCAGCGCCCCGAACGGACCGGCCAGGGTGACCGCGGCGAGCGAGCCGGTCTCGGCCCGGAGGCGCCGCACGTTCGCCGTGTCGCCCAGGGCCTCGGCTGCGCGCGCCCGCGTATTGCGCACCCGCAGGGCCGCCTCGGACGCGAGGCGCGGCTGCACCGGAGCGAGCCCGGCCAGGACCGCCTGCGCCAGCGAGGGCGCGAGCGAGGCCAGGTCATGGAGCCTGCGCGCGGCGACGACCGCGAGCGGGTGCGAGGGGGCCGCCGCGATGAGCGCCACGAGGTGCGCCGCTTCGGCCGCGTCGTCGAGCCGCCGCTGCGCGAGGAGCGCGCTGCCGTAGCGCGCCCAGGGATCCCCTCCGTCGCGCCGTACGGCCTCGGCCAGCCGCCGCTCGGCGGTGGCCGCGTCGCTGCGCAGGACGAGCGCATCGAGCCCTGCCCGCGCGAGCTCGCGAGCGGAGGCGCCGCGCGCCGCGGCATCGCCCTCGGGTCGGTCGAGCGGCGCGCGCGCGGTGGCGCAGGCGGAGAGCGCGAGGAGGGCGGCGATGGCGATGTGTCGCAAGGGGGGCCATCCGTTCGTGCTGAGCGTAGCGCCCGCGGGCGCGTAGTCGAAGCACGCCCTCTCGCCCTTCGACTCCGGGGCGCTGCGCGCCCCTACGCTCAGGGCGAACGGAGGAAGGGAAGGGAGGTGCATCATCGTGCGGCCGTCGGAGGAATGGCCGGAGCGACGCGCACCGGGCGGGCCAGGGCGCGATCGATCTGCGAGAGGAAGTCGCGGAAAGCCGGGTAGGTAGCCGCGGTCACGCGGCCGGCCTTCACGACGAGGCGCATCTCGGCCACCAGCGCGCCCGCCTCGGAGCGGTAGCGCACCTCGAAGGTGCCGAACGGCGTGTCGAGGTGGACGGTCGGGGGGAGCTCGGCGGCGCGCTGGCCGGCCGGTAGCAGGTAGCGGTAGGCGAGGCGCGACGCCCACGGCGCGCCGAGGACGAGGTCGTAGCGCCGGGTCGAGAGAGGGGCCATCCCCTCGGCGAAGCGGTGACTCCGGCCGAAGGGCGAGAAGCGCAGCCCGTCGCCGTCGCGGTCGGCGAGGCGCGGCAGGGCGAGCGTGAAGCGCATCGTCACGTCGTCCTCCAGCCGGGCGAGGTCCGAGACCGCCAGCTGTTTCACCGTCAGACCGGGAAAGGTGCGGCTCATCGCCTGCTCGAGGTTGACCCGGCGGTCGTGCTCGGAGGCGTAGGCGCGCCGGTAGCCGGGGGCGCGCACGCCTCCGACCTGCGCCTCTCCGGTCACGATCGCGCTCCCGTCCGCCGCCAGCGCGACCTCGTAGCTGCTGCGCGAGGCGTTGTCCTCCGGCCGGCCCTCCGGGATGGTGGTGAAGAGCGGGGGACCGTCGGGGTTCACCACCAGCACGGTCGCGCCGCGATCCTCGTCGGGCAGGTCGCGCGACCCGGAGTAGGAGGCGGTCCCGTCGAGCCACAGGTCGTGCTTGGGGACGTAGAGGATGGCGTGGTTGAAGATGGCGAGCGAGGCGGGCCGCTCCGGCATGCGGCCGAGCTTCTTCATCCGGAGGAGCACGAGGCGCGACTCGACCCCGAGCGCGGAGAGGAGGGCCTTGGTCAGGCTCGCCTTGTCCTTGCAGTCGCCGAAGCGACGCTCGAGGATCTGGTCCACCCGGTAGGGCTTGTACCCGTGGATCCCGAACTCGAGCGCCACGTAGCGCGTGTTCGTGACGACGAAGCGGTGGGCAGCCTGGATGAGCGCCAGCTCGTCCCCCGCCTCCGGCAGGTTCCTCGCCCGCCGCTCGGAGCGCACCTCGGCGGCGAGCCGGAGCGCGGCCTCCTGGATCTCGGGCGTGACGGCGAGCTGCTCGCGGACCAGCGCCCAGTAGAAGCGGCCCACCTCCTCCCAGCTCGCGTAGGTCGAGACGTGGACGTAGGGCGCCACCTCGCTCCAGCCCGGCATGCCCGGCTCGGCCTGGATCCGCGCCACGTCCCGGGCGCGCCAGCGGCGCTCCACCACGCCACCCGGGAGCGCCTTCTCGCTCTTCTCCAGCCGGGGCAGGGCCGGGTCGGCCGTGAAGATGCGGCGCCCCTGCGGCAGGAGCAGCACGTACTCGCTGTCGGCGCGGCGAGTGTCATCCCCGAGGAACACGACCTCGCCGAAGTAATCGGCGAGGAGGTTCTCGCTCGCCACGTCGTCGGTGCGGACCGCGATCTCGAGCAGGTCCCCCGGCGCGAGCGAGGGGAAGCCGAGCTGCCGGGTGCGCGTGTCGTAGTACAGGCGGTACCACGGCTCGGACGAGCTCCGGTCGCTCTCCTGGTAGGTGTCGATCACGCTGCCGTCGGGCTTCACCACCCGCGCCCGCTCGACGTGCACCTCCTGGCGGTCGGGCGTGTAGCCGGTGGCCCAGCTGCGCCAGGCGTCGACGCCGCGCTGCGTCTCCACCTTGACCACGAGCTGCCGGAAGGTCGAGGCCAGGCCGGAGAGAAAGACCTTCGTCACCTTCAGGTCGGAGAGGATGAGGGCGTCCTCGTCCTGCTCCGGTGCCGGGGCGGTGCGGGCGAGCGCGCGCGCGTCGCGCAGGTAGGGCGTCTCGAACCGCTCGCGGGTGGGCTCGATGGCGCGCACGAGCTCCTTCAGTTGCGCGTTCTGCGGCTTCAGCTCCAGCGCCGCCTGGAAGTCGGCCAGCGCCTCCGGCCGGTGGCCTCCGCGCAGGCGCGCCTGCCCGCGACGCTCCAGGATCTCCGGCTCGTCGGGGGTGATGGCGAGCGCGGCCGCATAGGCGCTCTCGGCGTCGTCCCAGCGGGCGTTCGCGGCGAGGAGGTCCGCCAGGCGGAGCCGCGCCTGGAGATCCGCCGGCTCGAGGCGCAGCGTCTCCCCCAGGAGGCGGACCGCCCCCTCCAGATCGGCCGCGTCCAGGAGCACCTGCACCAGCGTCGCGCGGGCCGCCGCGTCGTCGAAGCGGAGCGCGAGCGCCTTGCGGAGGAGGCGGGTCGCCTCCTCCAGGCGATCCTGCAGCCGGGCGCCGCGCGCCGCCGCGACGACCGCCGCCGGGTGGAACGGATGAGCGGCGGCCGTACGGGCGCGCTCGTCGCGCGCGCGCGCCGCGAGCCCGACCTGCTCGTGCAGGTCGGCCAGGGCGAGCTCCGCCGCGACGAACCCCGGCACGGCCAGGAGCGCTCGCCCGAGCAAGCCCCGCGCTCGCGCCAGCCGGTTGTGATGGAGCTCGTGCTGGGCGAGCGCGGTGAGCGCCACCGGGTCGTTCGGGTGAGCGGCCAGCGCCGCCTCGAGGTGCGCCCGCCGCCGGTTGCCGTCCTCGTCGAGCCGCGCGGCCAGGAGCTGCGCCTCGAGCGAGCGCGGGGCGAGCTCGGCGGCGCGGCGCGCCTCGGCCGCCGCCCGGCGCTCGCGATCCTCGCCCGGCCGGCGCTCGGAGAGCGCCACCGCCAGGTCGAGCCGTGCCTGCGCCGCCGCCGCCCCACGCGCCTTCCGGACGCGACCTTCGAGCAGCTCCACGACCCCGGGCAGCGGCGCCGCCCGCGGCGAGAACCCGCGCGGCGGGGCCGGCAGGGGCCCCGGCCGCGAGGTGGGGAGCCGGAGCGGCTCGCCGCGTGCGTCGGCCAGGCGGGCATAGAGACCGAGCCGCCCCTCGGCCTGGCACAGCTTCACGAGGATGCGGTTGGGGCCGCGGTGGAGCGTCAGCTCGACGGCGGAGGTGTCGAGGCGGGCGCGGTGGTAGCTCGGGTCGGCGTGGACGAGCGCGCCGTCGACGAAGACCTTCACTGCCCCGCTCGCGCCGAGGTGCAGGCGAACGCGCTGCTCGCGCGGCGCCTCGACGACCGTCAGCGCATAGACCACCACGTGACGGGCGGGGCGGACGGCCGCGCCGAGGTGCGCGAAGCCTCCCACCACGGCCTCGGGCGGGAGCGAGCGCCAGCCCACCTCGCGCGCCTTGCCCTGGAAGCGCGCCGCGAGGTCCTGCGCCTTCTCGGGCGGGAAGACCTCGTCGAAGCCGCGCTTGCCCTCATTGTCGAAGGGCCCCGCGAGCTGCCAGCCGGAGAGGAACGCGAGCCGCGCCAGCTCCGCCTCCCCCCGGCGCAGGTTCCCGCGCGAGCGCTCCACGTCGGCGAGCCGGAAGCGGGCGTAGGCCCGCACCTCCGGGTGCGCGTCCGGATCCTCGGCCAGGCGCGCGTAGGCGACGCCCGCCCGGGCGAGGTCGGGGAGCTCGTCCTCCAGCTGCTCCAGCTGGATGAGCGGTACGAGTGCGCGCGGCGCGGCGTGGTCCCGCTCCAGCTCGTCGAGCAGCGCGTGGAGCCGCTCCGCGACCGGATCGGGGGAGGCGCTCGGGGCGGCACCGGCGAGGGCGGTGGCGAGGAGGAGGGCGGACAGCATCGAGACAGTCTACCCCGGGGCCGCCGTTCGATTCCGTGGCCGTTCAGTCGGCGCGCGCGAGCGCCGCCACCGCCACCGAGCGGGCGCCCGCCGCGAGGAGCGCCTCCGCGCAGGCCGCGGCGGTGGCGCCGGTCGTGACGACGTCATCGACGAGGACGAGGTCGCAGCCGCGCACCGCCGGGCCGGCGGCGAAGGCGCCGCGCACGTTCGCGAGGCGCTCGGCCCGGGAGCGCCCGACCTGCGGCGGGGTCTCGCGCACGCGCCAGACCGCGCCCGCGAGGAACGGGAGGCGCCGCTCGCGCGCCGCTGAGCGGGCCAGCAAGGCCGCCTGATCGTAGCCGCGCGCGATGCGCCGGCCACGGCCGAGCGGCACCGCCACGACCGCAGCTCCCACCGGCCAGGGGACGGCCGCCGACATCCAGACGCCGAGCGGCCGCGCCAGGGCGGGGCGGGCTCCGTACTTGAGGGCGTGGACGGCATCGGCGAGCGGACCGCCGAAGAGCCCGGCGGCCCGGCAGCTGACGAAGGGCGGCGGCGCGGCGAGGCAAGCGCCGCAGACGGGAGCCGGACCCGGGAGGCCGCAGCGCCCGCAGCCGGACGGAACGGGGTCGACCGCGTCGCGGCAGGTCCGGCAGAACGGACCCTCGGCGGAGGAGTCGAGGCCTTCGCGGCAGGCGGCGCAGCGCGGGGGGTAGAGGAGGTCGAGCAGCGCGGCCGTGAACCCGTTCAACGTATCACCAGCCCGAGCCCCTTCATCTCCGGCGGCTGGGGGAGGCCCATCACCTGGAGCGCTGTCGGCGTCACGTCGGCGAGGACGCCCTCGGCGCGCAGCTTCGCCCCCTTCAGATCGGGATCGGCCAGGATGAAGGGGACTGGCCCGAGCGTGTGCGCGGTGTGGGGCTCACCCGTGACCGGGTCGACCATCAGCTCGCAGTTTCCGTGGTCGGCGGTGACGAGCATCGCCATGTGCGCCGCGCGGGCGGCCTTCCACAGCCGTCCGATGCACTCGTCGACCACCTTCACGGCCTGGATGGCCGCCTGCAGATTTCCGGAGTGGCCCACCATGTCCGGGTTCGCGAGGTTGACGAGGATGAAGCCGTACTTGCGCGAGTCGATGGCCTGTACGAGCCGGTCGGTCACCTCGCGCGCGCTCATCTCGGGCTTCTGATCGTAGGTCTTCACGTCCCGTGGCGAGGGGACGAGGATCCGGTCCTCGCCCGGGTACTGCACCTCGCGCCCGCCGTTGAAGAAGAACGTGACGTGCGCGTACTTCTCCGTCTCGGCGCAACGGAGCTGCGCGATGCCGGCCTCCGCCACGATCTCGGGGAAGATGCGCGTCGGCTGGTCGGGGGCGTAGGCGACCGGCAGCCCGAAGGTCCGGTCGTACTCCGTCATGCACGCGTAGTACGACAGCTGCGGGCGCGGCTTCGGGTCGAACTCGGCGAAGCCCTCCTCCGTGAAGGCCCGCGTGAGCTCGCGGGCGCGGTCGCCTCGGAAGTTGAAGAAGACGATGACGTCTCCGTCGCGCACGCGCCCGCGCGGGTCGCCGGTCCCGTCCACCACCACCGTCGGCTTCACGAACTCATCGTTCTCGCCGCGGCCGTAGGCCTCCTCCATCGCTTGCAGCGGCGTCGCGCTGCGATGGCCCTCGCCCTTCACCAGCGCGCCGTAGGCCAGCGCCACGCGATCCCAGCGCTTGTCGCGGTCCATGGCGTAGAAGCGGCCCATCACGCTCGCGACCTTGCCGTAGCCGGTCTCGGCGACTCGCTTCTCGAAGGCTTGCATGTACCCGAGTCCGCTCCGCGGCGGCGTGTCGCGCCCGTCGAGGAACGCATGGACGAAGGCGCGCGGGACGCCCTCCCGGCGCGCCAGCTCGAGGAGCGCGTGCAGGTGCTCGACATGGCTGTGGACCCCGCCGTCGGAGAAGAGGCCCATGAAGTGGACGGTGCCGCTCCCGGACTTGGCGCGCTTCATCGCCTCCTGCAGGACGGGGTTCTGGAAGAAGGACCCGTCCTCCACGGCGAGGTTGATGCGGACGAGGTCCTGGTAGACGATCCGCCCTGCCCCGAGGTTCGTATGTCCGACCTCGGAGTTCCCCATCTGTCCGTCCGGAAGGCCGACGGCGAGACCGCTCGTCCGGAGCGCGGCCGAAGGGTAGTCGCGCGCCAGCGCGTCCATGTTGGGGGTGCCGGCGAGGGCGATCGCGTTCGCATCGCGCTCGGCGCGGAGGCCCCAACCATCGAGGACGACGAGAAGAACGGGTTTGGCCTTCAGCACGAGGACCTCGGAGGTTCGGATGAGCGGAGGTGACGAATCTTTAGGCCGTCCGGGCCGCGCCCACAAAGAAATTGGCGCCGCTCACCCCATCGCGAAGCAAGGAGCGGGCCCTTTCGCGGCACTCACAGGGGGACGGGAGCTGTTAGATCCCGCGACCATGCTCGCGCCCTTCCTGCTCGCCCTGTTGACCTCGACCGCGACGGCGACCCCGACCCCGCTCTCGGTGCTGACCGGCCGCTACCTCGACGGCCTCTTCCGCGCCAAGCCCCACCTCGCCGACTACATGGGCGACCACCGCTTCGCCGATCGGCTCGCCGACCTCTCCCTGGTAGGGGTGAAGAGGCGCGTGGCGGAGCTCCAGGGGCTGCGGCGGCAGCTCGCGGCAATCGACGGCGGCGCGCTCTCGCCCGACGGCCAGGTCGACGCCGCCATCCTGTCCGACGGGATCGCCCTGGAGCTGCTCGAGCTGACCCAGGTCCGCGAGTGGACCTGGGACCCGCGCCTGCGAGACGGCTTCACCTTCTACGATCCGCGCGAGGTGGTGGCGGCGCGCCTCTCCGACGTCGTCCATGGGAGCTGGGGTACGGAGGTCGCGCGGCGGCGGGCGGTGACGGCGCAGCTCACCGCCCTACCCCGCTGGCTCGCGGCGCGGCAGCGCGCACTCGCGGGACCGGTCTCGACGGTTCACCTCGAGCAGGCGGTGAAGGACAACCGCGGCCGCCTCGAGTTCTTCGAGACCGAGCTGGCGGCCTTCACGAAGGGCGATGCGCCGGCCGAGCGGGCCCGCCGGTCGGCAGCGGCGGCGCTGCGCCAGCACCAGGCCTTTCTGGAGGGTACGCTGCCCTCGCGCGCGACGCGCAGCTGGCGCCTCGGGCCGCACCTCTATCGGAAGAAGTTTCCACTGGCGCTCCAGACCGACCTCGCCCCCGAGGAGATGGTGCGGGAGGCGCGCGCCGACTTCGCGGCCGCGCGCCGCGAGCTGGAGGAGGTGGCGCGGCGCCTCTTTCGCGAGCTCTTCCCCGGCCAGGCCGAGCCCACCGGCGCCTCGCTCATCGCGCGCGTGAAGGACCGCGTGTCCGCCGACCACCCGCCGCGCGAGAAGCTCGTCGAGGCGAGCGCCGACAAGCTCGCCGGGCTGCGCGCGTTCGTCGAGGCGAAGGGGATCGTGCCGCTGCCGCCGCAGGACACGCTCTCGGTCGAGCCCATGCCGGAGTTCAAGCGCGGCGGTGGCGGGGCGGAGTACCTGTCGCCCGGCGCGCTCGACCGCGCAGCCCCCTTCCATGGCACCTATTACGTCGAGCCGGTCGACCCGAGCTGGCCCGCCGATCGCGCCGAGAGCTACCTGCGCGCCAACAACGACTACGAGATCGCGCTCACCGCCGCGCACGAGGCGCTGCCGGGGCACCACACGCAGGCGTGGTGGGCTCGGCGCGATCCCTCGGCCCTCCGCGCGACGCTGTGGAGCGGACCGTTCGCCGAGGGCTGGGCAGTCTACGGCGAGGGCCTCGTCGTGCAGCAGGGGTTCGGGGGCGAGAAGAACGACCGCTATCGCTTCATGGATCTCCGCGGGCGCATGATCGTGGCCTCGAACGCCATCCTCGACGCCGGCCTCCAGGGCGGCGCCATGACCGACGATGAGGCGCTGCGGCTCATGATCGAGGAGGGCTTCCAGGAGAAGGCGCAGGCGGAGAAGAAGCTCCTCCGCGCGAAGCTCGATTCGACCCAGCTCTGCCAGTACTTCCTCGGCTGGGACGAGCTCGTGCGGCTCGAGCGGGAGGTGCGGGTGGCGGGAGGTTTCGACCAGCGGAAGTTCGACGAGGCGCTGCTGTCGCATGGGACGATCGGGGTGAAATACCTGAAGAGGTTCGTGCGCGGGGGGCGATAGCGGGGCGAGCCGCCCGGGCTTCGACTACGCTGCGCTACGCTCAGCCCGAGCGGATTTTCCAAGTCCGTTTGCCCTGAGCGTAGCGCCGGCACGGCGCGTAGTCGAAGGGCGAACTTCGATGCCGCCCTACTTATGGTACGGCTCGCCGCGCAGGATCGTCATGGCGCGGTAGAGCTGCTCGACGAGGACGAGGCGCGCCAGGCGGTGGGCGAGGGTGAAGCGGGACAGGGAGAGCTTCTCCTGCGCCCGCGCGAGCACCTCGGGGGCGAGGCCGTCGGAGCCGCCGACCAGCAGCGCCACGTCACGGCCCTGGCCCTGCCAGGCCTCCACGCGGCGGGCGAGCTCGACGCTCGTGTACTCCTTGCCGCGCTCGTCGAGCGCCACCACGTGCTCGCGCGGATCGAGCCGGGCGAGGAGCGCCGCGCCCTCCTCCTCCTTCGCGCGCGGCGTGCCGGCGTGCTTTCTCGCCTCCGGCAGCTCGACGAGCTCGAAGCGGACGTAGCGGGCGAGGCGCTTCGCGTACTCCTCCACCGCGGGCGCGTAGAGGCCGGAGCGGTCCTTCCCGATGGCGAGGAGGCGCAGCTTCACCGCGCGCAGCCCGGGCCGCGGAAGAAGGCCGCGGTCGGGTCCTCGCGGTCGGGGGCGGGCGGCGGCGCCTCCGGGACGGCGCTCCCGGGCACCTCCTCGACCGCCTCGCGGCGGTCTTGACCCACCGTGATGCGGCGCGCCCACGGCCGGCCGCTGGCCCGGCCCTGCACGAGCGCCTCGGCGAGGCGACCCTCGGCGTCGAACCAGGCGTCGATCCGGACCCCGTCGGCGCGCTCGCGGACGAGCTTCTCCACCCGCTGCTCCTGGTCGATCCAGGCCGTGCGCCGGAGGTCGCCGCCCGGACAGGAATCGAAGCGTTTCTGCGCGTCGGAGAGCTCGCCGCGGGCGTGGCGTTCCTCGATGGTGCGGGCGAGGTCGGTCACCGGTCCCAGCCCATGTGGCCCTTCGCCCGCGCGCGCCGGAGCGGCGGCGCCGGCCGCGGTGGCCTCGCCCGGAGCTCGGGCCTGCGCCGACCGTTCCGGTTGCGCCCGCCCGGTCGTGGGCAGGTCGAGACCACCGCGCCACTTCACCATCAGGAAGACGGCCACGCCTGCCAGCAGCGTCGCCACCGCGACCTTCCCGCTGAAGGCGCCCAGGGCTCGGCCGAAGGTCTGCTCGCGCTCGGGCGGCTGCTTCGGACGAGGACCGGTGGACACGTCTCTCCAATGGTGACGACGGGATGGGGAGGCAGTTTAGCAGCCCATCGAGCGGAAGCACGTCAGGGCGTCCGTTTGAAAGCTCCAGGCGACGTCCGTTCCACGCACGGGAAGGGTCGTTCCAACCGTGACGCCTGGACTGCCCAGACTGGCCGCCCGCGTGAGCGCAGGACGGCCCCGCGCCGCTGGCGCGGCGTTCGCAACCTGAGGACGCGCTCGACGCGCCTCGGAAGAGTCGCGCCTGGCAGGGGAGTGACATGGATCCATTCGTCGCACGTTCGGCCTCGCGCATCGCGGTGACCCTCGCGCTTCTGGGAGCGCTCGTGGCGGCCGTGCTCGCCGCGTGTGGTGGAGGAGGCGGTGGGGCGTCCGGCGGGGTCTCGGCAAACCAGAACGACGGCGGGACGGCAGGGAGTAGCCCGGACGCGGGCGCGCCCCCCGCGCCCACCGGCCCGTCCGGCTTCACCCTCGGCGGCCCCGGCCCCTGGCCACTCGACAACCGGATCTACGGCGCGGCCGAGGGGCTCACCGAGCCGGCTGTCGCGGTCAGCACCGACGAGGCCCAGAACCTGTGGGTGGCGTCGCGCCAGGCCGTGTACTTGATGAAGCCGGGGGACGCGAAGTTCACCCGCTTCAGCTCGGCCGACGGACTGCACCTCTCCGACAATCCTCAGTTCTACGACGAGGACTATTGCGGCGGGGAGAAGCACGTCCCCGGCTCGGCCTCGCCCGCCGGCATCTCCACGCTGGTGGGCGGCGCAGCGAACGAGGTCTTCGTCGGCTACTTCGGAAACGCTCCGGTGAAGGGCGATTGCTCCGACGGAGCCGTGGACCGGCACTCGGGCCAGATCGATAGGCTGCGGGTGAAGCCCGACGGCACGCTCGACGTGACGCGCTTCCAGATGGTGAGCACCGGCATGGGCATGATGTTCTGGCACAACCGGACCGTCTACCGGATGGCCTACGACCACGTGGTCCATCCGCACACGCTCTACGCCGGCACCGAGCACGGCGTGGACATGTTCCTGCCGGACAAGTGGCGCGCGCCGAACCCGGGCGAGTGGACCGGCTTCTCCATCCAGGAGTGGATGAGCGACCACCTCCACGTCCAGGTGTGCTTCCACGACGATCCGGTCTGCCTGGCGGGCGGCGAGGGCGACTCGCGCATGGGCGACTGGCGCGGGCTCGCCGTCGCCGCGGACGGCGATCTGTGGCACGCCGGACGCTGGAGCGCCGGGAAGATTCGCTGGGTGGCGGACCTGAAGCAGTGGAACATGCGGAGCGGCTCGCAGGCCTACGCCGTGGCGTATGGCAACGGCAGCGATCCCGTCTTCCCGGTGAGCCAGCTGGGCGACGTGGTCAGCCTGTCCGCCGTCGCGCTGGCGAAGGACGGCTCGCCCTGGTTCGCGAGCTCGTTCTTCTACGGCCCGGTGCCGTCGGTGCCCTCGCCGGGCTCGGGGCGCGGCCTCGCCCACGACACCGGGAACGCGAAGTTCACGTACGTGAGCCCCTTCGTCGCCGGGATGAGCGAGCAGGACGTGCAGGACATGGTAGGGCTGACAGACGGTCGCCTGGTCCTCGCCGGCGCGCACACGGGACTCGTCTTCTGGGACCCGGTCAGCGGCGCCAAGACGGCGCTGCGCTCGGGCCAGGGCATTCCCGACGACGGCGTCTGGCAGCTCGAGCTTGACACGATGGTCGATCCGCCCGCCTTGCGCGTCGCGACGAACGGCGGCGTGGCCGTCCTGCGGCAGCTTCCGAAGTAGGGGCTCGCTCGGCCGCCTGCCTACCCGCTCGGCCAAAAGTCACGGAGTGAGGGTTGCGCCGGCATGACGCAGCGCGCTAGGAGTGCTGGATGGCCAAGTCCATCACCATGTCGCCCCGGAAGAAGATCGCGCTCGTCGCGCACGACAACATGAAGCTCGACCTCCTCGCCTGGGCCCGCTTCAACGTCGGGACGCTCTCGCGGCACGACCTGTACGGCACCGGCACCACGGGCGGCATGCTGGTCGAGGAGCTCGAGCTGCCCGTGAAGCGGCTCCTCTCCGGCCCGCTCGGCGGCGATCAGCAGATCGGGGCCATGATCGCGGGCGGCGAGCTCGACGCCCTCATCTTCTTCTGGGATCCGCTCGAGCCGCTCCCGCACGACCCGGATATCAAGGCGCTCCTCCGCATCGCCGTGCTCTACAACATCCCCACCGCCTGCAACCGGGCGACCGCCGACTTCGTCGTCTCCTCGCCGCTCATGGCGGAGCAGTACGAGCGCACACAGCTCGATCCTGCGAGCCTGAGACGCCGGTAGCGGTCAGTACAGCCCAGGGACGTCCCGCTGCGCCGGCGCAGGTTCGGGCTGTCGGAGCGGCGACGCTGACGTTCGCAGGGCAGCACGCAGCGCGCCCGGGAGGACGGCCGGCGCGATGGGCGCCGAGCCGCACGAACCCGTCGTGGCGAAGGCGAGCGCCTTCTGGGTCGAGTCCTCTGCCGGATCTCCCTGCTCATGGGTGAGGTCATCGACCGCCTGGCAGGAGGTGCCCTTGAACTCGGCCGTCGGCAGGCCGCCGTAATAGCCGCCGTACCCATCCTTGTTCTGGAGCGCGAACGAGATGAGGTAGAGCTCGTCGGCGCAGCTCCCGAGGTCGGAGGGGCGCTGCCCGACCGGCTTGCCGTAGGTACGGTCGCCGACGATGGCGACCTGCGTGTATGGGGCGAGCGCGTTCGGGACGAGCTCGCTCGCGGAGGCGCTGTCACCGGTGGTGATGAAGGAGATGCGCGCCGGCAGGAGGCCGTTCGCCTCGGCCGTGAACCTCTTGGCCTCGTCCTGGTCGAGGTGATTCTGGTTGAACGCGAAGCTGTACATGAGGTCCGTGGACACGGGGTGGAGGAGGCTGCCCAGGACCTGGGCCGTGCTCAGGAGACCGCCGCCGTTGTAGCGCACGTCCACGATCACGCTCTGGACGCCCCGCGCCTTGAAGGCGGAGAACGCGGCCCGGAGCCGGTCCTCGGCGGTGCCGACGAAGGTCCGCAGGTGGACGTAGCCGACGTTGCCCGGCAGCACCGTCGACACGACCGGATCGAGGTCGTAGGCGGCGACGCTGGTCGCGGTCAGCACCACTGGAGCCGTCGCCCCGACGGGCTGAACCTGGAAGGAGTGGGTGCCCGGGGTGCCCGAGCCGAGCGCGTCGGAGAGGCCGGTACTCGTGGAGAGCAACGTCGCCATAGGGACGAGGCTCTGGGCCGTCGCGCCGATGGCGAGGATCTCGTCCCCGCGCTTGAATCCCGCCTGGTCGGCCGGCGACCCGCGGAAGACCTGTCGGACAAAGAGGCGGTTCGAGGCGTCGATGAAGAGGCTCACCCCGAAGCCCGCCGACTGCCCCGCCGTGAAATACTGCTGCGCGGCCTGCTTCGTGAGGAGGAAGCTCCACTCGCGATCCTTCTGCTGCGCGCGCGCCGTGGCCGTCAGGGCATCGAGCAGGGCCGCCGGCGTGGGGAAGGACTGCAGGTCGACCGAAGCGGGCAGGAGGTCCTGATACAGGTACCAGCTCTGCGCCGTGGCGAGCACCGCTTGCTTCTCCCCGTCGACGGTGCAGGCGTCCGAGCCGCAGCCAGCGAGCGACAGCGCGAGGGCGCCCAGGAAGCCGGTGAGTCGCGGGTGGCGGAGCACGAGCATCCGGGCAGTGTAACGCGGCGGCGGGAAACGAGCGCCTGCCCCACGTCGGCCCACACCGGTCACATCTTCTTCGCCAGGAGCTCCTCGGCGTCGGGTACGCGCAGGCCCCGCTCGGCGAGCACGGCCAGCGCGCGCTCGGTGTCGTCGAAGCGGAAGACGATGGCGGCCTTGCCCGCGCGGGGGCCGGCCGCGAACGGGTACATGTACTCGACCCCCACCTTCGCCTGCTCCAGCGCCGCGAGGGCGGCGGCGAGGCCGCCGGGGCGGTCGTCCACCTCGACCGGCACCACCTCGGTCACGTTCACCACCATGCCGGCCGCCTCCAGCACCTCGCGACCGCGCTGCCAGTCCTTCACCACCAGGCGCAGGATGCCGAACTGGGCGGTGTCGGCGAGCATCATGGTGAGGACGTCGACCCCGGCCTGGCCGAGCGCCTCGCAGGGCGCGCGGAGCTGCCCGGGCTGGTTCTCCAGGAACAAGGACAGCTGGCGGAGCTTCATCGGGTCTCCTCCAGGTTCCTCAGGTCGCTGACCCGCTTCGCCTTGCCCTCGCTGCGGGCGAGCGTGCGCGGCTCGACGAGCGTCACGCGCGCGCGCAGGCCCAGCACGTGCTCCAGCGCCGCCTCCAGCCGCCGCTGCAGGCCCTCCAGCGCGCGGATGCGATCGGAGAAGAGCTCGGGCGTCACCTCCACCTTCACCTCCATCTCGTCGAGCCCCTTCACCCGCGTGAGGACGATCTGATAGTGCGGCAGGGTCCCTTCCACCTCGAGCAGCGCCGTCTCGACCTGCGACGGGAAGACGTTCACGCCGCGGATGATGATCATGTCGTCCGAGCGGCGCCCGATGCGGCGGATCCTGCGGAGCGTGCGGCCGCAAGGGCAGGACCCGCGAACGAGCGCGGTCACGTCGCGGGTGCGGTAGCGGATCATGGGCATGGCCTGCTTGGAGAGGGTGGTGAGGACGAGCTCGCCCTCGCTCCCCTCCGGCAGCACGTCGCCCGTCTCCGGATCGACGATCTCCGGGTAGAAGTGGTCCTCGAAGAGGTGCAGGCCCGCCTGTGCCGTGCACTCGACGCCCACCCCTGGGCCGATGATCTCGGAGAGCCCATAGATGTCATGGGCGCGCAGCCCGCTCTCGCGCTGGATGCGATCGCGCATGGCCTCGCTCCACGGCTCGGCGCCGAAGACGCCCACCCGGAGCCGCGACAGATCGACGTTCACCTCCCGGGCGCGCTCGAGGAGGTGCAGGAAGTAGCTCGGGGTGGAGCAGAGGGCGGTCACTCCGAAGTCCTGCATCACCATGAGCTGCCGCTCGGTGTTGCCGCCGCTGATGGGGATGACCGTCGCGCCGAGCGCCTCGGCGCCGTAGTGCGCGCCGAGCCCGCCGGTGAAGAGGCCGTACCCGTAGGCGTTCTGGATCACGTCGCCGCGGTGCAGGCCGCAGGCGGCGAAGGTGCGGACCATCACCTCCGTCCACACCGCCAGGTCGGGCCCGGTGTAGGCGACGACGATGGGTTTTCCGGTGGTGCCCGAGGAGGCGTGCAGGCGGACGATGTCCTCCATCGGACTGGCGAAGAGGCCGAACGGATAGGTGTCGCGCAGATCGGACTTCACGGTGAAGGGGAGCCGGCCGAGGTCCTCAAGCGAGCGGAGCGCGTCCGGCGCGAGCCCGAGCCCCTCCATCCGGCCGCGGAAGTGCGCCACCCGCTCGAAGGCGCGCGCGACCACCGCCCTGAGCCGCTGGAGCTGCAGCTCTGCCAGACGGGGACGGGGCAGGTAGTCGGCCGCGCTCAGCGGGTGGAAGCCGCCGGGTGGATCGTTCCACGAGGTCATCATGGGCTGCGTCCTCTCGTCCTCAAGCCGGTGAGATCCGCGCGGCGGCGGCGCGGCCGAGCGCGAAGGCCTGCTCATTCAGTGCGTGGAGTCGCTCCGGGAGCGCCGCCTTCACGGCCGCCAGCAAGAGCTCGGACGGAAACGGCAGGTGACACGAGAGCGCGCCCAGGAGCGCGACGTTGAGGCTCCTCCGGTTCGGCAGCTCGGACTCCGGCACGAGGTCCGGCCCGAGGAGCAGGCCCCCCGGCCGGAGCAGCGGGCGCGTCACCTCGATCTCGGAGGGCGCCAGCACGAGCAGGAAATGCGCCTCGCCACGCGGCACCATGGGCGAGAGGACCCTCTCGCCGAAGCGGACGTCGGAGGTGACCGAGCCGCCGCGCTGGCTCATGCCGTGGACCTCGGCCTTCTTCACGTCCAGGCCGGCCCGGACGGCGGCGTCGGCCAGGATGTCGGAGGCCTTGAGGACGCCCTGGCCGCCCAGTCCCGCCAGGATGACGTTGGTGACCTTCATCGTGTCGTCTCCGCGGTGATCCTCATTCTTGGACGCAGCTACGGCACGCCTCGGCCGCCTTCTCCCATTTGCGGATGTCCGCGGCCGCCAGGATACAGGGGCGGCGCGCCACGATGAGCGAGATCTCTGGCGCGGCGAGCCGCTCGACGAGGAGCCGCTCGAACCCGGCCGGATCGGCGTAGGCGTCGAGCACGGTGACGCTCGGCACGCCGACGGCGCGGGCGAGCCCCTCGATGGAGAGCTTCGCGGTGGGCGCGTGCTCCAGCGTCCGGCCGGTGCCGGGGTGCTCCTGCTGTCCGGTCATGGCGGTGGTGCCGTTGTCGAGCACGAGCACCACGTGTCCCGTCGAGGGCGGGTTGTAGACGGCCTCCACCAGGCCGGAGATGCCGGAGTGGACGAAGGTCGAGTCGCCGAGGACCGAGACGACGCGCCGCGCCTGCTCGGGCGGGAGCGCGTGACGCAGCCCCAGGCCCACGCCGAGCGAGGCGCCCATGGCGACGCAGGTGTCCATCGCCTGGTACGGCTCGAGGGCGCCGAGCGAGTAGCAACCGATGTCGCCCGCCACGATGCAGTCGTGCTTGCGGAGGGCGGCGTAGACCGGGTGGTACGGACAGGCCGGGCACAGCTCGGGCGCCTTCCCACGCGGCGACGCCGGCTCGGCCGAGGAATCCGCGGCGAGGATGCGGCGCACCCGCGCCACGTCGAGCTCGCCGAAGCGGTACCGCTCCGGCTTCGACTCCACCGCGATGCCGGCCGCGCGGAGCGCGTCGGCGAGCACGGGGTCGCCCTCCTCGATCACGACGCAGCGGCGCACCCCGGCTGCGAAGCGGCGGATCCGCTCCAGCGGCAGCGGGTGCACGAGGCCGAGCTTCAGGAACGAGGCCGCCGGCGCGGCCTCGGCCGCGTGCAGGTACGCCACGCCATCGACGATGATCCCGAGCTCCGGATCGCCCTGCTCGAGGCGGGTGAGGTCGCTGGTCTCCGCCCAGGCTGCGATGTCGGCCAGCTTCTGGCGCAGGCGGTGATGGGCCGGACGCGCGTTGGACGGGATCATCACCCGGCCGGCGATGTCGCGCTCGAAGTGGCCCGGGCGCGGCTCTTCGCGCGCGCCCCTCGCGCGGACGAGCGACTTCGAGTGGCAGACGCGAGTCGTCATCCGGAAGAGCACCGGCAGCTTCCAGCGCTCGGAGAGCTCGACCGCGGCGGAGAAGAAGTCGTAGGCCTCCTGCGCGTCGGCGGGCTCGATGACCGGCAGCCCGGCCGCCACGCCGTAGCGCCGGTTGTCCTGCTCGTTCTGGCTCGAGGCCATGCCGGGATCGTCGGCCGAGATCACCACCAGCGCGCCCGAGACGCCGGTGTAGGCGGCGGTGAAGAGCGGGTCGGCGGCGACGTTCACGCCGACGTGCTTCATGGTGACGAGCGCCCGGGCGGCGCCGTACGCCACGCCGAGCCCGACCTCCAGGGCCACCTTCTCGTTGGGCGCCCACTGCGCGCGCCCGCCGAGCACGGCGAACGCCTCCAGGATCTCGGTGGAGGGAGTGCCGGGATAGCCCGTGCCGAGCGAGACGCCGGCGTCGAAGGCGGCCAGGGCGACCGCCTCGTCGCCCGAGAGGAGCTGCGGGTGGGACATGCGGCCTCCGGGTCTGCGGCGGGGGATGAACCCCCGCCCTACGTCGACGCCGTGTAGGGCGGGGGCTTGTCCCCCGCCGCCTCGTTGACGGGGGACTCGCTCACGCCCGCGCCTTGGGCGGCACGGCAGGCGGCACCACGCCAGGCACGGCGGCGGGTGCGGCCAGGTTGCCGGGGTTCATCGCCCGCGCCAGCTGCTCGTAGAGCGCATAGCGCTCCTTCACCCCGCGCTGCGCGTCGACGAGGAACTTCTTCCAGCTTTCGGGCTGCCCGAGCTGCGTCTGCTTGTACCGGTTCTCGTGCAGGAGGAACTCGGCCAGCGCGAGCTTCGGGGCGGGCGAGTCCATCTTGAGCGGGCTCTCGCCGGCCGCGATGCGCCGCGGGTCGTAGCGGAAGAGCGGCCAGTAGCCGGAGGCGACCGCCTTCTCCTGCTGCGAGAGCGCGTCGGCCATCTCGTAGCCGTGCGCGATGCAGTGGCTGTACGCGATGATGACGGAGGTCCCCGGGTAGCTGTCCGCTTCCCTGAACGCGTTGACGGTCTGCACGTCCTTCGCGCCCATGGCGACCCGGGCCACGTAGGGATGGCCGTAGGTCATGGCCAGCATGGCGAGGTCCTTCTTCGGCATCGCCTTGCCGGCCATGGCAAACTTGGCCGACGCGCCGAGCGGGGTCGCCTTCGAAGCCTGGCCGCCGGTGTTCGAGTACACCTCGGTGTCGAGGACGAGGATGTTCACGTCCCGGCCCTGCGCGATGACGTGATCGAGGCCGCCGTAGCCGATGTCATAGGCCCAGCCGTCGCCGCCGACGATCCAGACCGACTTCTTCACCAGGTAGTCGGCGAGCTTCTCGAGCCAGGCCGCCTCGGGCGTCTTCATCGCCGCGAGCTTCTGCCGGAGCAGCTTCACCCGCTCGCGCTGCTCGGCCAGGCCGATCTCGGTCGACTGATCGGCCTCCAGGATGGCGCGCACCAGCTGGTCGCCGACCTGCGTCCCGAGCCGGCCCAGGATCTCCTGCGCCTGCTCGGCGTGCTTGTCGACGGCGAGGCGCATGCCGAAGCCGAACTCGGCGTTGTCCTCGAAGAGCGAGTTCGACCAGGCCGGCCCGCGCCCTTCGGCGTTCACGCAGTAGGGCGTGGAGGGGAGGTTGGCGCCGTAGATCGACGAGCAGCCGGTGGCGTTCGCGATGAGGGTGCGGTCGCCGTAGAGCTGGGTGAGGAGCTTCACGTAGGGCGTCTCACCGCAGCCGGAGCAGGCGCCCGAGTACTCGAAGAGCGGCTGCAGGAACTGGGTGCCCTTGAGGTCGAGCTTGACCTTCGTCCTGTCGGCGTCGGGGAGGTCGAGGAAGAAGGCGTAGTTCGCGCGCTCGCGCTCTTTCACCGGCAGCGCAGGGACCATGTCGAGCGCCTTGTGGCCCTTCTCGGTCTTCGACTCGGCCGGGCAGATCTCGACGCAGAGCGTGCAGCCGGTGCAGTCGTCGGGGGCGAGCTGGACCGTGTACTTGTGGCCCTTCACCTCCTGCGACTTGAAGTCCATGGAGTCGAAGGTGGAGGGCGCCTTCGCCAGCTCCTCCGGCGCGTAGAACTTGGTGCGGATGGCGGCGTGCGGGCAGATGAGCGCGCACTTGTTGCACTGGATGCAGAGCGTCTTGTCCCAGACCGGCACGTCGAGCGCGATGGAGCGCTTCTCCCAGCGCGTGGTCGAGGTGGGCCAGGTGCCGTCGACCGGGAAGGCGGAGACGGGCAAGAGGTCACCCTGCCCGGCCAGCATGAGCGCCGTGACGCGCTTCACGAAGTCGGGCGCCTGCTCGGAGACGATGGGCGTGCGCGGGCGGCCGGTGATCTCCTTCGGGACCTTCACCTGGTGGAGGTGCGCCAGGGTGTCGTCCACCGCCTGGAAGTTCTTCTTCACCACCTCGACGCCCTTGCGGGCGTAGGTCTTCTCGATGGCGTGCTTGATCGACTCGATCGCCTCCTCGCGCGGGAGCACGCCCGAGACCGCGAAGAAGCACGTCTGCATGATGGTGTTGATGCGCCCACCCATGCCGCTTTCCTTCGCCACCGTGTAGGCGTCGATGACGTAGAACTTGAGCCGGCGGCTGACGATGGTCTGCTGCACCTCGCGTGGCAGGTGGCTCCACACCTCGTCCGGCCCGTACGGCGAGTTGAGGAGGAACGTCGCGCCGTCGACGGCGGTGTCCAGCATCTCGAACTTGTCGACGAAGTTGAACTGGTGGCAGGCGACGAAGTTCGAGCGGTTGACCAGGTACGCCGAACGGATCGGGCGCGGCCCGAAGCGCAGGTGCGAGATGGTGACCGAGCCCGACTTCTTCGAGTCGTAGACGAAGTAGCCCTGCGCGAAGTTGGGCGTGTCCTCGCCGATGATCTTGATCGAGTTCTTGTTCGCGCCCACCGTGCCGTCGGCCCCGAGCCCATAGAAGACGGCCCGCACCACGTCGTCCGGCTCGGTGTCGAAGCTGGGGTCGTAGTCGAGCGAGAGCTTCGTCACGTCGTCGTTGATGCCGACCGTGAACTGACGCTTCGGGCGCTCCTTCGAGAGCTCGTCGTAGACCGCCTTCACCATGGCGGGCGTGAACTCCTTCGACGAGAGGCCGTA
>DASPZP010000144.1:0-5145 GCA_035636195.1 Anaeromyxobacteraceae bacterium
TCCGGCTCGCGCAGAAGAGATCGTTCCCGGCGCCGCTCGCCCAATGGTACGTGGTGCGCGACGCCATCTACCAGGACGTGTTCGAGCGCTTCTGGGATCCGGAGCGCCGGTCCTTCTCGCAGCACACGCGCGCGAAGACGACCGACGCGGCGATGCTGCTCATGCCGCTCGTGAAGTTCATCAGCCCGACCGATCCGCGCTGGCTGTCGACGCTGCGGGTCATCGAGCGGGACCTCGTCGAGGACTCCCTGGTGTTCCGGTACCGCCCCCATGACGCCGCGCCGGACGGGCTCCTCGGCGAGGAGGGCACCTTCAACATGTGCTCCTTCTGGTACGTCGAGGCGCTCGCCCGCTCCGGCGACGTCGATCAGGCGCGCTTCATCTTCGAGAAGATGCTCGGGTACGCCAACCACGTCGGCCTCTACTCCGAGGAGCTCGGTCCGCGAGGAGAGCACCTCGGCAACTTCCCACAGGCGTTCAGCCACATCGCCCTGATCAGCGCCGCGTACTGCCTCGATCGCACGATGGACGCCGCGGGCCGACCGCGTTGAGGTCTGCGCTCCGTGCGCAGGGCGCGTCTCCGCTGAGGCCGCCGCGCACGGCGACTGGGTCCGCGCGGGGAGGCTACCCGCCCGGCGCGATCCCGAGCGCCGCGGCCAGCCCGATGCGCTGCACCTTCCCGGTCGGCCCCTTGGGGATCTCCCGGACGAAGAGGATCCTCCGCGGCACCTTGAAGTGCGCCAGGTGCTCCGCGGCAAACGCCTTGAGCTCATGGTCGTTCGCCGTCCCGCCGTCGTGCAGCACGACCGCCGCCGCCACCTCCTCCCCGAGCGCGGGGTGGGGCACGGCGAAGGTCACGGCCTGGTGGACGCCGGGGTGGTGCATCAGCACCTCGTCCACCTCCGATGGCGAGATCTTCTCGCCTCCGCGATTGATGAGCTCCTTCAGGCGACCGGTGATCCCCAGGTATCCGCCCGCGTCCAGGGATCCCTGGTCGCCGGTACGGAACCAGCCGTCGCTGAACGCGTGGGCGTTGGCGTCCGGATTGTTCTCGTAGCCCGACATGACGTTCGGACCTCTGACCACGATCTCCCCCGTCTCGCCGGATTCGAGGAGCCGGCCGCCTTCATCCATGATGGCGACCTCGGGCCCGGCGGCGCTCCCGACCGAGCCGGCCTCCCGCCGAGCCGGTGGCATCGGGTTCGAGGCGATCTGGTGCGCCGTCTCCGTCATCCCGTAGGACTCGAGGACGGGTGCCTTGAAGACCCGCTCCAGCTCCTTCATCACGGTCGCCGGGAGGCGCGCGGACGAGGAGCGCACCAGGCGCAGCCGGGAGCGGGCGCACGCGTCGGGGTGGCGGGCAGCACGCGCCAGGAGCGCCTGGTGCATCGTCGGGACGGCCGTGTACCAGGTCGGCCGCACCTCGTCGAGCCACGCGAAGAACCGGAGGGCGCTGAAGTGGGGGCAGCAAGCGACCTGCGCCCCGGCGGCGAGCGAGGCGAGCGTGCCTGCCATCAGGCCATGGATGTGGAAGAGCGGCATGACATTGAGACAGACGTCGCCGGGTCCGAGCGCCAGCGTCGTCGCGATGTGCCGGGCGCTCGAGAGCACGTTGCGTTGCAGGAGTGGCACGATCTTCGGCCGGGCCGTCGTCCCGGACGTGTGCAGCACGAGCGCCGTGTCGCCGGCGTCGCCGAATCCGCCGCGCCGGGCGGCGCCGCGAACCGGACCGAGCGGCTCCAGCGCGAACGTGCCGGCTCCTTGCTCACGGGATGGATGGAGCTCGATGATGGGAATGGAGAGCTCGCGAGCGGCCCGGCGCGCCGGGGAGTCCACGCCCGCCTCGACCACCAGCGCCCTCGCTCCCAGGTCGCCGAGGTAGAACCTGTACTCGTCGGCTCGGTAGGACGGGTTGAGCGGCGCCGTCGTCGCGCCAGCCGCCATGCAGACGAAGGCGGTGGCTGCCTCGGGGCCGTTGGCGAGGACGATCGCGACCCGATCGCCGCGGCCGATGCCGAGCGCGTTCAGCCGCTCGACCGTGCGGTGGGCGAGCCCGACGAGGTCCCGGTAGCGGAGCGACGGCACGCCGTCTGGCGCGCCGATGGCGCTGGCGCCGGGGTCGCCCCGCTCCAGCAGCGCCGCGATCGAGCTCGTCTGGATGGTATCCATGGATCAGGGTAGCGCCGAACGGTGCGCCCGGGCGGCATCCGTACGGGCGCCGCCCCATTGCGTCACGCGTCATCGGGCGGCCGAGGATCAGGCGTGCGCATTGCCGCCAGATTGCATTCACCGATGTGACTGTGCCCAAATCGGGACTTCACGAGTTTGAGCGTGTGCACAAACCTCGCAATGGTTCAACCACTGCACCTGTTCAATCCGGAGCGCCTGGGTGGACGCCGAGCACCTCACCTTCACCGCGGTGCGCAAGAAGCGCCTCTTCGAGGATCTGGCGCGCCAGATACAGAAGCTGATCGTCGACGGAGTGCTCAAGCCAGGCGACCGCCTGCCTCCCGAGCGCCAGCTCGCCGAGCTCTTCGGAGTCAGCCGGAACTCCGTCCGGGACGCGATCCGCGTGCTCGAGCTGACCGGGATGGTCATCGCGCGTCAGGGCGAGGGGAACGTCGTGGCCGACGTCTCGACCGATACCCTGGTGGCGCCCATCGCGATGCTGCTGCTGCGCAAGCGCACGCTCGTCGCCGAGCTGCTCGACGTGCGCAAGATGCTCGAGCCGGCGCTCGCCGCTCGCGCCGCCGTCCACGCGTCCACCGACCAGATCGCTCGCCTGGAGAGCATCCTCCAACGCCAGCACGACAAGGCGGCCCGCGGCCAGCCTGCGGTCGAGGAGGACTCCGAGTTCCACTACACCATCGCGCTCGCGGCCAAGAACAGCGTCGTGCTGAAGCTGCTCGACGTGCTGATGGATCTGCTGCGCGAGACCCGGGCCCGTTCGCTCCAGGTCGACGGTCGCCGCGAGCGGTCGCTCGCCGGGCACCGGCGCGTGCTGGAGGCGATCAAGCGGCGCGATCCTGCCGCCGCCGAGCGCGCGGTTCGCCAGCACCTGGAAGAGATCGAAGCGGTGGTGCTGAAGGAGCTCTAGAGGAGGTGTTGCATGGGCCGGCTGTACGCAGTGGAGATCGTCTACCGGGGCATCTTCCAGAAGACCCTGGCGAAGAACCTGAGCCGCGCGATCGTCCTCGCCGCTCACCGTGAAGGGAAACCGGGCATCTCCTTCGGCCGTTACGGCGACAGCCCGGAGCGAAACGGCATCCCCGCCAAGAGCTTTGCCATCGTCGCGACCGACGACCTGACCCTCGAGGAGGGCATGGCGCAGTACGAGCCCAAGCAGGTGGACGTCACGATCGCCGTCGATGACACCCTGTGCAAGGGCGTCGAGTCGTGGGCCTGGTACGGGCTCCAGCCCATCAACCGGCTGCTCAAGCCGGGCGGCACGATCATCGTCACGTCTCGTGAAGAGCCGGCCGCGCTCATCGAGATGATGCACCGCAAGGAGCACCCGTACCGGCTCGCCATCGTGAAGGCCATCCCGAGCTTCTCCGGCCTGTGGGTCTACAAGGACGACCACACCGACGTGCGCATCCTGGGCGCCATGTCGAGGGTGTTGCCCGAGCTCTTCAGCATGATGTCCCTGCAGGAGGTGATCGCGTCGGAGTGGAAGGATCCGGTCAAGGCCACCTCCGCGCTGCGCGCCTATGAGCGCACGGAGACGGTCACCGTCGAGCCGAGCCAGGGGAACGCCGAGACGCCGTATTCGTTCGAGTTCCCGAAGTGGCACGAGATGCACGAGGGCATCGCCATCCCCGCCATCCCCATGGGCCAGGCGGTGCTCGACGACACCACCGGCAAGACGGGCGGGTACCGGCCGGCGCGCAACCCGACCTTCAAGAAGTACACGACGCGCTCCATGCGGCCGGTGGTCGACTTCGAGAAGTGCATCAAGTGCACGCTCTGCTGGCTGCAGTGCCCTGACTCCTGCTTCGACGTGATGCCGGACGGCATGTACGACGCCAACATGGAGGCGTGCTGCGGCTGCGGCGTGTGCGAAGCGGTCTGCCCCGAGGCCAACTGCATCACGATGGTGAGCGAGACGCAGTTCCGGGACAACGCCAGCCAGTGGGACATGTGGAAGAAGGACAAGGTCGGGTACGCACGGTGGGTGACGGAGCACATCGGGTCGCACCCGGAGCGTTCACACGGCTTCCGTTACCGCGGGCAGTACGAGGCGCAGGTCCCCGAGATGCTGTCCATCGCGGGCGAGGCACCCGCACCGGCCGCGGTGCCTGGCGAGCCGCCGGCACCGGCCGCGCACTGAGGGAGATTCGCCATGGCCCAGACCATCGCGAGCGTCGAGACCCAGCAGCATCCCCCGCGAGAGGAGACCGCGCTCATCACCGGCAGCGAGGCGATCGCGGTAGCCTGCAAGCTGGCCGACGTGGACGTGATCACCGCCTACCCCATCCGGCCGTACGACACCGTGATGCAGTACGTCGCCAAGCTGGTGGCGAACGGTGAGCTCGACTGCGAGTACATCGTGGCCGAGAGCGAGCACTCGCAGTTCGAGATCGTGAAGCACGCTTCCGCCGTCGGGGCGCGCGTGTTCTGCGGCTCCTCCGGCGTGGGCTGGATGTACGCCTTCGAGGCGCTGACGGTGACGCCCGGCCTCCGTATTCCGATGGTGGCGATGGTGGGGAACCGCGCCCTCGACGATCCCGGCGCGTTCGGCGTCGAGCACAACGACGCGCTGGCGGTGCGCGATCTGGGCTGGCAGCTCGTCTGGGTGGACAGCGCGCAGGAGGCGCTCGACACCGCGCTCATCGCGTACCGCGTGGCGGAGGACCGGCGCATCTTCCTGCCCTGCGCGATCAGCTGCGACGGCGCCTTCCTCACCCACTCGCAGGCGCTCGTGAAGATCCCCTCCACCGAGAAGGTGAAGGCGTTCCTGCCGCCCTACAACCGCGGCGACCTCCAGCTCCACCCGGACAACCCCATCACCGTCGCGCCGCAGGTGAACGAGGACTGGCTGATGGAGATCCGCCGCCAGACCTCGGCGGCCATGGAGCGCTCCCCCGGCGTCATCCGCGAGGCCTACGCCGACTTCGAGCGCATCTTCGGCCGCCGCTACGGGAA
>DASPZP010000145.1:0-11436 GCA_035636195.1 Anaeromyxobacteraceae bacterium
GTGAGGGGGTCGCGGTCGCGGTCGACGTCGCGGTCGCGGTCGGGGTCGCGGTCGCGGTCGGGGTCGGGGTCGAGGTCGGGGTCGAGGTCCGCCACAGCTCCCACCCGATCCACGCCGCGAGCGCGACGTAAGCGGCGAACCGCACCACCTCGTCCGCCATGTAGACGAAGCGATAGAACCGGATGATCCCCCGCGAGGAGCGGGCCTCGAACGCGACGTGGTAGTCGGCGGCCGCGACGACGGCGTGCAGGGCGAGCAGCCGCCACGGGGCGGCGGCGAGCGCGCCGGCGGCACACGCCCACAGCGCGTATTGCGGGCTCCACACCTTGTTGGTCGCGATCCACACCACCAGCACGAAGGCGACCCCCAGCGCGACCGCGCGGCCGGACCGCGCCGAGCTGCCGGCGGCGCGCCAGGCGCAGAGGGCCGCGAAGAGGACGGCCGCGCCGAGCAGGAGCGCCCCGGCGGTGTTGAGGAAAAGCGCATCGGTGACGAGCTTCTCGGTGGCGGGGAAGAACCGCAAGACCTCCCAGATGGAGTTCTCGGCGCGGCGGGCGGTGTTGTAGCGCCAGAACCAGCTCCACCGATCATGGGCCACGAGCGCGAGCGGTAGGTTCACGGCGAGCGTCACGGCCGCGAAGGCGAAGCCGATCCGACGAAGCGCTCGCAGGTCGCGCCTTCGCACCAGCGCCGCCGCGAGGACGGGCAGGAGCACGATCGGCCACAGCTTGGCGGAGGCGCCCAGGGCCGCCAGCGCTCCCGCCGCCGCCGGACGTCCGCGCTCGCTCGCCAGCACCGCGGCGAGGAGGAGCGCGATGGGCAGGAGGTCCCAGTTCAGCCCCGCGTAGTAGGCGAGGGCCGGGCTCCCGGCGATCCACCACCGGTCGGCGCCCCCGATGCGCCCGGCGAGCGCCACCGCGGCGAGCCCGCAGGCGCCGAGGAGGAGATAACCCACCGTGAAGTAACCGAGCGGGCTCTGCGAGACGAGCGCCGGCAGCCACAGCACGAGCCCGAGGAGCGGCGGGTACTCGATCGCGTCCTGCAGGTACGGGATGGGCCGCCCGCCCTGGAAGTAGCGATCACCCGCCAGGGCGAGGAGGTCGGAGTAGGCGTGGTGGTCGAAGGCCCAGGGCCGGTACGGCACGCCCGGGTGCGCCGCGCCGCGAGCCAGGTTCGCGAACCCGAGCGCCAGCCACAGGGCCGCCACGGCGTAAGGCAGCCAGCGGGAGCGGAGGATCCGGGTGGCCATCGGCGGGGCGGCCGAGGTTAGCAGCCCCGGGCCGGAGAGGCGAGCGCCTGGGAGCGGAGCGCACGAGCGAGCAGTCGGGCCGTTCAGGCTCCAGTTTTTCACAGCGGCGCACGGATGCGCCATCCAAAGGGGACGACGTCATGCTGTGGATCCTCGCTTCCTTGCTGTTCGCGTTCTGGGTGCTCGGCCTCGCCTTCAAGGTGACCACCGGCCTCATCCACATCGCGCTGGTCGCCGCTCTCATCCTGTTCGTGCTCGGCTTCGTCCGGGGGCGCCGCTCCACCACCGCCGTGCCCTGACGTAGCAGGGGGGCACCGGGGTAGGATGGAGCGTGGTCCCGCTCTGCCTCGCCCTGGCGCTCGCCGCCGCTCCGCCGGCGCTCCCCAGCGTCGAGGCGCGCTACCGCGTCGAGATCGGCGGGGTCGCTGTGGGATGGGCGCGACTCGCGACGCGCTGCGAGACCGGCGGCTGCGACGGTACCTGGGAGAGCGTGCTCCGCGCGCCGGCGGAGGGGGGCGGCGAGACGGTCGAGTGGCACGCGCAGCTCCGGACCAGCCTCGACGGTCGCGCCCGCGGGGTGCGCGTGCGCATCCTCGCCGAGGGCCGCGAGCGGCGCCGCGCCTCGGACGACGGGCCCGTCCCCGCTAGCCTCGCCGAGCTGCTCCTCTCGCAGACGACCGACGGCGAGCGGCGGTGCCTCACCGTACGCGACGAGGAGAGCGGTGAGGAGGGGGAGGCGTGCGCGGTTCGTCGCGGCGCGTGGCTGGAGGCGGAGCTCCTCGGCGTTCCGTTGCGGTTCCGGGCCGCGCCGGGCGCTGCCCCGGAGGAGGTCGTCATGCCGGCGCAGGCGACGCGCTTCATCGCGGATCCGGCCGCGGCGCTGCCGGCGCGCCCGCCGCGCCTGTTCGGGCTCGCCGCGCCCACCCCGAGATCCGGCCGCTTCTGCGATCACGCCGCCGACCCGGCACCACCGGCCGCGCCGGCCGCGCTGCCGCGCGAGTTCCCCCCCGGCGCGAGCTGCCGGGAGCGCACCGCGCGCTACCTCGCGCTCGCCTCCCGGGCTGGCCTGCGCGGGAGGCACGCCATCGGGCTCGCCCACGACGGGCGAAGCCTCGTCTGGCACGAGTGGGCCGAGCTCCTCGCCGGTGATCGGTGGATCCCGATCGACCCCTCGTTCGAGCAGGCGCCGGCTCGAGGCGAGCGCTTCACCGTCGCGCGCTACGAGGACGGCGACGAGCGCGCCCGCGCCGCAGCCGGAAGGGCCGTGCTCGCCTGCTGGATCGCCGGCGGCCGCGGGGATTGACGAATCGCGGGCCGCGCGATCACCGGCCGTGCCGGCCGAGGAACCTCGCCAGCGCGGTCGCCTTGGGCACGAACGAGGTGAGATCGATACGCTCCTCGACGGTGTGGAACCCCGAGCCGCGCGGCCCCAGCCCGTCGATGGAGGGGATCCCCATGTCGCTCGTCGTGGCGGCGTCCGAGCCGCCGCCAGAGAGCGGCGCCTCGCCGGAACCGAGGCCGCTCTCCTCCTGGCAGCGACCGTAGTCGAGCGCGAGCTGCGCCGAGGCGTCGCTGCGCGTCATGGGCGGGCGCCACGCGCTCTTCACGAGCTCGAGCTGGGTTCCCTCCACCGCCGAAGCAGCCGCGGCCTGCTGCAGGGCGGCGTAGAGCGTCGCCCCGTCTTGCGCGGCCACGTAGCGGAGGTCGACCTCGGCGCGGGCGGCGTCCGGGACGGTGTTCCTGGTCGTGCCGCCCTGGAAGACGCCCACGTTGACGGTCACGCCCTTCGCATAGTCGGTGAGCGCCTGGGCGCGATCGACGAAGCGGGCCAATGACCAGATCGCGTTCTTCCCGGTGGCGTGGTCGTTGCCGGCGTGTGAGGCCACGCCCTTCGCCGTGACCTGGAGGGAGGCGACCCCCTTTCGCCGCGTGACGATGCTGTCTCCGGTGCGGCCCGGCTCGAGGCCGAGCCCGAAGGCCGAGCCCTGCGCCCGCTGGCGGAGGTGGGCTTGCGAGTCGGGGGACCCGACCTCCTCGTCGGAGACGAAGAGACCGCGCACCGCCACGTGGCGGAGCAGCGCGGCCCGCGCCAGGGATTCCAGCGCGAAGAGCCCCACCACCAGGCCTCCCTTCATGTCGAATACGCCGGGGCCCCGCGCCGCGTCGCCGGCGAGCTGGTAGCCGTCGAAGGCGCGGCGTGCGTGGACCGTATCGGTGTGGCCGATGAGGAAGGCGGGGGGGCCCTGGCCCGTGCTCTCGAAGTAGAGGTGGTCGCCGAACCTCGGCGAGCGGATGCGCTCGGTCCTGAGGCCGATGCGGCGCAGCTCCTGATCGATCATGGCCACCACGGCATTCACGCCGGGTGCATCCTGGGTGAAGGAGCTCTGCCGCACCAGCCGCTCGAGGAGGCGCTGCATGGCGAAGCGCTGGCCCTGGAGCCAGGACAGCCCGATCTCGACGCGCTCCTCCAGCATGCGAATCCGCCCCTCACGCGCTACAGGTGTGCCGCCGCGCCATGCGGGAGCGGTATAAAAGGAGACCATGGCAGCGAGCAAGCGCTACCGGGCCGCGGTCGTGGGCGGCTCCGGCTACGGGGGGGCGGAGCTGATCCGCCGCCTCCTCCTCCATCCGGACGTCCAGCTGGCGCGGGTGGCGTCCGTCGACCACGTCGGCGAGCCGCTCGGCGCCGCGCACCCGTCCCTCGAGCATGTGACCGACCTCGTCTTCGAGGATCTTGCCCCCGGGCGGGCGGCCGAAGGGATGGACGTCGTCCTGCTGGGCCTGCCCCACAGAGTGTCCTCGCAGAAGATGCCCGAGCTCATGGCGAGCGGGGCGCGGGTGGTCGACATGAGCGGCGACTTCCGGCTCAAGGACGCCGCGGCCTACGAGCGTCACTACGGCCAGGCGCACCCGCACCCGGAGCTCCTGGAGCGGTTCGTCTACGGCCTGCCCGAGCTCCAGCGCGAGCGGCTGCGCGGCGCCCGCCACATCGCCTCGCCGGGCTGCTTCGCCACCTGCATCGAGCTCTCGCTCCTGCCGCTCGCGGCGGCCGGGCTCCTGGAGGGTGTCGTCCACGTTCAGGGTCTCACCGGCAGCTCCGGCTCCGGCGCCGCGCCCTCGGCCGGGACCCACCACCCCATCCGCGCCGGGAACCTGCGCACCTACAAGCCGCTCGAGCACCAGCACCTGCCCGAGATCACCGAGGCGCTGGCGCTGGCGGGCGCGCCGGACCTCGCGTTGCGGTTCGTGCCGGTCTCGGCCCCGCTCACCCGCGGCATCTTCGCGACGGCCTTCGTCGAGCTGCCGGAGGCGTGGACGGAGGACCGGCTGCGGCGCCTCTACGAGGAGCGGTACGCCGAGGAGCCGTTCGTGCGCGTCCCACGCAAGCGGCTGCCGGAGGTGGCCGCCGTCTCGGGATCGAACTTCGCCGAGGTCGGCGTGGCGGTCGGGCCGCCCTGGAAGGGCCGGCGCACCGCCGTGCTGTTCGGCGCCCTCGACAACCTCGTGAAGGGCGGCGCCGGGCAAGCCATCCAGAACATGAACCTCGCGCTCGGCCTCTCCGAGCGGGCGTCCCTCGAGGACCCGGGGCCCTGGCCGCCATGATGAACGTCGTCGTGAAGCTGGGAGGCGAGGTCGTCGCCTCTCCCGAGATGGACCTCATCGCGCGCGACGTGCGCGCGCTGGTCGAGGGCTGGCACCGCGTCGCCATCGTCCACGGCGGCGGGCCGCAGGCGAGCGCGCTGCAGAAGAAGCTGGGCCAGGAGCCGCGGCTGCTCGCTGGCAAGCGGGTCACCGACCCGGCGGCGCTGGAGGTGATGAAGTACGTCGTGGCCGGTCAGGTGAACGTCGACTGCTGCGCCCGGCTGCTCGCGAACGGCGTCATGCCGGTCGGCCTGCACGGCGCGAGCGGGCACGTCATCCAGGCCACCCGGCGCCCGCCCCGGGTGCTCACCGGGGCCGGCGCCGAGCCGGTGGACCTCGGCCTGGTCGGCGACGTGAGCGGGTTCAACCTGGGGCTCCTCGGCGACCTGTGGGAGCGGCGCTACGTGCCGGTGCTGGCCTGCCTCGGCATGAGCCACGACGGGCAGGCGCTCAACATCAACGGCGACACGGTGGCGAGCCAGCTCGCGGGAGCGCTGCGCGCCGACGCGCTCGTCCTCGTCACCTCCACGCCCGGGGTGCTGCGCGACCTGCGGGACCCCGCGAGCCGCGTGCCGCGCGTGACGCGCGGAGACTTCGAGCGTGGGGTCGCGGACGGCTCGATCTCGGGAGGCATGATCCCGAAGCTGGAGGAGAGCTTCGCCGTGCTCCAGGGCGGCGCCCGCTCCGTGGTCATCGTGGGCCGGCTCGCGGCGGGCGAGCTCGCTCGCGCGGTGCTCGAGCCCGGGAGCGTCGGCACCGTGCTCTCGGCGGAGTAGCGGGCTCTGCGTGGCCGAGTGGCTCCGGTCTACGCCGCCGGGATGCTGATCGTGAACGTCGTGCCGCGACCGGTGGCGCTCGTCACGGCGACGGCGCCGCCGTGGTCGGTCACGATGGCCTGCACGATCGCGAGCCCGAGCCCCGAGCCGCTGCGAGCGCCACCGCTCTTGGTGGTGAAGAAGGGCTCGAAGACGCGCTCGAGCAGCTCGGTGGGGATGCCGGAGCCCGTGTCTACCACCTCGATGACGGCGTACCGGCCCGCGGTGAGCAGCCCCTTCGCGGCGGGGAGCTCGACCGGGGTCGTGCGCACCCGCAGCACGCCCCGGTCCTGCATCGCCTCGCGCGCGTTCGTGGCGAGGTTCGCCACCGCGCGGGCGAGCTGACCGCGCGCTCCGGCGATCGAAGGCAGCTGGGGGTCGAGGTCCAGATCGACCTGCAGCGTCGGTGGAGGCGCCGGCAGGCCGTCGATGGCGTCGAGGACCACCGTGTTCAGGTCGGTCGCCTCGAGGCGAAGCGCCCCGCGCCTGCCCATCGTGAGCAGGTCCTCGATCACGTTCGCGAGCCGCGAGAGGCCGGTGGAGAGGCGCCCGCAGATCGCCTGGGCGGGGTGTTCCGGCTCCAGCTTCCGGCGGATCTGCTCCGGGTAGAGCAGGAGCGGCGAGAGCAGGTTTCGCACGTCATGGGCGACCTGGCTCGCGATCGTGCCGGCCTCCTCGAGGCGGCGGGATCGGGCGAGCTCGGTCGTCACCCGGTGGAGCTCCTCGACCGCTCGCCGCCGCTCGTGCCGCACCCCCGCGTCGCGGAGCTCCCGCTCGATGGCGGGGCCGAGCCGGGCCAGGTTCCCCTTGGTCACGAAATCCTTCGCGCCGGCCCGGAGGGCGGCCACCGCGACCTCCTCGTCGATCTTCCCCGAGGAGATGATCACGGGGAGGTCCGGCGCCTCGGCCTGGACGATCTCGAGCGCGGCCATGCCCGAGAAGCTCGGCAGGACCCAGTCCGAGACGGCGAGGTCGAAGCTGCTTCTGGCGAGCGCCGCCCGGAGCCCCGCCTCCGTCTCGACCCGTTCACAGTACGGATCCCAGCCAGCGCGCGCGAGGGCGCGCCCGAGGAGGGCCGCGTCCTCGGCGGAGTCCTCGACGAGCAGGACCCGGAGCGGCAGGCTCACGCGCGATCCTTCTGCGGCGGCGGCTCGTTCACGACGAGCCAGTACAGCCCGAGCGTCTGGGTGGCGTCCGCGAACTGGATGAAGTCCACCGGCTTGCGGACGTAGCTGTTCGCGCCGAGGCGGTAGCTCTCGACGAGATCCTGCTCCTCGCGCGAGGAGGTGAGCACCACCACCGGCAGCGTGCGGGTGCGCTCTTCGGCCCGGAGGCGGCGGAGCACCTCCAGCCCGTCCACCTTGGGGAGCTTGAGATCGAGGATCACGAGCGTGGGCATCGGTCGGGCGGACGGGCCGACCAGGTATGCGAGCGCCTCGGCACCGTCGCGTGCCACGTCGATCCGGTTCGCGAGCTTGCTCCGCTGGAAGGCCCGGATCATCAGCGCCTCGTCGTCCGGATTGTCCTCGACGAGCAGGATCACCTTCTCCGTCATGTCGCCTCTCCCTCTCCCTGCCCTCGGGCCGGGAGGGTGAACGTGAACGTCGCGCCCTGCTCCACCGCGCCCTCGGCCCAGATCTCGCCGCCGTGGCGCCGGACGATGCGCTGCGCGCTGGCGAGACCGATCCCGGTCCCGCCGAACTCGGCCGCGCCGTGGAGGCGCTGGAACGCGCCGAAGAGCTTGCCCGCGTAGGCCATGTCGAAGCCGGCCCCGTCGTCCCGCACGAAGAAGGCGGGGAGGCCGTCGCGGGTGGTCCCGCCGACCACGATCCGCGCCGATGCGCGCTTCGAGGTGAACTTGAAGGCGTTTCCCAGGAGGTTCTCGAGGACGAGCCGGAGCAGACCTGGGTCGCCCTGCGCGGCGAGCCCCGCCTCGATCTCGAAGGTCACCTTGCGGGCCGGCGTGCCCCGCGAGAGCTCGGCGGCGATCTCGCGGGCGAGGGTGGAGACGTCCACGGGCTCGCGGCGCATCGCGACGCGGGTGACGCGCGACAGCTGGAGCAGGTCGTCGATGAGGTGCCCCATCCGCTGCGAGGCCGCCCGGATCCTCCCCACGTGGCTCACGCCGACCGGCGGGAGGACGGCCTCGCAGTCCTCGACGAGCGCCTGGCCGAAGCCGTCGATGCTCCGCAGCGGGGCGCGGAGGTCGTGCGAGACCGAGTAGCAGAACGCCTCCAGCTCCTTGTTCACCGCCGAGAGCTCGATGGCACGCCGCTGCAGCTCGGCGTTGAGCCGCTCGACCTGGCGCTCTCGCTCGCGGCGGGCCTCGTCGCGCGCATCGAGCGAGCGAGCGGACGCCAGGACCACCCAGGCGAGGACGCCCGTGAGCCCGACGGTCACCAGCGCCGAGGCGTACGCCTGGTCGAGGATCCCGGCGCGCACGCCTGCCTGCCCCGGCAGCGCGAGCAGCGCCGGCACGACTGCCGCGACCGGCAGGAGCCAGCGGGCGAGGGTGCCTCCGGCGCCCCCGCTCGCGAGCAGCGCCGAGGTGCCCGTCTCGGGTCGGGCGAGCAGGACGCCCGCCCCGAGGAGGACGAGCCCGACCGCCGCCGGGAGCGCCATGCCCGTGCGCCGCGCCACCGCGAACAGCGGAGAGACGCCGTAGAGGTGGCCGGCGCACGCGACCGCGCCGATCGCCATCGCCGCGATCGCGAGCGCCTGGGCGATCCGGAGCCGCAGCCGTTCGCCCGACGGGAGGAGCAGCAGGGCCACCCCGAGCAGCGCGAAGGCGAGGGCCGTGTTCGGCGCGATCCGACCCGGGACGCTCGTGTACGCGAGGGTGTCGTCGCGGAAGAGGAGCTCATCGAAGCGCAGGTCGATCCCGGTGCCCCACTCCGCCATCGTGGCGAGGCCGATCAGCGCGGCCGCGGCCGCGAGCGCGGCCGAGGGCGCGCGGGCGCCGCCCTCGCGACAGGCGAGGACCAGCGAGAGCCCGGTCAGGATGAAGCAGACGGCGGCGTTCGGCTTCATCAGCGGGCCAATGCCGTGGTGGAGGAGGTGTTGCAGGCCGAAGGTCCAGCCGGCGAGCATGGCGGCGCCGAGCGCCGAGACGAGGACGCCGATCGCCGCGGAAGCTGCGCGATAACGGGCGACGAGCGCCGGTGCCGACGGGATCACCACGGTGGGGGAGGCAAGAGAGAGCATGGCCCTGCACACGAACGAGACGGCGCATCCGCATGCCGCCCCATGCGCACACGAGCCGCCGACGCGCCATGCTAGCTCAACGTACGGTCCGGGCGGAAGCGGGCCGGTGCGGGCGATGTGCGCGCGACCGATCGCCGCCCGATCACGACGAAGAGGCCGCCCTCTCGCCCCAGCGTCCACGACCAGCAAAGCTGGTGGAGCACGCTCTCGAGCCCCCAGTCGTCCGCCGCCGGCGTGAAGAGGCCTCCGCAGTCGGCGGCCCGCTCGGCGATCACGGCGCTGGGATACGTCCTCACGAAGGCGACTCCGCTCGCCCGGAACCAGCGCTGCACTTCGGCGAGCGTGTGCCGGTGCTCCTCCGGATGGCGGTACTGGTCCCGCAGCCACGCGAGCCTTCTGGCCGGCTCCGTGGCGCGGTCGCGCAGCACCGGGTCGAAGGGGATCCAGCGGAGCTTCGTCAGGCGCGCCACCGCCCTCCTCAGCCGGTGCGGGAGGCGCGCGTAGGCGTTGTAGAGGCCGATGACGATGACGCCCCCCGGCCGCACCAGCGGAGCGATCGCGCGGAACGACGCCTCCGGGTCGGGCGTGTGGTGGAGCACGCCGGAGCAATAGACCACGTCGAAGGCCTCCTCCCGCAGGCCCGGCCGGCGGAGCTCCGTCTCGACGAAGCGGACCCGCTCGATCCCGAAGCGCCGGGCCGCGTCGGCGGCGAGCGCGAGCGAGGCGCGGGTCAGGTCCGCGCCGACGACCAGCCGGTCGCCGGTGGCGAGGAACAGGCTCATCTGGCCGGTCCCGCAGCCGAGCTCGAGCACCGTCGCGTCCGGCGCGATCGCGTGGTCGAGGAGGCGCGCGAACTCGCTCCGCTCGGCGCGGGCGCGCAGCGCCGAGTAGTCGTCCCGCGGCGGATAACCCGGGAAGGGGGCCGCCGTGTAGAACTCCCGCACCGCGTCCGTCCGCGCGTCGAGCTCGCAGCGCAGGTCGGGGATTCCGTCCGGGACCGCGAAGACCGACCCGCACCCGCTGCAGCCCAGTGTGCTCCCCCGCGCGCGCAGCTCGCGCCGGCAGGCGGGGCAGGCGAGGACCCCGAGCAGCTCGCGCGGCAAGGGCGCCATCAGAAGATCGAGTAGATGAAGGGCGCGAGCGCCTCGACGCTGGCGGCGAGGATGAGCAGGACCGCGGTCAGGCAGAGGAACACGACGAGCGGCACGAGCCAGCGCTTCCGGGCTGGGCCTCGCCAGAGGCCGCGCACCAGCTCGCCCGCCGAGGGCACCATGCTCGCGAGCACCAAGAGCCCGTTCCGGACCTTGCCGTGCCGCGGGATCACGGGCTCGCCTCCTCGAGCGCGGCTGTGCTCGCTCGGGCCTTCGAGACGACGCACCGGCCTGCGACCAGGAGGTCGATGCCGGACCGCCGGAACGTCGCGTACCCCTCGATGGCGCGATTCACGATGGGCTCTCCGGCGAGGTTGAAGGAGGTGTTGAGCAGCACCGGGACCCCGGTGCGCCTCCCGTAGGCGACCAGGAGCGCGTGGAAGCGGGGCGACGTCTCCGGATCGACCACCTGCACGCGCGCCGTGCCGTCCACGTGCGTCACCGCCGCGAGCCGCGCGCGCCACTCGGCCCGCACCGGGAAGACGCCCGACATGAAGCGCGCCAGGCGCGCGCCGCCCGGGGGCAGCTCGAAGTAGCGATCCGCCACCTCGATCGGCACGGCCGGCGCGAAGGGCCGGAACTCCTCGCGGTACTTGACCTCGCGGTTCAGCCGGTCGCGCGTCTCGGCGCGGTCCGGCGCCGCGAGGATGCTGCGGTTGCCGAGCGCACGCGGGCCGAGCTCGGAGCGGCCGTCCATCCATCCGACGATGTGTCCGCTGGCGAGCTCGGCCGCGACGCGATCGACGAGGTTGCGGTCGTCGGAGGCCCGCTCGATCCACAACCCGTCCTCGCGGGCCACGCGCTCGAGCTCGTCCGCGTCGATCGCGCTGCCCCAGAACGCGTGGTCCGGCACCGGCCGATGCGGGTTCCGGAAGTGGAGGCGGTCCGCGTAGAGCGCCGCGCCGAGGGCGCAGCCCGCGTCCCCGGGGGCCGGCGGCACGAAGACGCGCTCGAACCCCGACTCGCGCAGCACGCGCGCGTTCGCGCAGCCATTCAACGCCACGCCGCCGCCGAGGCACAGGTCCGTGAGCCCGGTCTCGCGCTGCAGCCGAGCCGCCAGCTCGACCAGGGTGTCCTCGAGGACGCGCTGCGCGCTCGCCGCGACGTCGGCCCAGCGCGCGCCCTCCGGCGTCGAGGGATCGAGGGGCTCGTGCGGCGCCCGCGGCCGTCCGAACACCTCGATGAACCGCGCGGAGTATGTCCGCGTCGCCGAGGAGTGGAACTCGAAGTAGCTGAGGTCGAGGGCGGGCGCTCCGTCCTCGCTGCGCCCCAGGATGGCGCGGACCTGCTCCTCGAAGCGCGGCTTCCCGTACGAGGCGAGGCCCATCACCTTGTACTCGCCCTCGTTGACCTCGAAGCCGAGGAAGGCCGTGAA
>DASPZP010000146.1:0-8768 GCA_035636195.1 Anaeromyxobacteraceae bacterium
ACCTACGGCGGGTACCTGGGGCTCACGCTCCTCACCTCCTTCGTGCTCCAGGACCGGATGGGCGTGGTGGCGGGCATCGGCCTCCTCACACTGATGGTGATGGGGCTGGTGGGCATCATGGGGGTCATCCTCGAGCGCGCCGCCTACCGGCCGCTGCGCGAGGCGCCGCGCCTCTCGGCGGTGGTCTCCGCGCTGGGCGCCTCCATCTTCCTGCAGAACTCGCTGATGCTCATCTACGGCGCCCGCGTCCAGACCTACCCCGAGGACATCCTGCCTCAGACGCAGGTGAGCATCTTCGGGCTGCAGATCCCGCTCATCCGCATCCTGGTGGTGCTCGCCTCGGTGCTCATGATGACCGCCCTCTACCTCTTCGTGCAGAAGACCAAGATCGGCACCGCGGTGCGCGCCGCCGCCATCGACCAGGGCGCCGCCCGGCTCATGGGCATCGACGTGAACCGCGTGATCTCGCTGGTGTTCCTCATCGGACCGGCCCTGGGCGGCTCGGCCGGCCTGCTCGTCGGCCTCTACTACGGCCAGGTCAACTTCACCATGGGTTGGGTCTACGGGATGAAGGCCTTCACCGCCGCCATCCTGGGCGGCATCGGCAACATCCCCGGCGCCATGGTGGGCGGGCTGCTCCTCGGCGTCATCGAGGCGCTCGGCGCCGCCTACCTCTCCATCGCCTGGAAGGACGCCATCGCCTTCTGCGTCCTGATCCTGATCCTCATCGTGCGGCCCACCGGGCTCCTCGGCGAGCGCGTGGCGGAGAAGGTCTAGGGATGAGCCGCACGCTCCTCGTCGGCTACGCCGTGGTGGCCGCGCTGCTCTGCCTGGCGCCGCGCTTCCTCGACGCCTACTGGCTCGACGTGCTCAACAGCGTCGGGCTCTACGCGCTCCTGGCGCTCTCCCTCAACCTCATCCTCGGCGACGCCGGCCTCTTCAACATGGGGCACGCCGCCTTCTACGCGGTGGGCGCCTACACGGCCGCGATCCTCTCCACGCGCTACCAGGTCCCGATCCTGTGGGCGCTGCCGCTGTGCGGCCTCTCCGCCGCCCTCTTCGCCGCGGTCGTCGCGCGGCCGGTCATCCACCTGCGCGGCGACTACCTGCTCATCGTCACCATCGGCATGGGCGAGATCGTCCGCATCGCGCTCGTGAACGACGTGTTCGGCCTGACCGGGGGCGCGAACGGCATCTTCGGCATCCAGCGGCCGTCGGTCTTCGGCTACCGCATCCGCAAGCCGCAAGACTTCTTCTATCTGATCTGGGCCTTCGTCCTCCTGACGGTCTTCCTCTTCAATCGCCTCGAGCGCTCGCGCTTCGGGCGCGCCCTCGCCTACCTGCGCGAGGACCCGGTGGCCGCCGAGGGGAGCGGCATCAACACGGTGCGCTACAAGCTCTTCGCCTTCGTGCTGGGCGCCGCCTGGGCCGGCATGACCGGCACGCTCTACGCGGCCAAGATGACCATCATCTCCCCCGAGTCGTTCAGCTTCTGGGAGTCGGTGCTGCTCTTCCTCATGGTCATCCTGGGTGGCGCCGGCTCCATCCCCGGCGTCATCCTGGGGGCGGTGCTGGTGGTGGCGCTGCCGGAGGCCTTCCGCGGCTTCGCCACCGCGCGCATGCTCGTCTTCGGGCTCGTCATGGTGCTGATGATGCTCTTCCGCACCCAGGGCCTGCTTCCGCTCCGGCGGCCGCGCTTCCGCGAAGCCGACCTGTCCCGCGCCGAGGCGGCGCCGTGACCCTTCGACTCCGGCCGCGCTCCGCGCGTCCTACGCTCAGGGCAGGCGGGAAGAGGGACACGTGAGCACTCTGCTCGAGGTGCGGGGCATCACGAAGAGCTTCGGCGGCCTCACCGCCGTGAACGACGTCTCCTTCGACGTGGCGGAGGGCTCCATCGTCGGGCTCATCGGCCCCAACGGCGCCGGCAAGACCACCACCTTCAACCTCATCACCGGCAACTACCGCGCCGACCGCGGCTCGATCCGCTTCGGCGATCGGACGCTGCTGGGCATGAAGACGCACCGCATCGTGATGCTGGGCGTCGCCCGGACGTTCCAGAACATCCGGCTCTTCCAGCAGATCACCGCGCTCGAGAACGTGCTGGCCGGCCGGCACTGCCGCACGCGGGCCGGCCTCTTCGCCGCCATGTTCCGCCCGCCCGGCCAGGTGAAGGAGGAGCGCGCGGCGCTGGAGCGGGCGATCGCGGAGCTCGCCTTCGTCGGCCTGCGCGAGCAGGGGATGGAGCTCGCGAAGAACCTCTCCTACGGCAACCAGCGCCGGCTCGAGATCGCCCGCGCGCTCGCCACCGACCCGAAGCTGCTCATCCTCGACGAGCCGGCGGGAGGGATGAACGAGCAGGAGACGGACCTGCTCGTCGAGCTCATCCGCGAGATCCAGCGGCGCGGCATCACCATCCTGCTCATCGAGCACGACATGAGCCTCGTCATGCGCGCCTGCGAGCACATCGTGGTGCTGGAGTACGGGGAGAAGATCGCCGAGGGCGCGCCGGCCACGATCCAGGCGGACCCGCGCGTGATCGAGGCCTACCTCGGCACGGAGGAGGTCTAGCCATGGCCGCCCCGCTCCTCGCGCTCGACGGGCTCAAGGTGAAGTACGGCAACGTGGAGGCGCTGCACGGCATCTCGCTCACCGTGAATCAGGGCGAGATCGTCACCATCCTGGGCGCGAACGGCGCCGGGAAGTCCACCACCCTGC
The DNA here is from genome assembly GCA_035636195.1 of Anaeromyxobacteraceae bacterium. GTDB lineage: Bacteria > Myxococcota > Myxococcia > Myxococcales > Anaeromyxobacteraceae > Anaeromyxobacter_A. The sequence continues at coordinate 2,716 of DASPZP010000146.1, forward strand.
GCTCCATCAGCGGGCTCCTCAAGCCGTCGGCCGGCGAGATCCGCTTCGACGGCCGCCCGGCGCACGGCATCCCCGCCCACGAGCGGGTGAAGCTCGGCATCTCTCAGGCGCCGGAGGGCCGTCGCATCTTCGGGACGCTGACGGTGAAGGAGAACCTGGCGCTGGGTGCCTTCACTCGCACGGACAAGGCCGACATCGCGGCGACCGCCAACTGGATCTACGGCCTCTTCCCGGTGCTGCAGAAGCGCCTCGACCAGCTCGCCGGCACGCTCTCCGGCGGCGAGCAGCAGATGCTCGCCATCGGGCGCGCCCTCATGGCGAAGCCGCGCGTGCTCCTCCTCGACGAGCCCTCGCTCGGCCTCGCCCCGCTGCTCGTCAAGGCCATCTTCCAGACCATCCGCGAGATCAACCAGCAGACCGGGGTGACGGTGGTGCTGGTGGAGCAGAACGCCCGCGCCGCCCTGAAGCTCGCCCACCGCGGCTACGTGATGGAGGTCGGCAACCTCGTCCTCGACGGCCCCGCCCAGCAGCTCATGGATGACCCGAAGGTGCAGGGGGCCTATCTGGGGAAGCGGGCGCACTGAGGCTCAGCTGCGCGGCTGAAGGGCATCGGAGCGTTGGGGCCCGCGCCCGCGAATGATTCGCCGGCAGTTCGTACAAGGCATTCGCACCTTATCGTGCAGCAGGCGAGGAGGAGCGATGACCAGGAACTGCGAAGTGTGTGGAAACGAGTACGACAAGGCCTTCGAGGTGGTCGCGGCGGGGGCGCACCACGTGTTCGACAGCTTCGAGTGTGCGATCCAGGCGCTCGCGCCACACTGCGAGCACTGCGGCTGCCACGTCATCGGCCACGGCGTCGAGGCGCGCGGCAAGTTCTACTGCTGCGCGCACTGCGCGCACACGGCGGGCGCGAAGGAGGTCCGGGATCGCGTCTGACGAACCGGGCATGGCTCAGAGCTACACGGGTTCAGGTCCGACCGCTCGTCACGAGATCGCGGAGCACACGGGAGAGCTCGCGATCCGGCTCGAAGCGCGGAGCGTGGTGGCGCTGTACGCGGAAGCGGGCCTGGCGCTCACGGAGGCGATGGGGCAAACGCCCGCCTCCACGTCCGACTGGCAGGAGCGCGTCGCGCTGGAGGCCCCCGACCGCGATGCGCTCCTCGTGGACTGGCTGAACGAGCTCGTGTTCCTGGCCGAGGCGCGGAAGGTTGCTTTCACCGCGCTCGAGATCGAGCGAATCAGCGAACGCCAGCTCGAGGCGACGGTGCGCGGCGCGCATGTCGAGCGTCCGCGCAACCTCGTGAAGGCCGCGACGTTCCACGGTTTGTGCATCGCTGAGCGCGACGGGATCTGGTCCGCGACCGTGGTGCTGGACGTGTGACCGGGCCCAGAGAGAAGGCAGCAGGTCATGCTGGAGCAGGGCAAGACCCAGGTCACGCCGACGCTTCGCCGGATCGGACCGTGCCTCTGGGAGGCGGAGCGCCGCCTGGAAGCCGGCATGCGGGTACCGGCGAGGATCTTCGCGGACGAGGATCTGGTCGCGCAGATCAGTCGCGACCGCAGCGTGGGACAGCTCCTCAACGTGACGACGCTGCCGGGAATCGTCCGCGCGGCAATGGGCATGCCCGACATGCACGAGGGATACGGGTTCCCGGTAGGCGGGGTCGCGGGCACGCTCCTCCCGGACGGCGTCATCTCTCCCGGCGGGATCGGCTTCGACATCAACTGCGGCGTGCGGCTGCTCGCCTCGGAAACGCGGTTCGAGGAGATCGCGCCGCGCCTCGAGGCGCTCGTTCACGAGGTGAGCCGCGCCATTCCGGCGGGCTACGGTCGCCACGGCCGTCAGGCGCTGAGCCGCGATGATCTCGACGGGGTCCTGAACGAAGGCGTGCCGTACCTCGTCCGGGAGCATGGCCTCGGGCTCCCCGCCGATCTCGAGTTCATCGAATCCGGCGGTGCGATCCCGGGCGCGGACGCGAGCCAGATCTCCGAGCGGGCGAAGACGCGCGGGGAGGACCAGCTCGGGACGCTCGGCGGGGGGAACCACTTCTTCGAGGTGCAGGTGGTCGACACGATCTACGACGACGGTGCGGCGCGCCAGCTCGGGTTCTTTGCCGGCCAGGTGATGATCCTCATCCACACCGGATCGCGCGGCCTCGGGCACCAGGTCTGCACCGATCACGTGCGCATCATGGATCGCGCGGCGGAGCGGTACGGGATCCACCTGCCAGATCGGCAGCTCGCATGCACGCCGCTCTCGTCACCCGAGGGAAAGAGCTACTTCGGGGCGATGTGCGCCGCGGCCAACTTCGCGTTCTGCAACCGTCAGGTGATCGCTCACCGGGCGCGCCAGGTGTTCCAGCGGATCCTCGGGGGACGGCACGACCTCCGGCTCGTCTACGACGTGGCCCACAACACGGCGAAGAAGGAGCGCTACGGGGACGAGCTCCTGTGCGTCCACCGCAAGGGAGCGACGCGTGCCTTCGGGCCGTCCAGCGACGAGATTCCTACGGCGTACCGCGGCGTCGGCCAGCCTGTTCTCATTCCGGGCAGCATGGGCACGGCGTCGTACGTCCTCGTCGGCACCGATGAGAGCGGTGACGTGTCGTTCTCGAGCTGCTGCCACGGAGCAGGGAGGGCGATGAGCCGCGGCGCCGCGAAGCGGCAGGTGCAGGGTCATGTCCTGCGGAAGGAGCTCGAGTCCCGCGGCATCGTGGTGCGCTGCCCCACGAACCAGGAGCTCGCCGAGGAGGCGCCCATCGCCTACAAGGACGTTGACCGCGTGGTGGACGTCGTCCAGCGCGCCGGCATCGCGCGAAAGGTCATCCGGCTCAGGCCGGTCGGCGTCGTGAAGGGGTGAGCGGCGCTCGACCGGCCAGGCGAGCGACGCGGCCTCGCAGCGGCGACCGCCCCCTCACAGCCCCCGCTCCCACGCCACGTCGCGCCGGACCTCCTCGTAACCTTCCCGCCGGTACAGCCCGACCGCGACCGCGTTCGACTCCGCCACCCGCAGCACGACCTCGCGCGCGCCGCGCGCGTCGAGGAGCTCCTCGCAGCGGCGGAGCAGCCAGCGGCCGAGGCCGCGGCGGCGCGCCCTCGCGTCGAGGCCGATCGACTCGACCTCGCCCGTGCCGTCAGGGGACATGAGCCCGCGTAGCATGCCCAACGGGCCATCCGCGTCGACCAGGATCCGTAGGAGCGGCTCGTCGAACCCGGGCGCCGCCCGTTGCCGCTCGGCGTCCTCGCGCGTGAGCAGCACGGTGAAGGCGACGCCGCGGAACGCCTCGTGCTCGGCGTGCACCCACGCGTCCATGCCCGCCTCGGAGAGCGTTCGCTCCGCGATGCCTTCCGGTAACGACGGCAGGCCGCGCCGCCGCGTCCGGCGCATGTGGAGCATCGCGTTCACGCGAGCATAGCCGGCGGCACCGATGAGCGGCGCGAGGTCGTTCACGCGCCGCTCCGCCACCTCGAGGGTCCGGGCTCCCTCCGCGCGCGCGCGCTCCTCCATTCGCCTGACGAGCTCGAGCGCGTCGGCGGGGTCGCGCGAGCTCAACCAGGTGAGCGAGCACCGTCCGGTCGCGGGCAGGTTGGAGCGCACGTACACGCCCACCGCGCAGGGCTCCTCCCCGCTCACGAGCGCCACGCCCTCGAGGCCGTCGGGCAGCATGGAAAGCTGCGCCTCCAGCTCGGTGCGGTCGCGGCCCAGGAGCGCGGCGACGGCACCGAGGTCGCGGAGCGCGGTCCACGCGACGAGCGATGGCTGGCGCATGGAGGCTCCTCGCTTACCGCGTGCGGCGGGGGATGAACCCCCGCCCTACTTCCGAGCAGCGGTCTGGTCCCCGGAGGCGGAAATCGCTAGGGTCACCGCAGGTCACGTGCGAGGCGATAGCACGGCCCGGGAGCGCACGCATGTCCGAAGGCCCGAACCCCACCGACCGCAAGCGCCGCGTCGCGGCCAGCTTCGACGCGATGGCGCCGTCGTACGACGCGCTCCGCTTCGTGCGCCGCAGCGCCGAGCGCCTGGTCGAGCTCGCCGCGGTCCCGCCGGGCGCGCGGGTGCTCGACGTCGCGACCGGAACGGGTTTCGTGGCGCAGGCTGCCGCGGCGCGCGTGGGCGCCGGCGGCTCGGTCACCGGCATCGACCTCTCGCCGGCCATGCTGGATCGAGCGCGGCACAAGGCGGCTGCCACCGGGCTCGCCGTGACTTACCAGGTGGGCGACGCGGAGCGGCTCGAGTTCGCCGACGGCTCGTTCGACCTCGTGCTGTGCGCCTCGTCGCTCTTCTTCGTCCCCGACATGATCGGCGCCGTGCGCGAGTGGCGCCGCGTGCTGGCCCCGCGCGGCCGGGCAGTCTTCTCCAGCTACGGCCCGGCCTTCCTGGAGCCGGGGAAGTCCCTCTGGGCGGCCTGCCTCCGGCGACACGGCGGCGAGGCGCCCTTCCCGCCCGTGCAGCGGCTCGGCCAGCCTGCGCGCTGCGAGGAGCTCCTGCGGCTGGGGGGCTTCGCGCAGGTCGAGGTGCGCGAGGAGCAGCTCGGGTATCACGCGACGCCCCGGGAGCGCTGGGACGAGATCGCCGCCGGCGCGGAGGGTGCGCCGCTCGTCGCCCTGCGCGCCGAGGAGCGCGAACGGCTCCGGGCGGAGCACGTGGCCGAGCTGTCGGCCGTGGCCGGCGATAGGGGCCTGTGGGTCGACGTGCCGGCGATCTTCGCCTCGGGGCGAGCGGAGCCAGCCGCGCCCGATCGACTGGTCCAGCGCCCGGGCCTCCGCTAGGCTCGGCCCATGAACGCGAAGCAGCGCGCCGCTTACGAGAGGTCGCTCCGGCAGGCCCGCGAGCAGCTCGTCCGCACCGGCCCGGCCAAGATCGAGCCCAACCGCCGGGACCCGGTGAGCACCGGGGTCGCCGACGAGGACGCGCAGGCGCTCTCCGAGATGATGCAGGTGCTCGCCTCGCAGCGGAACAAGGGGCAAGCCGACCTGCTCGCCCGGATCGACCGGGCGCTGCGCAAGCTCGCCACCGAGCCCGACGACTACGGCCTGTGCGAGCAGTGCGAGGAGCCCATCGCCCCGAAGCGCCTCGCGCTCATGCCCTATGCGCTCCTCTGCACCGCCTGCCAGGCAGCGCGCGAGCCGAAGCGGGCGCAGACGCGGCGCAAGCTGAACGACGTCGAATAGCCCGGCCCGCTCGCGATCAATCCGGCGGCGGCGTCAGCTCCCAGTAGAATCGCTTGTTGTCCTTTCCCTTGTTGTCGAACTTGACGATGCGCGCGCCGCCGATCTCGCCGGTCCGGTGGACGTGCGTGCCGCCGCACGCCTGCGCGTCGAAGCCGACGATCTCGACGACCCGCACCCGCCCCGCGACGACGGGAGGCTTCACGTCGAGCGTCCGCACCAGCTCGGGGCGGCGGTGGAACTCCTCCTCCGGGATGGTGGTCGAGGTGACGGGCAGGTCGCGCGCCAGCACCTCGTTCACGCGCTGCTGCAGCTCCGGGACCGCCTCGCGCGAGAAGCCGGCCAGCTTCAGGTCGATGCGGGACTTCTCCGCGCCGAGCTGCACGCCGGTGATGACGCCGCCGAAACGATCCCGCGCGACGGTGTTCACCACGTGCATGAGGGCGTGGTGGCGCATGAGCGCGTGGCGATAGGGCCAGTCCAGCTGGCCGACGACGGGGGCGCCGGGCGCGAGGGGACGCACCGTCCGGTGCCAGACCTGGCCTCGGTCGTCCTCCCGCACTCCGGCCACGGGGTCCGCCACGCCGTCGGAGAGGAGCTGGCCGCGATCGGCCGGCTGGCCTCCGCCCCCGGGGTAAAACGCCGTCTGCGACAGAGTGCACCATCCGTCGGCGGAGGCGATCACCTCCGCCTCGAACTCGCGGAGATAGGGGTCCTCCAGGTACAGCTTCGTCGGCATGGCGGGACGGTAAGGCGGAATCGGCCGCGAGGCACGTCGCCGCAGCCCCGGCCGCGACCCCCTCAGGCCGCGCCCCCTCACCCCAGCCCTCTCCCCCGTCGGGGAAGCGGGAGGCCGACCTCCCCGACCGCGACCCCGACCCCGA
>DASPZP010000147.1:0-2425 GCA_035636195.1 Anaeromyxobacteraceae bacterium
ATGTGTAATTCGGACGCGCGGTGGAGCTCCTCACGCTTCCGCTCCTCACTTCCTCGCAGCCCCTGCTCGGCGTCTGCCGCGCGACCGCGTACGCGATGGTCGAGCACCGAAGACTGCCGCATGTCCGCCTCGGATACTTGATACGCTTTCGTCCAGAGGATCTCGCGGCGGTTCTCGCGTAACCGACCGCCCAGGCCCCCCTGGACTCGACGCATCGCACGCATCCGACCGTACTAGCGTTTGCGGCGGCCATAACGATCCACATCCTCATGAGCCCAGGCTGCGCTCACGGAGACACCTTCGCGGGTCAGCGATGGCCTCGGGCCGACTTGCGACAGGATGGGCCGCGACCCACTCCCAGCCTGTCCGTCACCGCGGAGGCGTCTACTTGGCCTAATCTCCAGCAAGATGCTCAAGAGCGAATTCATATATAAAGTGGGCGCTCGTGTACGCAGCATACCTTTGATACTCGTCCCCCTTCGCGGCGTCGCCGAAGTCACAAATCGATTTCACTGACACCGCTCGGGGTCGCGGCTCGCGACACTCACGCGCCGCCATGAATACCCCATACGTTTCCATCTCAACGCCATCTAGTTGCTGAAGAGTTCGCTGTTCCTTGCCCTCACCGAAGCTGTCGTACTGCCCTCTCTGCCAACATGCGTGAGACAGTCACCCCCCTGGAGTTTAGTGTAGAAGGGCGAGCTTGGATTTCACCGTGAGCAGCGCAGAGATCGGGTTGGATGGGCAGGAGACCGAAGTGTCCGCGAAGGCGCGCAGGCGGCGGTTCACAGCCGAGTACAAGCGCAAGGTCCTGGCCGAGGTCGAGGCTTGCACGAAGCCGGGCGAGATCGGCGCCCTGCTTCGCCGCGAGGGCCTGTACTCGTCGAACCTCGTGGAGTGGAGGCGCGCTCGCGACAGCGGGGCGTTGGCTGGGCTCGCGCCCAGGAAGCGGGGCCCGGCAGCGAAGGTCGTGCATCCGCTCGAGCGCAAGGTCGCCGAGCTCGAACGCGACAACGTGCGCCTGCAGCGGCGGGCAGAACGCGCCGAAGGTCTCGTTGCGCTCCAAAAAAAAGTGTCGGAGCTGCTGGGGATCCAGCTCCCGACGCCCGACGAGGAGCCGTGATGCAGGCCGTCGCCGAACTCGGCCCGAGCCTCGGCTTCGCGGCGGCCTGTGAGGCCGTGGGGCTCGCCAAGGCCACCTACTACCGCCGCCTCAAGCCGCAGCCGCCGCGGGCGACGAGGACGTCCCACCGCGCCCTGGGCGCCGACGAACGGCGAGGCGTGCTCGACGTGCTGAACGAGCAGCGCTTCGCCGACCTCGCGCCGGCCGAGGTCCACGCGACGCTGCTCGACGAGGGGCGCTACCTCTGCTCGGAACGCACGATGTACCGCGTCCTCGCTGAGAACGCCGAGGTCCGCGAGCGCCGCGACCAGCTGCGCCACCCGGCCTACAAGGCGCCCGAGTTGCTCGCCACCGCACCGAACCAGCTCTGGAGCTGGGATATCACCAAGCTGCTCGGCCCGCAGAAGTGGACCTACTTCTACCTGTACGTGATTCTCGACGTGTACAGCCGGTACGCAGTCGGCTGGATGCTGGCCCACCGGGAGTCGGCGGCGCTCGCGGAGCGGCTCATCCGCGAGACCTGCGAGCGCCAGGGCGTCACGCCCGGCCAGCTCACCATCCATGCCGACCGCGGCTCCTCGATGACCTCCAAGCCGGTTGCGCTCCTGCTCTCCGACTTGGGCGTCACCAAGAGTCACTCGCGTCCCCACGTGTCGAACGACAACCCGTTCTCCGAGTCGCAGTTCAAGACCATGAAGTACCGGCCTGACTTCCCCGAACGCTTCGGCGCCATCGAGCACGGCCGCGCCCACTGCCGCGACTTCTTCGGCTGGTACAACGACGAGCACCGCCACGGCGGCCTCGGGCTCCTCACGCCCCGCGACGTCCACCATGGCCTCGGCGGCGACCGCCTGGCGGCCCGCGACGTCGTCCTCGCCGCCGCCTTCACCGCCCGCCCCGAGCGCTTTCCAGGCGGGAAGCCCTCGGCCGGCGTCGTGCCGACCGCGGTGTGGATCAACAAGCCGAAGCAGCCTTCACCTATAGAGGAGACGCCCCAGTAATCTCAGCAGCGCCTTGTCTCATTCACGTTGACAGGTTCCGACGCCCGAGATGCACTGAGCGAGCAGGAACAACCCAGTCCGGAGGAGTGGGAGCACTTTCACCAGTGAGGGTCGCGCAAACGGGGAACGTTGGAAGCATCTGGTGCAGGGTAGCTTCCGCGTTCCGCGGCGTATCGGCCGGAGCTACGGGCGCCTGGTTCCAGGCTCCAGCAGTGCTCGCGTCACGCTAATCTCCACGCCCACGGTACCCGTGCCTCACGACGCGCCGGCGCACCGCCGCCGGAGTGATGCCGCGTCGTCG
>DASPZP010000148.1:0-4095 GCA_035636195.1 Anaeromyxobacteraceae bacterium
CGCGCGCTGGCGGAATCGCGGCCGGGGGACGAGGACGCGCTCGCGGCGGTGAAGGGCGTGGGGCGGAAGAAGGCGGCGCAGTATGCATGCGCGTTCTTGCCCTTGCTGCGGGCGCGGTGAGAACGTGAGCGGCGGGGGACAAGCCCCCGCCCTACGAAGGCTCTGATGTAGGGCGGGGGTTCATCCGCCCTACGAAGGCTCTGATGTAGGGCGGGGGTTCATCCCCCGCCGGCCGTCAGAGCCCCGCCGCCTTGAAGTAGTTCACCGATCCCTTCACCTCGGCGCAGGCGGCCGCCTGCAAGGACGAGGCGCTCGGCGGCAGCCGCGAGGGATCGGCCTCTCCCGACACCTCCAGCGTGAGCCGCCCCGCCTCCAGATACGGGAAGAGGTCCGTGCCGTCTGCGGGCACGCTGAGGTTCTTGCCGGCTCCGCTCGCCGGGCGCTGGTAGGTGCCGACCGTCTTCTGCGGGAGCGCGCTGCCCGCCGGCGGCACCACCGCCACGGTCACGCTCGTGACGAAGTCGGTGCTCAGCGTGGAGCTGAGGTCGAGCGAGCGGGCGAGGACCTGCACGTCGTGGACGCCGCTGCGGGAGGGGTCCGGGACGGCGTCGCCGAACGCGAAGGTGAGCCGCTCCGCCGGCAAGGTGACCGCCGTGACCGGCGCCGGGCCGGGAGCGGCGGGGATGGGGTAGCCGCTCGAGGTGGTGGCGCACACGCGGTCGATCTGGAGGTCGGCGCTGCAGGCGGCGAGTCCGAGGAGGGCGGCGGCGAGCGCGGTGGGCATGGGCGGGATCACCAGAAGCGGAGCGCGACGCCGGCGCTGACGGCGGGCGCCCAGGCGGCGAGGTGGAGCGGCGTCGTGGTGAGGGTGGCCGAGTCGACGCCCGCGAGCGTGCTCCAGACTCGCGTCAGGCCGGCGCGCAGGAAGAAGGCGTGGCCGGCCGGGTTGCCGAGCTCGAGCCCGATGAGACCCGAGACGTAGGAGTACCCGGCGCTCGAGAGCGAGGGCCGGAGCGCCGTGGGGATCGAGAGCCCGGAGAACGGCGAGCGCAGGTCGGCGTCGAAGACGGCGCCTCCCTCCAGCGTGGCGGTGGGGGTGACGCCGGCGCGCACGAGCGCGACCGTCGCCCCGCCCTGAAGTCCGAAGGCGAAGTAGTTCCAGGTGAGCCCGCCGTGGAGCCGCGCCCAGGGCAGGCCAGGCCGGAGGGTGACCGCCAGCACCGCGCCGGCGGGGACGTCGACCCCGACCTGCAGCCCGACATCGCTCGGCCAGGTCTCTTCCCTGGTGACGTCGTCCGCGCGCGCAGGAGCCCGACCTGCGATAAGGAGGGCCCCGACGAGGAGGACGCGGATGGCGCTCACCGCCACACTTTACGACTTCGACATCGCGTTGAGCCACGTCGATCGCGATGTCCAGACGAGGCTCTCCGTCCGGGCCGCGCGTCATCCGTCGGAGACCCTGGAGCGGATGTGGCTCCGCGTGCTCGCGTACTGCTGGCTCTACGAGGAGCGGCTCGCGTTCGGCCCCGGGATCTCCGATCCCGACGCCCCCGACCTCTACGCGGAGGATCTGACCGGGCAAAAGACGTTGTGGGTGCGGGTGGGACGGCCCGAGCCGGCTCGCCTCCAGCGCGAGGTCGATCGCGCCGGCCGCGCGCGCGTGGCCGTGCTGTTCGACTCTCCGCGATCCCTGCAAGCGTTCCTGGCCGGTGCCCGAGACGCGGGGCTGGCGCGGCTCTCACGGGTCGAGCTGGCCGCGGTCGAGCCGGCGCTCCTCGCCGAGCTGGCCCGCGCCGACGAGCGGCGCACCCGGCTCAGCCTCACCATCGTGGGGGACCACCTATATCTGGAAGTGGGCGGGCAGGCGTTCGACGGGCCCCTCCTGCGCGGCTCCTGCTGACGGCGTCTGAATTTCCGAATGCATCCGGCGCGAGACGCGTTACAACTAGGTAGTAATCGTACCGGGCTGGTCTAGATAGCGCTTCGGCGTGGGGCCGCATGCTGCGAATGAGCAGGCTCACGGACTACGGATTGGTGCTCCTGACGCATATGGCGCAGGGCGGCAACCCCGCCGTGCGCACCGCGCAGGAGCTCGCGCGGTGTTCGCGGGTGCCGCTCCCCACAGTATCCAAGATCCTGAAGGAACTGTCGAAAGCCGGCATCGTGGCCTCGCAGCGCGGACGCCACGGCGGGTATTCCCTGGCGCGACCGGCCGAGCTCATCTCGGTCGCGGCGGTCATCGAAGCGCTCGAAGGGCCGGTCGCCTTGACCGAGTGCAGCGCGCACGACGGGGCCTGCTCGCTCCAGCCGACCTGCCTCGCCAAGGACCACTGGGGCCCCATCAGCCGCGCCATCCAGCGCACCCTGCAGCGGATGCCGCTCTCCGCGCTCGGCCCGCGCCTGGTGCGGCTCGGCGGGGGACCCCACGCCGGCTCCACCGTTGGGTATCCGCCCGACCTGCAGGCGCTCGGGGCCAGCCGGCCCGACGTCGCGCAAGACATGAAGGAGGTGACCCCATGAGCACCCAGGAAGCCGCCCTCCGCGAGCTCACCGAGGGAAAGTACAAGTACGGCTTCGTCACGGACGTCGAGACCGACCAGGTCCCGAAGGGCCTGTCCGAGGACGTCATCCGGCTCATCTCGCAGAAGAAGGGCGAGCCGGAGTGGATGCTCCAGTGGCGGCTCGAGTCCTACCGCCGCTGGCTCGCCATGGTGGAGCCCACCTGGCACAACGTTCACTATCCGAAGATCGACTACCAGGACATCGTCTACTACTCGGCCCCCAAGCCGAAGAAGAAGCTCGGCTCGCTCGACGAGGTCGACCCGGAGCTGAGGGCGGCCTTCGAGAAGTTGGGCATCCCGCTCGCCGAGCAGGCGCGCCTCGCCAACGTGGCCGTCGACGCCGTCTTCGACTCGGTCTCGGTGGCGACCACCTTCAAGGGGAAGCTGGCCGAGAAGGGCGTCATCTTCTGCTCCTTCTCCGAGGCGGTGAAGGAGCACCCGGAGCTCGTCCGGAAGTACCTCGGGTCGGTGGTGCCGCAGACCGACAACTTCTTCGCCTCGCTCAACTCGGCCGTCTTCTCCGACGGCAGCTTCGCCTACATCCCGAAGGGCGTGCGCTGCCCGATGGAGCTCTCGACCTACTTCCGCATCAACGCCTCCGACACCGGCCAGTTCGAGCGGACGCTCATCGTGGCCGACGAGGGCTCCTACGTCTCGTACCTGGAAGGCTGCACCGCGCCGGTCCGCGACGAGAACCAGCTCCACGCGGCGGTGGTGGAGCTCGTTGCGCTGCCGGGCGCCGAGATCAAGTACTCGACGGTGCAGAACTGGTACCCCGGCGACCACGAGGGGAAGGGCGGCATCTACAACTTCGTCACCAAGCGCGCCAAGGCGATGGAGCGCGCCAAGGTGAGCTGGACGCAGGTCGAGACCGGCTCCGCCATCACCTGGAAGTACCCGTCGTGCATCCTGCAGGGCGACGACAGCGTGGGCGAGTTCTACTCGGTGGCGCTCACGCACCACCGGCAGCAGGCCGACACCGGCACGAAGATGATCCACATCGGAAAGCGCACCCGCTCGACCATCATCTCGAAGGGCATCAGCGCCGGCCACGGGCAGAACACCTACCGGGGGATGGTGAAGGTGCTGAAGGGCGCCCAGGGCGCCCGCAACTACTCGCAGTGCGACTCGCTCCTCATCGGCGACCGCTGCGGCGCCCACACCTTCCCGTACCTCGAGGTGAAGAACCCGACCGCCCAGGTGGAGCACGAGGCCACCACCTCCAAGATCGGCGAGGACCAGCTCTTCTACTGCCGGCAGCGCGGCATCTCGGAGGAGGACGCGGTCTCCATGATCGTGAACGGCTTCGCGAAGCAGGTGCTGAAGGAGCTGCCCATGGAGTTCGCGGTCGAGGCGCAGAAGCTGCTCGGGATGAGCCTGGAAGGATCTGTGGGATGAAGACGATGTTGAGCATCCAGGGGCTGCACGCGAAGGTGGGGGAGAAGGAGATCCTGCACGGCCTCGACCTCGAGGTCCGGGCCGGCGAGGTGCACGCCATCATGGGGCCGAACGGCTCCGGCAAGAGCACCCTCGC
>DASPZP010000149.1:0-9393 GCA_035636195.1 Anaeromyxobacteraceae bacterium
AACAGAGCCCTGGTGCTCAAGGCTTTCGACACCCTCTTCAACAAGCGAGATTACGAGGCCGCCGCGCGATTCTGGTCAACCAACTACATCCAGCACAGCGCCCATATCGCTCCGGGAAGGGATGGACTCTTCAGTCTCGTAAGGGCGGCACCGGCCGAGTTGCGGTACGAGAACGCCGTGGCCGTCGCCGACGGCGAATATGTCTTGCTTCACGGCCGCTTCACCGGTGACGGGAGGCCGCGCGCCTGGATCGCTGCGGACATCGTAAGAGTCGCGAACGGCGTTCTTGCAGAGCACTGGGATGTGCTGCAAGACGAAGCGACTCGGGAGGAATCGAAGAGCGGGCTGCCGATGTTTGGAGACCGCTTCCCGGCCGCAAGCGCGACAGCAGCACAATCACAGTTGACGGTGGAGGCGGCGAAAGGAATCGTCGGGCCGGTCTATGACGCGCTGAACCAGCCTCAAAGGAAGGACGTCGCCGCCCTCCTCGCGCAAGCCTGCCATCCGGACTACAAGTCCTATTCGACGAATGAAGAATGGCTCACGCGCGATCAGCTCGCTGACGTCTTCAAACAGCTCGGCGCGAGCATTCCCGACCTGAGCTGGACCATCAAGGATATCTGGACGTCCGGCGATCGCATCGTCGTGCGCGGGGAGGCGACGGGAACCCCGGTGGGCGAAGTCTTCGATGCTCGCCCTACCGGCCGGAGCTTCAAAACGATGGCCTTGGACGTGTTTACGGTGAGAGGCGACAAGCTCGCATCTGCATACCACGTCGAGAACTGGATGGGCGCGATGCAGCAGATCCGGTAATGACCCCCAGCTTGATGTGATGGAGAGACACGGAGCATCGCCCTCCCTCGTGACGCATCGTCGATCAGGCGCCCCGATCGGGCGCGCTAGTCCGCTCGCTCGCCACGCGAGCGTGCGCCCCCGTTCAGCTTTGATTCTTGGGGCTGTTGCGTGCAAATCACGACCCAGCTTGGAGAACCACGATGTGCAGCCATCTCAGGAAGTCGGCCGCGCGTGACCGCGAGCCCGTGACGCCGAGCTCACATGGCTGCAAGGAGTGCTTGGAGAATGGGGACTCCTGGGTCCACCTGCGGCTCTGCCTCGCGTGCGGTCACGTCGGTTGCTGTGACGACTCGCCCAACCGTCACGCCACCAGCCACTTCCACGCGACGAAGCACCCGGTCATCAAATCGTTCGAGCCGGGAGAGGACTGGTCGTGGTGCTACGTGGATGAGGAGATGATCGAGTCTATGCCGACGTTCAGCGTTGAGTCACCACCTCGGCACTACCACCCGCCCGGCGACGTTCGGCAGTGAGGTCAGGGTGGCCTTGCCCTCACGACCGATCATCGAGACCCGCTACGACCAGATGTTCCCGACGCTCGATGCGGCGGACATCGATCGGCTACTCCGCTTCGGCGAGACGCGGTCGTACGGCGCCGGCGCGGCTCTGGTGACCGCGGGTGAGGTTGCCCCAGGCGTCGTGGTGATCCTGAGCGGAGAGGTCGCCGTCACGCAGCGCAGCATCGTCGATCCGGAGCAACCCATCGTCACGCATTCGACCGGTTCCTTCATCGGCGAGCTCGCCCAGCTGGCCGGCCGTCCCGCTCTCGTGGATGCGCGCGCGACGAAGCCCGTCGAGGCGCTCGTCATCGCGACCCGCAGGATCCCCGAGCTTCTCGTCGCCGAGGCCGAGATCGGAGAGCGCATGATAGGCCGCCCCGGGCGCGCGTCAGCGCGTCGCGGCCGCGCGCCGAAAGCTGGCCAGAGCGGCCTCGCGGTAGCTCGCGTTGAGCTCGCGGGTAAACTCGCGCGAGATGCCGGCCAGCTGCGGCCCGGCCGACTCCGGCGTGCCCGTGTGGAACGGCGGGTGCGGATCGTACTCGAGGACCAGCTCGACGAGGCGAGCCACGTCCTCGCTGCGGAGTGCGGCGAGCACGAGAAGCGCGGCCTCGAACGAGCCTGTGCCCGGACCGGCGGTATGGAACTTGCCGTCCACCACCACGCCGCCGTTCGCGACCGGGATGGCCCCGAACTCGGAGAGCATCGGAAACGCGTTCGAGTTGCTGGTGGCGCGCACGCCGCGCAGCAGGCCAGCCGCGCCCAGGAGGACGCTCCCAGAGCACACGCCGATGACGTACCGCGCCCGACCGGCGGCGCGGCCCAGGAAGCTCCACGGCCGCCGCAGAGTCGGCCTGCGAGGCGCCGCGCTCGGTAGCCGCGGCGGTCGTAGAGGCAATCGACGGCGAGATCCTCCGCGCGCTGCGGGACGCGAGCGAACGTGGCGAGCTCCGCGCGGACGCGGAGCTGCCCGGGCTGGCCGCGGCGCTCGGGGCTCTCCTGCACTCGCTTTCGCTGCGCGCAAGGTGCGGCCGGCCCGTATCCGAGCTGCAGTCCCTGGTGAAGGCCGGCGCGGCGCTCGTCGCACCCTATCGGCGCGCGCCCTGAGCAGCGCGGCGCTCCGGCGGAGCTCTCCTGGACGATGGCCCATCAGGGCCGGCGAACCCGCGCCAGCTCCGCCAATCCCTTCAGCGCGGAGCGGCGCTCCGGCGTCAATGGATTGCCGGCGTTGATCCGGACGCAGCGCCGGGCAGCGGGTTCGGTCGAGAAGATCTCGCCGGGCGCCACGACCGTCCCCTGGGCCACCGCCAGGCGGAACAGCCGCGAGGCGTCGGTGCCCTCGGGGAGCTGCAGCCACAGGAGGCAGCCGCCCTCCGGGCGCACGAGCGAGCAGCCCTCCGGCAACGTGCGTGAGAGGAGCTCGATGTACTCGGCCACCCGCGCCTGGAGCCCGTTCCGGAGCGCGGCGAGCTTCCTGCTCAGCGAAGGCGACTCCAGGACCTCCGCCACGGCGGCCTGGGCGTGCAGGCCCGTCGGCCCCGAGGCGCGACGCTTGATCGCCCCCAGCCGCTCGACGTGGAGCGGCGATCGGATCCATCCCACCCGCAGCCCCGGGTCGAGCCACTTCGACGCCGACCCGAGGACGAACACGCCGGGCGCGTCGCCCCATGTGCTCAGGTTGGCGGGCCGCCGCTGGGCGTAGGCCAGGTCGCCGAAGGTGTCGTCCTGGACGAGCAGGAAGCCGGCCCTCCTGGACAGCTCGACGAGCCGCCGCTTCTCGTCGTCTGGCAAGATCGTTCCCAGCGGGTTGTGCACGTTGGGCTGGCAGATCACCATTTCGATGCGGCGCGCCTCCACCGCTCGTTCCAAAGCCCCGACGTCGAGGCCGGTCCGGGGCTGGCACGGCACGCTCACCACGACGGCGCCCGCGGCGGCGAGTGGCGCGAAGTAGTCGAAGTAGGTCGGGGACTCGATGGCCACGGCGTCGCCGGGCTTCAGAAACGCGCAGAACAGCAGGAACAGCGACTCGGTCGTCCCGCTGGTGACGAGGAGGTGCTCTGGCTCGGTGGGGCCGTTGACGCTCCAGTAGCGGCGGACCAGGGCCGACCGGAGCGCCTCGAGGCCGAGATCGGAGCCCGGCTCCACGAGGTGGGGGCGCCACCGCGCGAGGGCGCGCCGGATCGCGCCGGTCGGCCGGAGATCGGCACCCGGGAGCGCGACGGCGAGCCCCGGCCCGCGCGAGGCCAGCCGCCGGTACTGCTCGGCGATGTGCAGCCGCGGGTCCGTCGGGTCCACCGCCTCTATCGCGGCGGAGAGCGTCGGCGGCTCACGAAGTCGCCGGCTGCGGACCCGGGTGGCGCTGCGTGGAGAGATCCGGACGAGGCCTTCCCGCTCCAGCAGGTAGAGCGCGCTCCGGACGGTGATGATGCTCAGGCTCCACTCGCTCGCGAGCGCGCGGACGGACGGGAGCGGGTCTCCGGGCCGGTAGCGTCCGGCCAGGATCATCGAGCGCAGCTCCGTCGCGAGCTCGGCCGCCTTGGTCACGACGCCAGTATTCTGTGCCGATCCCAGGACGTCAATCTGATGCTGGTTCCATCGGCCGCGTTCGCTCACCTTGTGACCCATGAGCGATCCCGTGAGCCGTAAGCCCTGGGCGGCGTTCGCCGT
Source organism: Anaeromyxobacteraceae bacterium (assembly GCA_035636195.1). Taxonomy (GTDB): domain Bacteria; phylum Myxococcota; class Myxococcia; order Myxococcales; family Anaeromyxobacteraceae; genus Anaeromyxobacter_A. Next base: position 4,020 of record DASPZP010000149.1, read on the forward strand.
GATGTGTGCCGTCTTCGCGACCACATTCCTGGCCATCCGAATCGGTGTCCGAGACGGGGCCTCGCCGTTCTTGTTCGCGGGGCTCCGCTTCAGCGTCGCGGGGGCGCTGCTGCTCGGCGTCCTGCTGCTCCGGCGGCGGGCCGCGTGGAGGGACGTGAAGCGCCTGTCGCCCAGGGCCTTCGCGGTGAGCCTCCCGCTCACAACCATCACCTTCGGTGCCATGTACTGGGCCGAGGGCCGGATCGACTCGGGGCTCATGTCGCGGCTCGAGGCGCTCGGTCCCGTGGTGACTGCCCTCCTGGCGCGCGCCCTGCTGGGCTCGAGGCTTCCGAGGATCGCGTGGCTGGGGCTGGGCCTGGGCGTGACGGGAGGGGTGCTGCTCGCGGCCGCAGCGCAGGGGGGGCAGGTGGAGCCCGCGGGCCTGGGCCTGGCGCTCGTGAGCGTGGTGGCGTACGCGGCCGGGCTTGTCCTGTATGACCGGCTCTTCGGCCCCGACGACGACCCCATGATCGTGAGCGCACTCCAGAGCCTGCTCGGCGGCCTCGCGCTCCTCGCCGCGGCGCCGGTCCTGGAGCACCCCGTCTGGCCGCCGACAGCTCCCGCGTGGTTGGCCCTGGCGTACCTGACGATCGCCGGGTCGATCCTGGGGCACTCGCTGAGCCTCGTCGTCGTGCGCGACGCCGGCTCGGTGTTCGCCTCCTCGTGGCTCTACGTGTCGCCGCCCATCGCCACCGCGCTGGGGGCGCTGGTCCTCGGCGAGCGGTTCGGGACGACGGAACTCCTTGGCACGGGGATCGCGCTCTCCGGGGTGTACCTCGCAAGCCGCCGAGTCCGGCGTGTGCCGGAGGCGAGCCTCATGGCCGAGACGTCCGGGGCACGACCTGCGTCCGTCAGGTCCGTCCTCAGTGTTCGATCACAAACGAGATCGGTCGTCGATCTACCGACGGCCGACGGAATTAGTATCCGCGATGGATAGACTCCCTAGGATCGCTTGCGCGTCTCGCTGTGGTTCCGAAGGAGGACTCCCGTGTCCGGCTTCACGTACGCCATTTACCATCCGTGCACGACGATGAAGGGGCTCCCCTTCTCCGAAGCCGTGCAGGTCGGAAACCTCCTCTACCTCGCTGGCCAGGTCGGGCTCGGTGACGATGGCAAGCTCGTCCACGGCGGCATCGGTCCGGAGACGCGGCAGACGATGGAGAACATCCGCGCCGTCCTGGAGCGCCATGGCTCGTCGCTCGACCGAGTCGTCAAGGTCACCGTCATGCTCGCGGACATGAAAGAGTGGGGCGCAATGAACTTGGAGTACGTGAAGTTCTTCCCGACCCACCTGCCAGCCCGGAGCGCGTTTGGCACGAGCGGTCTCGCGTTGGGGGCGCGGGTAGAAATCGAGTGTATCGCGTCGTGTGACGGCTAGCACGCGCTGACGGGCGCCGTGAACGGACGCGTGCTCGGCCGGAGCGAGGTGTCTCCCGTCGACACGCAGGGCATCTCGGTTCGTCGTCACGGCGAACAACATCTCGATGAGGCTGGATTCTGTTCGTCGGCAGGTCGTACTCGGAGCGACACGGTAGAGGAACCGCGCGCGGAGTGAACGACGAACTTCAAGCACGAGGATCCAGATCGGCTGGTTGAGGGTGGGCCAGCGTTTCGCGCGCACGCCGGTCGCGGAAACGCCGTGTTTGCAGGCCTTCCGCAGTTCGACCGCGTCGGAGAGGGACCTGCGTCTCACCCGGCGAGCGGGAGGGGTGAGCCCTTCACGGACGCGGCCGGGGGCACGCCGGCGGCGCGAGCCTCCGCCATCCAGCGCGCGACGGGCGCCGCCTCCGGGCCGATGGCCTCGAAGAGGGCGGGCAGCCCCATGAGATCGCCGACCGGAACCCACGCCCCCTTCACCTCGACCTCGAGGGCCGGGCAGAGCGCGTAGGCGCCGCGCCGCACCCGCTGGAAGAGACGGCGGCCGTACGAGTTGGTCGACCCGACCTCGTTCTTGGAGAGCACGGAGGACAGGTACTCCCGCCGGCGCCGGTAAGCGGCCAGGGTGCCGGGCGGGAGATCCGCCACCAGCCGGGCCAGGCTGGGGGCGTCGATGAGCGGCAGCGCGCCCTGGATGTCTCCGCCACCCACCAGACGCCGGATCTGCACGAGGCAGAGCTGCACGAGGAACCACTCGGCGGTGGTCGGGTCGAGCTTCACCATCCGTTCCCCGAGCTTCACCTTGAGCGGCGCGGTGGCGAGCTGCTCCCACACCTGCTGGAAGGCGGCCGGCTTGACCCGCTCATCGAGCCAGGAGGCCAGCGCCACCCTCAGGGCGGTGCGGCCGGCCGTGTCGGTGGCCTCAGCGTCGGCGCCCTGGGACAGCAGCTCGCCCACCAGGTCGTGCCGGCCGAGCCGGGCCGCCACCATGAGCGGGGTCTCGTTGAGAGGGTTGCGGAAGTCGAGGCCGTGGGCCCGGAGCTGATCCTGGAGCCGCCTGGAACGCCGTGTCCGGTACTCGGCGTAGTGGGTCTCCTCGATGTAGGCACGCCCCGACTCCGGCTTCCGCGCGTGACGGAACCCGGTGGCTACCAGCCGCGGCAGCAGGGCCGCGACGTCGTAGGTGACCGCGAACTCGAAGAGGAGCTGCTGCGCGGCCCGGTCGATCGGCCCGGGGCCCAGCGCCTTCGCCTGGAGCGCGGCCAGGGCGGCGCCGTCGGCGACGCCCCAGGGCACCGACTGGACCTCCAGGATGTCGCGCCGGATCCGCTCCGCCTGCTCGGCCTTGCCCTGCAGCTCGAGCCGCCGCGCCTCCCGCTGCCACTCCTCCCGCGACGACTCCTCGGCGGCCAGCTCCACGTTCGTGCTGGCCTGGTCGACGGCCAGCAGCGCGAGGAGCGGATGGCCGAGGTCGGCCTCGATGACCACGAGCGACTTCACCGCCCGCGTCATGGCGACGTAGAGGGCGTTCACGTAGAACTTGTAGGCGTCGAGGCTCTTGTCGGACTTGTCGCGCGCCCGGGCATACTCGAGCCCCCCCGTGAGCTCGGCCGGCTCCACGCCTCCGGCGCACTCCCGGAACTCCCTGGCCGCGCCGCTCACCAGGTTGAAGAGCACCACGTTCTCGTACTCGAGGCCCTTGGCCTCCTGGACCGAGAAGAGGAGCGGGGTGGAGAAGGCGGCCCGGGCCGCCGGCTTGTCCTCGTCGCGGAGCACGACCACCGCCGTCCGCGCCGAACGGCGGGTCCTCGCCTCGAGCTCGGCGCGCACCTGGGGGCCATCGGCCAGGAGCTCCACCCGCCCCTCCTCGTCGCTGACGCACTCGACGAGGTAGTTGCTCTCGCGGTCCACTGAGCCGAAGCGCCGCTGCTTGACGAGCAGGAGCCGGTTGGCGAGCGCCGTCACCGCCCGCGTGTTCCGGTAGTTGGCCGAGAGGACGTGGATCCTGTCGAGGGGCGAAGGACCGCCCGGGCGCCCGCCGGCGCCGTGGAAGAGGCTCTTCACCCGGGCCCAGGAGAAGAGGTTCGGGTGGACGATCTGGTTCGAGTCACCGCAGAGCAGGAAGGCGCCCTTGTCCTTGAGCGTGGCGAGCGCCAGGCGGAGCTCGACCGGGGTCACGTCCTGCACCTCGTCGATGACGAGGAAGTCGTAGCGCTCGGTGGCTAGGCTCCGCCGCTCCCAGGCGGTCACGTTGGCGTCGAAGAGGCCCTGGTCTCGCAGGTGGGCGAGCCACTGCTCGAAGATGCGGTAGACGGTCCGCCGCTCCTCGCCGAGGAAGATCGACTGCCGGACGCCCAGCGCGAGGTACTCGTCCTCGGAGAGATGCGGGCCGGCCTCGGCCGAGCCGGTGAGGACCCCGGTCACCTCCTCGTAGATCCGGTGCGGCTCCCGGAGCTTAAAGGCGGCCCGGTGGCGGCTGAACCAGTCGGCGAAGTCCTTCCAGCGCGCCTCGCGTCCCGCGGGGACCTGGATGGTCTGCAGGAGCTCCGCCAGTGAGAGGAAGTCCACCTCCTGGCCGTCGTTGGCGTAGTGCTGGGCGTAGTAGAGCGAGCGCGCGCTCTCGACCAGGTAGGAGGAGCGGGTGAGGTAGAGCCCGTGGCCGGGCAGCGTCTTCAGCTTCTCGAGGGTGAGCGCGGTCTTGCCCGAGCCCGCGGAGCCGATGACGATGAGGGGCAGCGGCATGGCGACCACGGCCGCCTGGGCATCGTCGAACGAGAGCGGCTTGTCGAGGACGTGCAGGGCGGTGGAGGCGGGGTTGAGGTAGGCCATCCGCTCGGCCTCGACCCCCTGCCAGCTCCCGGGCGGAGAGGCATGGGCCGACGCATCGATCGGCAGCGCCTCGAAGTCCTCCTCTCGCGGCTCGCGGCCGCCCAGGAAGCGGGACCGCGCGTACTCGTGGTTGTGCACCACCTCGAGGACCAGCAGCACGCGCCGTCCACCGTACTCGCCGAACTTGAAGAGGAGGCGGTTGCGGTCGTCGAGGCGCGCGCGATACAGCGCCGTCCCCTTGAGCTTGCGCGCGTCGGCGGCGCGGAAGTCACCCGCCCGGAGCTGCTCGACGGCGCGGTCGACCTGGCGGCCGAGCTGCCGGACTTCGAGGTCGCGGTAGAGGAGGACGTCGAGGGGCTGAGCGAACACGTGGGCAGCCTACCAGCGACCTCTGCCATCGCACTCGGGGTCAACGGCCGCGTGCGGTGGCCGGGGACGGCCAGGTTTCCGCCTCCACCGGCGCCGGCCCGCCGCCCGGGCGAGCGCACTCCTCCACCCACCGTGCAGCGTCCTCCCGGCCGAGTTTCATCGCCGCGAGCTTGGTCTTTCGGAGGAGGTTCGTGATCGACGTGCTGGGGTCGAGCGCTTCCCGCTGGAGCTGTTCGATCAGAGAAGCCATTTCTCTCCTCCTCATCGCGCCTAACGGCGAAGCCTTGGCGGGCGACGACACGGGCAGAAAGCGCACCCCGGAACGCACCCCGGAAGCAGAAATAAAGAAGCCCGCCACTCGAAAACTTCCGAGATGACGGGCTGTTAAGTGGTCGGGGAGACAGGATTCGAACCTGCGACCCCTTGGTCCCGAACCTGACCCGGAATCGGTCCGTCCCGCGTCAGGGCTTGGCACCTTTTGCAAGCCCTCGACAGCACTGGAGTCGTCGAGTCGACCGCCGTCGAGGATCTGCCACGGGATACACCCAGTGGAGCAGGTGGAGAGCCGTTCCAGAGACGAGTTGCGGCGGATTTGCGGCGGACGGAGTTCGAGTTCTGGCGGCCCGAGGACCTCCTGCCAGTGACCGCCGCCGCCCAGCGCCTCGGTGTCAGCGTCGCCACGGTCCACAACGCCATCAACGCGGGCAAGCTGCGGTACCACCTCTTCGGCACGGCCCGCCGAGTGCGGCCGGAGGACCTC
>DASPZP010000150.1:0-13093 GCA_035636195.1 Anaeromyxobacteraceae bacterium
CCACCCACCTCGTGATCTCCTGGCGCGAGCGCGCGCGGGCGGTGCTGACCCTGCCCCTCCGGCGTGGCGCCTTGCTTCTCCCGAGCTGCTCGGCGACCTGCTCCGCGACCGCCCGGGCGATGGCCTCGGACGCTCTCGCCCGGACGGGGGCAACGGCGTCGCGGATGATCTGGTCGATGGTGGCGGTAGAATTTCTGCGCATAGGTGGTCCCTCGAGTTGGGTATCCCGAGGATACGCACCAGCAACTCATTGTCCAGCATACGGCTCGCCGGCCGGCCGCCGCCACGCACGCGGGGATGCGTGTCCACCCCCCAGGAGGAGCTGTCTTACGCTCGTGGTCAATTCCGGAGCGGAGGGCGCACTCCACGCCAGATCACCTCGATGCCAGGGCGAGCGGCCTCGAGTGCGGCGACGCCGGCGTCGGTCACCCGGGTGGCGGAGAGGTTGATCTTCCTCAGCCTCACGAGTCCGTGCAAATGTACCAAGCCGGTGTCCGTGATCCCCGTGTGCGCGAGGTGAATCGCCTCGAGGTTGCCCAGGCCCCGGAGGTTCGCCAGGCCGGCGTCGGTCACGTTGGTTCCGGCCAGCCCCAGCCCCCGCAGGTTCTCGAGCTTGCCGACGTGAGCCACTCCGGCGTCGGTGATCGGATCGCGCGCGAGATCCAGGATCTCGAGACGGGGAAGGTCGGCGAGGCACGCCAACCCCTGGTCCGTGACCTTCGTGCCCTCGAGCGACAACCACTGCAGCTTGGCGAGGCCCTTGAGCGTCGGCAGGCCTTCGTCGGTGACGGCCTTGTCCTTCAGCATGAGCATCGTCGTGTCGGCGAGCTCCTTCGGCGTGTACCTCTGGCCGAGTCCGGCCAGGTAATCTCGCGCGGCCGCTTCGGGCGCGGCCTCCCGGTGGCCCCGGCTGCAGGTGGCGGCTGCCGCCACGAGCAGCGCGAGGCCCGCGCATGATCTCAGTCCATGGGCCACGAGCTACGGTCTCGTCGTCACGAACTGGCCTTCGCAGAAGCTGCAGCGCCCGACGTTGGCCCCGCAGGCCTCGCCGGTGAGAACGGCCAGGTCGGTGCACGTGTCGTACAGGAGCTCCAGCGCGTACGTCGTGTTGTGGACGCCGAAGCTCTTGTCTTCCTTGTTGGCGAACTTGAAGTTCCACAGCGCCTTGAGGAAGCGCACCGAGGCGTTGGTGTTGTCGTCCGCCGGCGCAGCCGCCTTGTTGATGCCGGCGCCGGCGAGGGTGCCGTTGTCGAGGCAGCGGGGATCGATGGTGACGCCATCGGGCATGGTGAGCCAGGTGAACTTCCCTCCGGCCGCGATCGCGGCCGAATTGATGAGGCCGGTGCAGTCCGCCGACGGATTGGCGAGCTTGGTCAGGAGCTCGTTCATCTTGAGGTGGTAGTTGGAGTCGGCCCCGCCGTTGAACTTCTGGAAATAGGCATCACCCGCCTGCAAGTAGCCGATCGTCCGCGCGATGTTCGCCGAGACCACCTTGTTGCCCGTCGATGTCGCCACCCCCGCCACGGTGTGGCAGCCGATGGTGTCCGTGATCGATCCGCAGCCGATGACGAGGGCCTTCTCCGCGCCGTGGACGATGCCCTTGTTCGTGAATGAGTGACCGCCCACCGCCGCGTTCACGGAGAAGCTGCCCGTCACGTTGATGTCGCTGAAGTCGTCCTGCATGTGGCACGAGATGCAGTCGGCGTTGACGTTGGTCGTGTGGGGCGAGTTGCGGTAGGTGCCGGCGAACGCGACCGAACCGGCGGTGCCGGTCGACGTGCCGGTGTACTGCGCGCCGCCTTTACCGAGGAACATGTCGGTCTGCGGGCCGTGGTGGGGGCCGTAGGGAGCGGAGACGTTGAACTTGCCGCACGCCGTCGGGCCCGTTGGCGTGCACCCGGCAGCCCCGGCGACGTTGGCGAGGATCGAGGCGCTGCTCGTGGTGAAGGTGTTGAGGCGGACCTGGTGGCACTCCGCGCACATGTGCCCCTTGGCCTTGTTGGTCCCGGTGCTGGCGTTACCCCAAATGGCACCCGTCTGCGTGGTGATGGCCGTGCCCACCGGGATGGTCTGGTCGAGGTGGACGTTGTCGACCGTGCCGATGCCGTGCGGCGTGTGGCAGCCGAAGCACCCGAGCGGCGACGGATTCAAGATCACGTCCTTGGTGAGGGGCGTCGGCGTCACCGGGGGGGTGGCGCTGAGGCTGCTCGGGCTGCCCTGGAGGGCGTTCGGGTCCCAGGCAAACTTGATCGAGCCGTACCTCGCGGCGGCGGTCCCGTCGTCGTCATAGGCGCCAGACACGCGCTTCCGGAAGCCCTCCTGCGTGTGGCACATCTGGCAGCCGCCCGAGTTGGCGTAGAACGCGTTCGAGCCAGCCTTGTCTTCTCCGGCCAGCACATAGGCGGGTCCCACCCACGCGCCACCCGCCGATTGGCAGGCGTTCTGGGTGACGTAGGTGGCGCCGGTCGGGACGACGGGCGTGCAGGCGGTTCCGACCAGGGCGCCCGCGCCGAAGACCTTCACGCAGGGGCTGTTGGTGACGGGCGTGCTGGGAGCCTGCTGGAACGGCGGGCAGGCAGCGATCCCGGGGGCCAATTGGGGATCTGCCACGGGCCCCGCGACGGCGCCGCCGGCCAAGACGCACTGCGCCTCCGATGCGCTCGCCGGCATCGTGCAGACGTTGCCACCCGCAGCGCCGCTGTGCGTGCCGCCCTGCGCCGTGCACGTTGCGGCTGTCGCCTGGACGAAGGGCGGGCATCCGCCGATGGCATTCACCTGGATGTAGTCCCGCTCGACCTGACCGCCGAAGTGCACGGAGTTGGCGTACCCCGCCTCCGCCCACTTGATCTTGATGCCCAGCGCGCTCGTCTCGGAGTGGCAGTTGAAGCAGAAGTTGGTCCCTGACTGCGCCGTCTCGCGGGACGAGCCGCACGCGGAGAGCCCCAGCACGACCAGACCACACGACGCGAACGACAGAGCTGATCTCATGAGCATCTCCTCCTATGGAAGCTGGCCGGCCGTCACTGCAGGTGACAGATGCGGCACATCGAGTTCTTCACGACGTCCGTCGTCTTGTTGTGGCGCTGCGCCCAGCCCGGCGGGTGGGGATCGACGGTCCGGTGGCAGGTGATGCACGTCGACCGCGCGCCCTGATCGTGGCAGGCGGCGCAGTTCTCGATGTTCTGCCGGGCGGCGGCGCCGTGCACGGCTCCGGCGTTCCAGCCCGGCGGGTGGGGGGTGCTCGTGCTCGTCAGGGGCGAGCGCGGCGAGATTCCCTGCTCGTTGTGGCAGGCGTCGCAGTGCGCGCTGCCGTGACAGCGGCGGCAGCTCGCCGGGTCGGCGTTGGCGTCGATCGTGTGCCGCGACACGTAGTCCCCGCGGTGGATGAAGCTCGCCCCCACCTGCTCTGGCCACTGGATGTCGGGCTTGAACGGGCGCGTGGTCGCGGCGTGGCACTGGGCGCAAGAGGTCTGCTCGTGGCACGCCGCGCAGGTGGCGGCGTTCGTCCTGGCCATCTGGCCGTGGGTGCGCAGGAAGTCGCCCTCGTGCTTGAAGTCGGCGATCGGCTTCAGGGGATAGCGCTTCAGGTCCACGTGGCACGGCTGGCACTTCGCCTGGGCGTATTCCAGGGCGTGGTTATGGCAGCTCGTGCATGAGCTCATGGGCGGGACCGGCGCCTGCGTCTGGCCAGCCTCCACGAGCGCCGTGTGGCACTTCGCGCAGTCGCCCTTCACGTAGGGCAGGTGATCGGCGTGCGAGAAGGTGATGGTCCGCTCGACGTGCCGCGCCGGCGCGGGCGGGACGCCCTTGTCGTGGCAGGCGAGGCAGTCCTTCGCCGCGTCCCCCGAGGGAAGCGCGACGTGCACCGTGGGGCCGATCGCGGTCGCCTGGGCGATCCCGGCGTGGCAGGTGGCGCAGGAGAGACCCGCCTCCACGTGCGTCGAGTGCGGGAAGGTGAATCTCTGATCCTTGGCGTCGGCCTGGCCGCCCACCGCGATGGTCGCGAGCACGGCGGCCGCAAGAACGGAGCGGGGGCTCATCAGCGCACCTCGCGCAGGTGGTAGGACTGGTTGTAAACGAGCTTCGCCATGAGGTCGAAGCGTGACTTGTAGTACGGCGTCACGCCCCCCGAGCCGCTCGCCAGCGCAGCCCAGCCGCCGCCGAGGATGTAGCCGAGCGTCCCCGTCCCCACGAACGAGTTCTTCTGCCCATTGATGTCCTGATCGAACGCGTACTCCTGCACGTCCAGCGTGACGGTGAAGCGGTCGATCTGCTTCGAGCCGAAGCCGCGGAGGTGGAAGTAGCCGTTGTCCTCGACCGCGCGCAGCTTGCCCAGCTCGACGCCCACCGTCATGTCGCTGGCAGGCTGCCAGGTCGCGCGGCCGGTGGTGCGGTGGCCCGCTCCCGACTCCACCTGCTTCTGGTAGTGGTAGTCGACCAGGAAGGTGAGGGCCTTGATCGGTCCGTACTGCACGCTCCCGCCCACCTCGTTGCGCCGCTCGAACGCGAAGATCGCCAGGATCGAGTCGCGCGGGAGGAAGAGGTCGGGCTCGACGTGCCGGACGTCGGCGCTGACGAGGAGCTTCGGTACGACCTGTACCTGTGCGAGCGCGGTCCCCTCCGCCCACCGCTTCTCGTAGAGGTCGTAGGCCCCGCTCGCGAAGACCGTCAGCGGACGCCACGGCGTGAATCGCGCATCGGCGCCGAGCTGGCGGCGGCTGGGATCGCCCCGGTCCACGATGTCCACGCCCGACACGCCGACCTCTCCCCACGGCGCCAGGGTCCAGTAGGCCCGGCCGCCCACGGCGAAGGTGCCGCGCTGCGGGTTGAAGGTCGCCTCCGTGCCCCGGGCGTCGAAGCGCTGGGACACCGGCGAGCCGACGTAGCCTGACACGCCGAACCCGTACGGCAGCCGGACGAGCGCGTTGGCGCCGTCGAGCTGGAGCGCGCCCGTGACTCCCCCGGCCACCAGCTGCCGCCCGACGCGGAGCTGCACGGTGCGCTTGAAGAGCTCGCCCTGGGCGAAGGCGAGGTCGAGGTCGCCGAAGAGGCGGTGCTCCGGCGGCGTCGTGTCGTACCAGACGAAATTGTGGCCGAGGCTCGCGGCGCCCCAGCCGGAGAAGACGAGCACGAGGTCGTCGGCGATGGGGTTCTCGAGCCCGCGCGCCGAGACCGAGAGGAGCTCGTAGGCGGGGGCGACGGTGAAGGTGTCTCCCGCGCGCGCCTGCTCCCGCACGAGGAGCATCGTGGTCGAGCTCGCGTCCACCGTGTCTGCGTGGCCGAGCCCGGGGGCGATCAATCCCATGGACGCCGCGAGCGACAGTGCCAGACGCCGGTTTCTGATCTTCGGGGTCATCGAGTCTCCACGAATCGACCAAAGTGGAACCCGCGCGCTTCACTGTGAGCAAAATAATCTCCATCAGAAGCTGGACCGTCTGCCACGCCCTCCTCGGGGCAAGACTGAGTTGGGCCGCAGGATGATCCTTCGCTGTCGACCGCCTGCGTCTCGGCAGGGGCCGCCCTCGACGGGTGGCCCACGCCGGGATCCGGCGTAAGCTGCGGGCATGGTTTCCGCGCCGCCGAAGAGCGACCTCGACCGACTCCTCTCCCCGCAGATCAAGAACGAGCGTTTCTATCGCGCCATCCGGCGGGTCGCGGCCTCCCCGGCCGTCCGCACCGTGCTCGAGATCGGCGCCTCTTCGGGAGGCGGCAGCACCGAGGCCCTGGTGGCGGGCGCGCTGGCCAATCCGTGCGGCCCGCCGCAGCTCCACTCCATCGAGGTCTCGCAGGCCCGCTTCGGGGCGCTCGTGCAGCGCTACCGCGACTATCCGTTCGTCCACCCGTACAACGTCTCCTCGGTGCCCTCGTCGGCCTTCCCCTCCGAGGAGCAGGTCGCCCGCTTCCACCGTGAGGTGAGATCCAAGCTCCGGAACAACCGCCTCCCGAAGGTGCTCGGCTGGCTGCATCAGGACCTGGCATACCTGGCGGAGCACCCGGAGCTGAACGCGGCGGGCATCCAGCGAATCCGGGAGCAAAACGGGCTCGCCCGCTTCGACGCCGTGCTCATCGACGGCTCGGAGTTCACGGGCGAGGCGGAGCTGGAGGAAGTCTACGGGGCGCCCTTTCTGCTGCTCGACGACACGCGCACCCACAAGAACTGGGCGAACGAGCGGCGGCTGCGCCGCGACCCGGCCTACCGGCGCGTCGCCTCGAGCTTCTGGATGCGGAACGGGTGGGCGGTGTTCGAGCGGGTCGAGGCCGCCTGACGCGTTGCGGGGCGCGCGGCGACACGTTAGGGGCGTGCCATGACCGCCCTCTCCACCGCAGCCCTCCTCGGGGACGCCGCGCGTCGCGCCTCCGCCTACCTCGACGGCCTCGCGGTCCGGCCGGTCGCGCCCTCCCCGGACGCGGTCGCGGCGCTCTCCGCCCTGGACGTGCCACTGCCCCACGGCCCCTCCGATCCGGCCGCGGCGCTGGAGGAGCTCGACCGGCGGATCTCCCCGGCGACCATGGCGATGGCCGGCCCGCGGTTCTTCGGCTTCGTGATCGGCGGGTCGCTCCCCGGCGCGCTCGCCGCGACGGTGCTGGCCGCCGCCTGGGACCAGAACAGCGCGAAGTGGGCGGTGACGCCGGGCACCGCCGCCATCGAGCGCGTGGCGCTGCGCTGGACGCTCGAGGCGCTCGGGCTCCCTCGCGACGCGGGCGCCGGGTTCGTCACCGGCGCGACGGTCGCCAACTTCACCGCGCTGGCGGCTGCGCGGCACGCGGTCCTGGCGCGGGAGGGGTGGGACGTCGAGGCGCGCGGGCTCTTCGGAGCGCCCTCCATCACGGTGGTGATCGGGGCGGAGGCGCACGTGAGCGCGCTGAAAGCGCTCGCGATGCTGGGCCTGGGGCGCGAGCGGGTGGTGACCGTCCCGGTCGACGGCCAGGGTCGGCTCCGGCCCGACGCGCTGCCGCCGCTGCGCGGCCCCACCATCGTCTGCCTCCAGGCCGGGAACGTGAACACCGGCGCCTTCGACCCCGTTCCCCCGGTGCTTGCCCGTGCCCGCGCGGCGGGGGCGTGGGTCCACGTCGACGGCGCGTTCGGGCTCTGGGCCCTCGCGGCGCCCGGTCGAGCCCACCTCGGGGCGGGCCTCGCCGAGGCCGACTCCTGGGCGACCGACGCACACAAGTGGCTGAACGTCCCGTACGACAGCGGCGTCGCCATCGTCCGCGACGGGGCGGCGCTCCGCGCGGCCATGGCAGTCTCCGCCGCGTACCTCCCCGACGCGGGCGCGCGCGATCCGGCCGACTTCACGCCCGAGCTCTCCCGACGCGCGCGCGGCGTCGAGGTCTGGGCAGCTCTCCGCACGCTCGGTCGCACCGGGCTCGCCGACCTCGTCGAGCGCACCTGCCGCCAGGCGGGCCGCTTCGCCGAGGGGCTCGCCGCGGCCGGCCACCGGATCCTGAACGAGGTGGTGCTGAACCAGGTGCTGGTCTCGTTCGGCGACGACGAGCGCACCCGGCGGGTGATCGCCGCGTTGCAGTCGGACGGCACCTGCTGGTGCGGCGGGACCGTCTGGCAAGGCCGGACCGCGATGCGGATCAGCGTCTCGAGCTGGGCGACCACCGACGAGGACGTCGAGCGCTCGCTCGCCGCGATGCTGCGCGCCGCCGCGGCGGCGTGACGGCGTCAGCGACGTCCGCCCCCTCGGAAGCCACCTCCGACGTGGCCGACGTGGCCGCGGGGGACTCCGTGTGCGACGAATCCACCTCGGAACGGCGCGGGCCTGAATCCGTGGGACCCAAAGCCGAAGGTCGGCCTGAAGTGCCAGCGCCAGGGTGACCGCCACCAGCCGTGGGCATACCAGCCGAAATGCGCCGGCCCGACCACGCCGAAGTACGGCCACGGACCGAAGCCCCAGATCCACGGCGCCACGACCCAGCTCCAGCCGTAAGCCGGATAGTAGACGTATTCGTACGGCTCGCCCACGCCGTCCGGCGGCACGTACGAGTAGGCGTCGCCGTAGGGCATCCAGATCCAGCCGTACTGCTGCGTGTAGACCCAGTGACCAGCCGCCGCCGACTGCGCGTCGGCCGCGCGCGCCTTCGCCGGCGGGGCCGGCGGCTTCGCCGGTGGCGCCGGTGGCGCTTCTGCCGGAGCGGACGTCGCAGGTGAAGCCGTGGCGGGCGTCGCCTGCGGCCGCGCGCTCTCGGCCGCCGGGTCGTCGGCCGACCAGGCCAGGCCGGGGACCACGGCCAGCATCGCGACGAGAACTCCTTCGAGACGCTTCATGACTCTCCCCTTTCCTCCAAGATGTAAGAACGCCTGAAAATTGATCTGGTTACGTCCCCCTCCGGGGCGCGCGGCGCGAGGCCTCCCGGCGCGTCGACCACCCGACAGCTCATACGCCTGCCTACCCGGTCGCTGCCGCGGCCGGCTGGGAGGAGGGTCTGGACGCTGCGGACTGATATGAATGGAGGGTGACCTCCCGATACCAGACGCAGGCGCTCCCCCCGACGCTACCGGTCAACTTCGAGGTGGGCACTCACGTCCTGCGCATCTGGCGCGGTGAGCACGGGCGATGGGCGCTCACCGTCGACGGAGACGAGCTCCCCGACACCTTCATGACGCAAGCGGAGGCATGGGAGCGCGGGGTGAGGGAAGCGGCGGCGCGGCCCGACCGCGCTCCATGAGCAGGGCTCCGACCGAAGATCCGCCGGCACGTTTCTTCCATTGACTCGCGTCAAGCTGGAGTCGCGGGATCGCTGGAGGCACCGATGCGCGAGGATTTCGAGATCGACCATTCCCTGATCCGCCTCTCTGGCGCGTTCGACGGGCTCGGGGCGCGTCGCCTGGAGGTGCTGCTCGCTGCGGCGAAACCAGGTGCTTGCCTGCGCGTCGATCTCACGCAGATCCGCGAATTCCACGACTTTGGCATCGCCGTCCTCGCGCAGGCGCTGACCCGGTGCAAGGCGAAGGTGACGCTGCTCGGGCTCCGGCGGCACCAGATCCGCGTGCTCCGCTACTTCGGCGTCGACACGGAGCCGCTGGAACGCGCCGCCGCCGCGGACGACGCCTGATTGCGCGGCGGGCTCGCATGACGCTGCACGCCTTCCGGGCATCGCCAAGGCGGCGGCTCCGGCACTGCTGCGAGGGCCCGGCGCGCATCGATCGGTCGAGGGCGGCTTGCACGTCCCTCCCGAGACGTGCCAGGCTCTCGCGCTTCACCCGTCACACCGGCTGTTCTTCTTCCTGTCCGTGGAGCCCGCGACCGACGCCGCGGACCGCACCGGAGACCTCGAACCATGAGCAGCGCGATGTACGAGCGGATGAGAGCGAACCCCAAGTTCCACGAGCTCGTCCGGCGGCGCACCCGCTTCGCCTGGACGCTCGCCGCCACGGTGCTCGCCGGCTTCTACGGCTTCGTCATGGTGGTGGCCTTCGCGCCGGGCGTGCTGGCGTTGCCCGTGGCCGAGGGCGCGCGCCTCACGGTCGGCGTGGCCGTCGGGCTCTTCATGTTCGTCTTCTTCTGGCTGCTCACTGCCCTCTACGTGCGGCGCGCCAACACCGTCTTCGATGGCCTCACCCGCGAGATCGTCGAGGACGCGGGCCGTGAGGGCGCGGGGCTGAAGAAGGTGGTGATCGGGCTCCTCCTGCTCGTGCTGCCGGCCCTGGCGAGCGCCGCCGGCGCGCTGGAGGGACAGACCCAGAAGCAACCGCTCAACGTGCACGCCATCGCCATGTTCCTCGCCTTCGTGGCGCTGACCATGGGCATCACCTACTGGGCGGCGGGCCGCACCAAGTCCGCGTCCGACTTCTACACGGCCGGCGGCGGGATCACGGGCTTCCAGAACGGGCTCGCCATCGCCGGCGACTACATGTCCGCCGCGACCCTGCTCGGCCTCACGGCCATGACGTACACGCAGGGCTTCGACGGCTACATGTACATGATCGCCTTCTTCGTCGGCTGGCCCGTCATCCTCTTCCTCATGGCCGAGCGGCTGCGGAATCTGGGCCGCTTCACCTTCGCCGACATCACCTCGTACCGGCTCGACCAGGGCAAGGTGCGGACGATGGCGGCCATCTCGTCCCTGACGGTGGTCTGCTTCTACCTCATCGCCCAGATGGTCGGCGCGGGCCAGCTCATCAAGCTGCTCTTCGGCCTCGACTACGCGATCGCCGTGGTCGCTGTCGGAACGCTCATGATGGTGTACGTGATCTTCGGCGGCATGATCGCCACCACCTGGGTGCAGATCATCAAGGCCGGCATGCTCCTCATCGGCGGCACCGTCGTCATGCTGCTCGCCATGAGCCAGTTCGGCTTCTCGTACTCCACGCTCGTGGAGCGCGCGACCTCGGCCCACAAGCTCGGGGCGAAGCTCATGGCTCCCGGCCCACTGCTCGCCGACCCGGTGAATGCCATCTCGCTCGGGCTCGGGCTGATGTTCGGCACGGCGGGCCTGCCGCACATCCTCATGCGCTTCTTCACGGTCTCGAACGCGAAGGAGGCCCGCAAGAGCGTGCTCTACGCCTCGGGCTTCGTCGCCTACTTCTTCAACGTGATCTTCCTCATGGGTCTGGCCGCCATCCTGATCGTCGGCAAGGACCCGGCCTTCTTCGAGGGCGGCAAGGTGGGCGGGAAGCTCGTCGGCGGCGGCAACATGGTCGCGATGCACCTGGCCAAGGCGGTGGGGGGAAACCTGCTCCTCGGCTTCCTGGCCGCGGTCGCCTTCGCGACGATCCTGGCGGTGGTCTCGGGGCTGGCGCTCGCGGGGGCGTCGGCCATCTCGCACGACCTGTACGCGCGCGTCATCAAGAAGGGCAAGGCCAACGAGGCGGACGAGATGCGCGTCTCCAAGTTCGCGACGGTCGGCCTCGGCATGGTCGCCATCGGGCTCGGCATCCTCTTCGAGAAGCAGAACGTCGCCTTCATGGTGGGTCTCGCCTTCGGCATCGCGGCCGCGGCGAACTTCCCGGTGCTGATCCTCTCCATGTACTGGAAGGGCCTCACCACCCGGGGCGCGCTGGCGGGTGGCTTCGGCGGGCTCGTCTCGGCCGTGCTGCTCGTGCTCTTCTCGAAGTCGGTGTGGGTGGCCGTGCTCGGCAACGCCAAGGCGATCTTCCCCTACGACCAGCCGGCGCTCTTCGCCATGCCGCTCGCCTTCGCGCTCGCCTACGTGGTCTCGAAGGCGGACGCCTCCGCCCGCGCCCGCGCGGAGATGGAGGCGTTCGAGGACCAGTACGTCCGCGCCCAGACTGGCTTCGGCGCGGCCGGGGCCGCTAAGCACTAGGCGGTCGCCGCTACAGCCTGAAGTGGTGCGCCGCCAGGTCCTGCCAGCCCTTCACGACCCGGAACGACTCCTTCAAGCGCGTGCGCTCCACGGGCGTGAGCTCCGAGAGCGCCTCCTCGTTCGACGAGGCGCGCCCGTCCACCAGGCGACGGAGCTGGAGGCGCATGCGGAGCCCGAGCAGGAAGCGGTAGGCCTCGGCCACGTTGGAGCGCACCTCCGGCGCCATGAGCCCAGCGCGCTCCGCGGCGTCGAGCCGCTCGAGCGTGTTGCGCGCCGAGGTCCCCACCTCCAACGCGTAGCAGCGCGCCAGGAACACGACCGGCGAGATGGCCTGCTTCTTCAGGTCGACCGCCGACGACTCGCCGCGCAAGCGGAGGAGGAGGAGCTGCGGCGGCCGGAAGCGCAGGGCTTCCTGGGCCATGGCGCGCAGGAAGACCGGCTGCCGCGCGGCCCCCGCCACGACCTCGTGGAGCGGCGTGAGGTCGAGCCGGCCCGCCACGCGCCGATGGTCGAAGAAGATGGCGGCGTCGAGCAACGCCTGCGGCTCCGGCCGGTCGATCCAGCCCTGAAAGCGCGCCGCCCACTCCGAGAGCGTCCCGTTCCAGCTCCGGGCCATGTATCCGCCCGGGCAGCGCGGGAAGCCGGCCGACTCCAGGTCCGCGCCGACGCGCTCCGCGAACGCCTGGTACCACCCGCGGCCGCCCGCGCCCTCGTCGGCGAAGACGAGCGCGTTGTCCTGATCGGTGAGGAGCGTCTGCTCCATGCGCCCCTCCGAGCCGAACGCCATCCACGCGAACGGCGCCGGCGGCGGCCCCAGCTCCGCCTCGGCCCAGCGCAGGAGGGGCCGCAGGAGCGCGTCGTTGAGCCGCGCCACCAGCCCGGCGATGACCACCGGATCGAGCCTCGCCGCGAGCAGCGCCGCGGTCATCTCCGCCACCTGGGCCGCGTAGCCGGGGAGCGCCTCGCGCGAGACGAGCCGCTCGACGCGCCGGAGGACCGCCATCGGCCCGTGCGCCGAGGAGCGCATCAGGTCAACCGAGGAGACCATCCCGGCCACCTCGCCGTCGCGCACCAGCGGCAGGTGGTGGTAGCCGGACTCGAGCAACTCCGTCCAGGCCTGGTAGACCGGGGTCTCGAAGGGCAACGTCCAGAGCGGACGGGAGGCGACCCGCGACACGGGCGTGTCGCCGCCGAGCCCCTCCGCCACGACGCGATCGCGGAAGTCGGGGTCCGTCAAGATCCCCGCCGGCGTGCCCCGGACGAGCAGCGCGGAGACGCCCTCCCGGCGCATCACGCGGGCCGCCTCGCGCACGGTCGCGTCGGGCTCTATCCAGATCGCGGGCCCGCGTACGAGCCGGCCCACAGGCGCGGAGAGGTCGGGCTGGAAGGCAGCCACCGGCGAGTGCTCCAGGCTGGAGCGGAGCCGCTCGCCCAGCCCAGCGGCGAAGTGGCCGGCGAAGTGGGGGTCGGCGAGCAGCCGCCGGAAGACCTCGGCCGGCAGGCGGTAGGCGGCGAGCTCCTCCTCCACCGCCACGTCGAGCGTCGCGGCGTGCGTGATGAGCGAGGTGTAGCCGAAGACCTCCCCCTCCTCGAGCAGCTGGACGGACTGTCCGTGGCGCTCGAGGCGCACCGCGCCGCGCCGGATGACGTAGAGGTGCGCGAGCGGCTCGGTCCCGGCGCGGGTGAGCCAGGAGCCGGCGGGGAAGGTCACCTCCTCGAGCTGGGCCGCCGCCGCGTCGAAGAGCGGCCTCGGCAGGGCGTCGAACGGCGGCGTCGAGCGGAGGAACGCGGCGGGGTCCAAGCCCGGGGAGGTTAGCAC
>DASPZP010000151.1:0-15823 GCA_035636195.1 Anaeromyxobacteraceae bacterium
GCTCGTTCGATGCGCCGGGGGACTGCGCCTCGGCGCTGCTGGCCACTGCTGCCGCCGCGCCGATGCAGGCCACGGCGATGAGATGACCGATGCGTACCTGGAACATGTCGTTACCTCCTCGCTGCGTGGCCGCGAGCAACGAACTCGCAAAGGCTCCGGCCCTTGGGGTGCCGGAGCGTCAGGTCGGAACATGGCCGGGGCACGGCCCCGGATCCACCACCGGGCGATCATCAATCCAATCAGGCGCTCTTATCGGATTGCCGCAGCCGAGCCCGCAGCAGGTCCATGAGCTCCCGCATCGGAGGTGTCACCTGCTTGTCGCGATGGTACACGGCGAAGAGGCCGCGCCGCACGTCCAGCTGCTGGACGCGGACCTCGACGAGGCGCCCCGTCTCGATCCCGTCGGTCGCCGCCCGCTCCGACACGAAGGCGTACCCGAGCCCCGCCTCCACCGCCCGGACGATCGCTTCCGGGGACGGAAGCTCGAAAGCGGGCACGAGCTCGACGCCAAGGCTTGCGAGCGAGCGCTCGACCGCTGTCCGTGTCGCGCTGCCAGGCTCCCGCGCGACGAGAGGCCAGTGGGCGAGGTCACCTGGTCGGATGCGCCTCGTCTTGCCGACCAGTGCCGGTGCGGCGACAGCGATGATCCGGTCCTCCCCCAGCTCGGTCTCGAAGAGCTCCTCGTGGGTCGGCCGGAAGCCGCAGACGCCCAGGTCGAAGTCGTTCGCGACTGCGAGCGCCTCGATGCGGCTCGAGTTGGCGATCCTGAAGTCCAGCTGGACCAGCGGGAAGTCGGCCCGGAAGCGCCCCAGCACCCCCGGGAGGAGGTAGATGCCCGGCGTCGTGCTGGCCCCGACGCGCAGCCGTCCTGCGTTCCCTGTCGACACGGCTCCGACGGCCTCGCGGGCGCGGGAGAGGGTCGAGAGCACCTTCACGGCTTCACGCGCGAGCACCTCTCCCGCGGGCGTCAGGTAAACGCGCCGCCCGATCCGCTCGAAGAGCGTCGCCCCGAGATCCTTCTCGAGCGACGCGATTTGCTGGGAGACGGCCGACTGAGTGATCCCGAGCCGCTCCGCGGCGTGGCGGAAGTGCAGCGTCTCGGACAGGGCCTGGAACGTGCGTAGCCTGTGAACATCCACTCATCACGAATCCTAATCGAGCGAGGCACGGCTGCTGTGCCCGGCTGAGGCTCCGGCGCGCGGGCGCGGCCGAAACAGCTTGTTGTAGACGAGAGAAGGGATGCAGAAGTGCGTCGTGCCGACGATCGCCGCGACGATGGTCAGCGTGCCGCCAAGCACGTACCCGAGTGCCGCCGCTCCCTGGTGGAACGCGAGCCCGGTCCCGGTGAGCCAGGCCGCCGCGATCCCACATGCGAACCGGCGTTGGGGGCCGTGGTGGGGGAGCGGCCGCGTCCCGGTCAGCTGCCGAACGACGTGGTTGTAGAAGATATCGAACGGGTGGGCCGGCAAGACAGCGCCGAGGAGCGCGACGGCCGCGAGCGCCCAAAGCACCGGCGGAGACGCGAGGATCGTTCCTGTCGCCATGAACACGGCGCAGAGGGCCGGCGACCATCTCAGCCACGGGCCGATCTCGGTGAGGGCGACGTCGTCCAGGCCGCGGAAGCCTTGGGCCTCGAGGCGTCGGCGGACGAGGGCAATGGCGGGCATTGGAGACCTCCTTCTGCGCGCCTCATGCTCCTGTGGCGGGCGCCCCGCAATGCAGCGTTGCTTCTCCTTCCGATAAGCATCGGTTGATGATCGGGACGCCGCAGGACAAGTCCCACGCCGGGGCACGCTGGGCTGCGCGGTCGAGGCACGCTCCTTGACGGTGCGCCCGAATCCTCCTACTCAAGGACCGTCTTGAGTAGAGGAGAGCGCACGTGCCCAGCCCCGGTCGCCGTTTCAAGAACGCCATCTACGAGCAGTTCGCGCGCGTGTCCAAGGCGCTCGCGAGCCCGCACCGGATCGAGCTCGTCGAGCTGCTCTCGCAGGGATCGCGCACGGTCGAGGCGCTCGCCCGGATGACCGACATGAGCCTCGCGAACACCTCGCAGCACCTCCAGGTGCTGCGAGGCGCCGGGCTCCTCGATGCTACAAAGGAAGGGCTCTTCGTGACCTACCGGCTCACCGATCCCTCCGTCGCCGATCTCCTGCTTGCGCTGCGGAAGGTCGCCGAGACGCGTCTCGCCGAGGTCGCGAAGATCTCCCGCGACTTCCTCGCGGAGTACGCGCAACTCGAGCCCGTGGACGAGGACGCGCTCCGCCGCAAGGTGCGCAAGAGCGAAGTCACCCTGCTCGACGTCCGCCCACCCGAGGAGTACGCGGCCGGCCACATCCCCGGCGCGCTGTCGGTGCCTCTGCCGGAGCTGGCGAAGCGGCTTTCGGAACTGCCGAAGCGGCGAGAGGTGGTCGCCTACTGCCGAGGCCCGTACTGCGTCCTCGCCGTCGAGGCCGTGAAGCTCCTGCGGGCGCGCGGGTTCAGGGCGGTCCGGCTCGAGGATGGCGTGCTCGACTGGGCAGCGCGCGGGCTCGAGGTGGAAGCGAAGCCATCGGGATGAGCGGGTGGACTCCTCGGCGGCGGTGATCGAGGCCGCCCGGCGCGGTTGACAGGGGCAGCTCCGCCTGCTTCATTACTCAACTGACTTCTTGAGTAAGGCCCGCCTGCTATCCCGGGGAGACCCACACCGATGCCTTGCCTCGCCTGCACGCAGCCCTGCACGAGCGCCTTCTGTAACCCCTGCGCAGCGCTCGAGTACCCACAGCTCATCCGGGCCTACTGCCACCACTCCACCTCCACGAATCCCGTCGAAATGGCGCAGGCCCTGATGACTCACCCCAGGTTCCCGGCCGCCGGCCAGGCGCACCACCCCCTCGTGTCCGGGGTGCTGGTCGCCGCCTACCGAAATGCAGGTGGCGATGCCGGAGCCGCGGAGATCGACACGGCCATCCAGCGGGCCAACACGATCCCCGGAGGTTTCTGCGCAGGGTTCGGCGCCGACGCCGCGGCCATTGCCTGCGGGATCGCGGTGAGCGTGATCGAGGGCGCGACGGTGAAGGCGGAGCACGCGGTGGCGCGCTCCCTCGCCCACACGCTCACCGGCCAGGGCCTCCTCCTCATCGCGAACAACCACGGAAACCGCTGCTGCAAGCGGAGCGTGTTCACGGTCCTGGAGCTCGCCGCGCACTTCTTCACCGCGACGATGGGCGTGCCCCTCGCGCCGCCGAGGGGCCGCGTCGAGTGCGCCTTCAGCGGGCAGAACAAGCTTTGCAACGAGGCGGACTGCAAGTTCTATCCGGCGGTTCCGCACGTGAAGGCGAAGCCACCGCTCGCCGTGCTCGGGTGACGCGTCGAGAGCGAGATCGGAGGCAAGCGCGCTGACGGAGGTGAGTGGCGCGGGCGCTCGCCGGCACCCCGACGCCGCTCCTGCGCGGCGTCCCATCGAGAAGCGTTCCTCGCGTTCGTCACCGCACCTCGAGCACCCCTCCGATCATGCCCATCGCGCACGAGTACCGGATCTCCCCGGTGCTCTTCGGCGTGAAGGACACGGTGACGGGCTTGTTCAGCGGAAGCTCCGCCGTGATGTTCTCGCTCGGGATCACCACCTCCTTCGCGCAGGTATCGTCGGTCTTGCGCGTGATGACGAGCTTCACGGGCTCGCCCGTCGTCAGCTTCACGCGCGACGGCTCGAACCCTTTCTTCGTCACGCTCAGCTCCACGGTTCGGGACTGCGCGGCCGATGCCGTCGCCGGACCGGTGAGCGCGAGGACCGCGAGTGAGCCTGCGACCAGACTCCTGAACGTCATGTCGTTCTCCTCTGCGATCGCGAGCGCTCGTCGCGCTCGATGGGATGCGCGCGGCCAGCAATGGCCGCTGCGTTGGGGGCCCGATCGCACGCCCCCGGAGGTCTCTCGATCGCTCACGTCACGGCCTGCTCCGCGGCCGGAAGGCGGCGTGCCTTCCAGACGAAGTAGATGGCCGGGTAGACAACGAGCTCCAGGATCGCGGACGTGACCACGCCCCCCACCATCGGCGCGGCGATCCGCTGCATCACGTCGGCGCCTGCGCCCTGCGACCAGAGCACCGGGAGCAGGCCGGCCAAGATGGTCGCGACGGTCATCATCTTGGGGCGGATGCGCTTCACCGCGCCCTGGAAGATGGCTGCTGTCGCGTCGGCGCGCGTCACCGGCGTCCGCTCCCGCCACGCGAGATCGAGGTAGAGGAGCATCACCACCCCGGTCTCCGCGTCGAGCCCGGCGAGCGCGATGAGGCCGACCCAGACGGCGACCGACAGGTTGTAGCCGAGCGCCCAGAGAAGCCAGAACGCGCCCACGAGCGAGAAGGGCACGGCCAGCATCACGATGATGGCCTGGACGGCGCTCCCGCTGTTGAAGAGGAGCAGGAGGAAGATGATGGCGAGGGTGACCGGGACGACGACGGCGAGCCGTGCCTTCGCCCGCTCGAGGTAGCGGTATTGGCCGGCCCACTGGAGCCGATAACCCGGTGGCAGCGTGACGTTCGCGGCCACCGCGGAGCGCGCATCCTTCACGTAGTCCTCGATGGGCCGCGCAGTGTCGGCGAAGACATAGGCATAGAGCTGGCCGCCCTCGTCGCGTAGCATGGAGGGACCGTCGCGCGACACGAGGTGCGCGAGCTGCCCGAGCGGGATCTGGGCGCCCGCCTTCGTCGCCACGAGCGCGCGCTCGAGGTCGGGAATGCTGGAGCGGAAATCGCGCGCGTAGCGGACGGTGACCGGGTAGCGCTCGCGCCCCTCGACGGTGGTGGTCACGGTCGCGCCGCCGATGGCAGCCTCGATTGCGTCCTGGACGTCGGCGACGTTGAGGCCGTAACGCGCGGCGGCTTCGCGATCGATGTCGAAGTCGAGGTAGTGGCCACCGCCGATTCGCTCGGCGAAGGCGCTCCTCGTTCCGGGCACCTTCTGGAGCGCGGCCTCGATCTGGCGGCCCACGTCGTCGATGACCTTCACGTCCGGACCGAGCACCTGGATGCCGAGCGGGCTCCGAACGCCGGTGGCGAGCATCTCGGTCCGCGTCTGGATGGGCATCCACCAGACGTTGGGCATCCCCGTGAACTGCATCGAGTCGTCGAGCTTCTTGACGAGCGCGTCCCAGTCCTCGCCCGGCGGCCACTGCTCGCGCGGCTTCAGCTCCACCACCGTCTCGAACATCTCGAGCGGCGCCGGATCGGTGGGAGTGGAGAAGCGTCCCGCCTTCCCGAAGACGCGCACCACCTCCGGGAACGTCTTGAGCAGGCGATCCATGCGCTGGAGCGTGTCCCGGGCGCTCTCGTCGCTCATGCCGGGCACGGCCGTCGGCATGTACAGGAGCGAGCCTTCGTTGAGCGGCGGCATGAACTCGCTGCCGAGCCGGCCGACGATGGGAACGGTCAGGATGACCACGATGGCGGCGCCGACGATGACGGGCCAGCGGAAGCGCAGCGCAAAGTGACAGACCGGGCCGTAGAGGCGGTCGAGCGCGCGGGCCAACGGGTTCTCATGCTCGGGCCGAATGCGGCCCCGGATGAAGAGCGCCGCGATGGCGGGCACGAGGGTCACCGACAGGATGGCCGCGAAGGCCATCGAGAAGGTCTTGGTGTACGCGAGCGGCTTGAAGAGCCGCCCCTCGGTTCCTTCGAGCGTGAATACCGGCAGGAAGCCCACCGTGATGACGAGGAGCGCGAAGAAGATCGGCCGCCCCACCTCGGTGAGCGCCCGCGTCACGACCTCGTCGCGCAGCTCCTTCTTGCCCTCCTGCTCCCAGTGTTCGAGCCGCTTGTGCACGTTCTCGACCACGATGATGGCCGCGTCGACCATGGCGCCGATGGCGATGGCGATGCCGCCCAGGCTCATGATGTTGGCGGTGAGCCCCATCCGCGCCATGGGCACGAACGAGAGCAGCACGGCGATGGGCAGCGTGATGACGGGGACGAGCGTGGAGCGCACGTGCAAGAGGAAGACGAGGATGACCAGGCTCACCACGATCATCTCCTCGACGAGCGTGCGCTCGAGGGTCCGGATGCTGGCTTGGATGAGCGTGGAGCGGTCGTAGGTGGGGACGACCTCGACGCCTGCGGGGAGCGTGGGGCGGAGCTCGTCGAGCCGCTCCTTCACCGCGCGGATGACATCGAGCGCGTTCCCGCCGTGGCGCATGATGACGACCGCGCCCACGGTCTCGCCCTGGCCGTCGAGCTCCGCGAGGCCGCGCCGCTCCGCGGGGCCGACGCGGACGTGCGCGACGTCGCGCAGGGTGATGGGCGTCCCGTTCTCGCTCCCGAGGACGGCCTTCTCGAGCTCGGCAGGCCGCGTCACGTAGCCGCGTCCGCGGATGAAGTGCTCGGTGCCGGAGACCTCCAGGACGCGTCCGCCCACGTCGTTGTTCGAGCGTTTCACCGCGCCCATGACGTCCATGAGCGAGACGCCGAACTGCTGGAGGCGGTTCGGGTCGAGGTCGATCTGGTACTCCTTCGTGAAGCCGCCGACGCTCGCCACCTCCGCGACGCCGGGGACGCTCTGGAGCGCGTAGCGGAGGGTCCAGTCCTGGAGCGACTGCAGCTCCTGGAGCCCATGCTTGCCCGTGCGGTCCACGAGCGCGTACTCGAACACCCAGCCGACCCCGGTCGCGTCGGGCCCGATGACGGGTGTCACGCCCTCGGGGAGCTTCGACTGGATCGACGACATGTACTCGAGGACGCGGCTGCGCCCCCAGTAGAGGTCCGTGCCGTCGTCGAAGATGACGTTCACGAACGACATCCCGAACATCGACTGGCCACGCACAGCGGTCACGTGCGGCGCGCCAACGAGCCGGGTGACGATCGGATAGGTGATCTGGTCCTCGACCAGGTCCGGCGAGCGGCCCATCCATTCGGTGAAGATCGTCACCTGGACGTCGGAGAGGTCGGGCACGGCGTCGAGTGGGGTGGAGCGCAGCGACTGGACGCCCAGGCCCACCGCGAAGACGATGAGGGCGACCGTGACGAGGCGATGCCGCGCGCAGAGCGCGATGAGCTTCGCGATCACGGCCGGCTCCAGCGCGGCAGGGCGTCCCGGAGCTTCGCTTCGCTCGAGAGGAGGAAGGTGGCGCCGGTCGCGACCCGGTCGCCCTTCGTGAGCCCACTCACCACCTCGTCGAAGTCGCCGGCCTGCGCGCCGACCTCGACCTCGACCGGCGCGAGCTTGCCCTCGCCGCGGTCCACGAAGGCGTAGCGGTGGCCGCCGGAGAGGAGCAGCGCTGAGTCGGGCACGGCGAGGCGCGTGCCGAGGGGCGCTTCGATGATCACGTCCGCGAACATCCCGGGCTTGAGGAGGAGCTTCGGGTTCACGAGCTCGAGGCGCGCGTCGAGCGTGCGGGTCTTGGGATCGACCCTGGGCGCGACGAAGGTGACACGGGCGTCGAGTTCCTGGCCCGGGAGCGAAGGCAACGTCACCTTCGCGCGCTGGCCGAGCGCGATGAAAGGCGCGTCGCGCTCGTACACCGCCGCCTGCACCCAGACGCGCCCGAGGTTGCCGATCCTGAAGAGGGAGGCGCCCGACATGACGTGGGCGCCCTCGAAGACGGCCTTCTCGAGCACGACGCCGGCCGCCGGCGAGGCGACCGTGAGGCGTCCGTCGGCCGTGCCCCGGCGTTCGAGCTCGGCGATCTGCTCGTGCGTCACGCCCCAGTAGGCGAGGCGGCGCGTCGCCGCCGTGGCGAACTCGGCGACGGTTCCTTCGCGGCGCGCGTGCAGGAGCTCCTCCTCGGCCGCGAGCAGGTCAGGGCTGTAGAGCGTGAGGAGCGGTTGGCCCTCCTTCACGGTCTTGCCAGTCTCGGCGACGAAGAGCCTCTCTACGTAAGCTTCGTACTTGAGCGTCACGTCCGCGAGCTTCCGCTCGTCGAGGTCGACGCGCCCCGCGGCGCGCAGCGTGACCGTGAGCGAGCGCTCCTCGACAGTCCCCCAGGCGACGCCGATGAGCTGCTGTCGCTCGGAGGGGACCTCGATCAACTTGCCGCTCGCGCCGCCCTCGCTGCCCAGCGTGAAGCCCTTCCGTGGCGGCGAGATCTTGAGCCTCACTTCCTGGTGCGCGTGCCCGGGCGCGTCGATCCCGAGCGTGAGATACCAGTCTCCGTTCATGGAGAGCGGGTAGGTGATGACGTACCGGCCGGATCCGTCCGCGTGGACGTCGCCGCCCCCCTTCATCTCGGGCATCGCGCCCATGGCGGGCATGTCGTAGACGAAGGCGAGCTGGGCGCCGTCCACCGGCTTCCCGCTGGCGTCCTTCACGGTCGCGATGAGTCGGTTGTCGCCGGTGGTGGGCGGGTCGGGCTCGATGGCAATCCGGACGTCGAGGTCGCCGGCTTTCGCCGTCGTGGACTTCGCTCCCTGCGTGCACGAGGAGAGCAGGAGCGCTCCGGTGGCGGCTGTGAGCCAGACGATGGAGGCGTGGCGCATGGTCCGCTCCTAGTGGGACTGACGCGTCCCGGATTCGGCGGCCTGCACGAGGCCGAGATCTGACCCCACCGCGCGCTGCAGGTCGGCGAGGCGCTGCTCGTACATGGCGAGGTGCGTGGCGAGGTCGAGCTCGTGCATCTGCAGGTCGCGCTCGGCGTCGAGCACCATCACGAACGCGCTCCGCCCCGCCACGTACGCCCCCATGGCGCTCGCGAGCGCCTGGCGCGCGACCGGGATGAGCTGGTGGTGCAGCTCGACCTGCCGCCGCTCCGCGGTCAGCTCGGCGTGCGCGTCGGCGACCTCCGACACCACGCGGTTCTCGATGGCGCGCGCGTCGTCGCGCATCGCGCCGAGGTCGGCCTCGGCGCCAGCGACACGGGGGTGGTTCTTCTCACCGGAGAAGATGGGCAGGTTCACCTGGACGCCCGCGAACAGGAAGTCCGCCTGCCCCGGCGCGCGGAAGGCGTGCATCTCGCCCAGAAAGAGGGCCACGTCCGGCACCTTCTCCGCGTTCGCGAGGCGGAGCTTCGCCTCGACCTGGGCGACGGCGGCGCGCGCGACGGCCATCTCCGGCCGCTCCGTCGCGGCGCGCTCGCGCAGGTCTGGCTCGGCGGGGATCGCAGCGGCGAGGCCGGGTTCCACGGTCGGGCCGATCTCCGAGCCGGCCGGCCGGTCGAGCAGCGCCACCAGGCGCGCGTTGGCCGCAGTCCGGCGCGCGAGGGCCGCTTCGCTCTCCGAGCGAAGCTTGAGCGTCTCGGCCTTCGCTCGCAGCACCTCCGACTCCTCGCCACGACCGGCCGCTACGCGCGAGGCGGCGGAAGCCAGGAGGGACCGCAGCGTCCCCTCGATCTCGGAGCTCACCGCGATCGTTCGCTCCGCGAGGAAGAGGTCGAAGTACGCCTTCGCGACCGCCGTCTCGACGTCGCGCGCCTT
Organism: Anaeromyxobacteraceae bacterium; assembly: GCA_035636195.1. GTDB lineage: Bacteria > Myxococcota > Myxococcia > Myxococcales > Anaeromyxobacteraceae > Anaeromyxobacter_A. The sequence goes on from DASPZP010000151.1 coordinate 9,376, forward strand.
TGCCTCGGCCGCTGCGACTGCCATGGCCATGTCGCCGCGGGCCACGTCCCGCCGCGCGGCGCGCTTTCCACCGAGCGGGAGCGGCTGCGTGATCTGGACCATGAGCGGGACGGTCGAGAGGTCGATGGGGGCGTTCCAGAGCTGGACCATCAGCATCGGGTCGTCGAGCGCCCCCGCGGGCGAGACCGACGACTCGGCGGCGCGGGCCCGCCCAAGGGCGGCGCGGAGCTCCGGGTTCTTCTGCCGCGCCTCCGCGAGCAGGTCGGAGAGGTGGACCGGTGCGGCTGCTGACATCACGGCGAGCACGAGCGCCAACATGCGGTTGATCCCTTCGACGCGTGGACGCGCGCCGCCGCGGCGGCCACCGCACCCACGAGTTCGCTGAGGTTGTGGACGGATCGCCGCCGGGCACGCGTGGTGCGCGTGGCAGCGCGTGGAGACCCGCTCGGTCTAGATGCGGAGCGGGGTGGGGGGGCTCGTCGAGAGCCGCCGCGGCACGCGGGTGAGTTCGAGCTGGAGCGGGGCGGCGTGGGGAGTCAGGTCCGCGACAAGGGTGCCTGGCGGTGCCGCATCGGGCGGCGAAGCCGGAACCTCACGCGCCGGGTTCGAAGCCGCATGTTGCGCTGCGTCGGTGAGCCGGCAGCAGTTGGGCCGCAGCGAACCCCGATCGGAGCGCTCACACGACTGGCAGCAGGTCGAGTGCCAGGCGCACGCGCGCGCGGGAAGGCTCGCCCCCAATGAGAGCGTGAGCACGAGCGCGGTGGCAAGGACCCGAGACACCCTGTCTGTAGCTGTTCGCGGCCCCGGCGCAACGCACGAAAAAACGCTCGCGGGCGGAAGGGTCCCGTCGGGGGCGCGGGCGTGACAAAGCGTGTGCTCGGCGGATCGCCCTCGTCGGCGAGCCGGCCGCCTCCCTCAGTGGGGCGGCGCCGGAGCGCGTCACTCCGGCGCCCGCCCGCCCAGGCTGGCCAGCAGCGAGTAGAGCCGTCGCCGTGTGATCCCGAGCAGCTGGGCCGCGTGAGTCTTGTTACCCCCGGCGCGCTCCAGGGCGGCGAGGATGAGCTCGCGCTCGAAGGCGTCCAGCTGGAAGCCCTCGCCCAGCAGGTCGGCTGGCCCGCGGGCCCGAGCGCTGCTGGCAGGGCCGCCCGCGGCGACGTGCTCCGGCTCGATCGCGCCCTCGCCGGCGAGGATGAGCCCGCGCTGGAGCGCATTCTCGAGCTCGCGCACGTTCCCCGGCCAGCGGTGCTCGAGCAGCCGCTGGCGCGCCGCGAGCGAGAGCTTCTCCGGCGGCAACCCGCGCGCGGCAAGGAGCCGGTCCGCGATGGGCAGCACGTCGTCGAGGCGATCCCGCAGTGCGGGCACCCGGACGGCGAACACGTTGAGGCGATAGTAGAAGTCCTCGCGGAAGGCGCCCTCCGCCACCGCCGCGTCGAGGTCGCGGTTCGTGGCCGAGACGACGCGCACGTCGACCGTTCGCGGCGCGGTGGCGCCGAGGGGCACGAACGTCCGCTCCTGGAGGAAGCGCAAGAGCTTCACCTGCGTGGCGGCGGTGAGCTCACCGATCTCGTCGAGGAAGAGCGTGCCGCCATCGGCGGCGGCGAGGTGCCCGGTCTTGCGCTGCACGGCGCCGGTGAAGGCGCCCTTCTCGTGGCCGAAGAGCTCGCCCTCGAGCAGCGTCTCGGGGAGGGCAGCGCAATGGATCTCGACGAAGGGGGCCGCGGCGCGCCCGCTCTGGTAGTGGATGAAACGCGCGAGCTGGCTCTTGCCGGTGCCGCTCTCGCCCAGCAGGAGGACGGTGACGTCCGTGGGTGCGACCTGCCGGGCGGCGGCGAGGGCCGCCTTCATGGCGGTGCTCTCGGCCACGAGATCCGGGGTCAGCCGGCGCAGGAGCCCTTCGCTGCGCGTCTCGGCGCCGCGCTGGGCGGCGAGCCGCCGCACCCGCATCCGCAGCTCGTCGAGCGCGAACGGCTTCGTGACGTAATCGGCGGCGCCCGCCTTCATCGCCGCCACCGCGCTCTCGGCGGTCCCGAAGGCCGTCATCACGATCACCTCGGGCGGCGAGGGGCGCGACCGCGCCGCGGTCAGCACGGCCAGCCCGTCCACCTCCGGCATGCGCAGGTCTGTCACCACCACGTCGCAGGCGTGCTCCGAGAGGAGCGCCAGCGCCTCGCGGCCGCCGTTCGCGCGCCGCACCACATGCCCATCGAGCTCGAGCGCCTGGGCCACGTACTTCCCGAGCTTCGGCTCGTCGTCGACCACGAGGACGCAGGCCATGGCGCCTACCTATCCTCTCTCGAGGGGGAGCCGCAGCTCGAAGGTGGTGCCGCCTGGGCCGGTGCCGACCAGCGCCAAGGAGCCGCCGTGCCGGTCGGCGATGCGCCGCGACAGCGCGAGGCCGAGCCCGGTGCCGCCGGCACGCGCCGTCGCGAATGGCTCGAAGAGGCGCGGCCGCACCTCGGGCGCGACGCCGCGGCCGTCGTCGGTGACGCGCAGTAGCGCCTCCCCGTCGCGGACCTCGGCCGAGACGGCGACGCGGCGCGCGCCCGCCTCCGCAGCGTTCTGCAGCAGGTTCGAGAGCACCTGCCGCAGCCGCCCCTCGTCGCCCCGAACGGCCGTGGAGGGGACGTCCACTGCCACCGCGACCGTAGGGTGGGTGCGCGCGACGCCCTGCGCGGCGTCGGCCGCGAGGTCTGCCAGGTCGCAGCTCGTCTCGACCATCACCGGCTCGCGCGCGAGATCGAGGAAGTCCTGCGTGAGCCGGCGGAGCCGCTCCACCTCGCCCAGCACGTCGGAGAGCGCCTCGCGGTCGTCGGGGCCGAGCCGCCCACCGTCGCGCGCCTGCACCAGCTCCACGGCGCCGCGGATGATTCCGATCGGGTTCCGGATCTCGTGGGCGGTCATGGCCGCCATGCGCGCCATGGCGTCGCCGCGCGCGGCCCGCTCCGCCACCGCCCGGCGCGCTTCCTCGCTACGCACCCACTGCCGCGCCAGGGCGGCGAGGCCCAGCGCGCCAAGCGCCGAGAGCGCCACCGCCGCCCAGAGCGCGCGGCGCAGCCGGTCGCGCGACACGAGGAACGACTGGCCGGCCTCGAGCCCCAGCACCGCCTCGACGCGCCCGTCCCGGGCGCGGACGGGGAAGTAGCCGGTGGCGACGCGGAGGTCGCCCACCGCCCAGGCGAACGCCACCGACGGCTCGCCGCCGAGCGCGCGCGCGACGCGGGTGGTGTCGACGCGCAGGAGGTCTGCGGCGGCGGGCGCGGGTCCGGTGGCGTCGGCCAGCACCCGCAGCGAGGGTGAAACGAGGTAGGCGCCCTCGAGCTCGTTCGCCTTCATGACCGCGCGCAGCGTCTCGGCGTCGGCGCCGCGCGCGAGCAGCTTGGCGGCCGTCTCGCCGGCCCCGCGGAGCCGCTCCTCCAGCACGCGGTCGAGGGCGATCGCTGCCGCGTGGTGGAGCGCAAGCGTGGCGGCGAGCGACCCGGCGAGCGCCACGGCGGCCGCGACCATCGGAGCCAGGACCCGAGGGCCGATCACAGCCCGGCCACCCATCCCAGGCCAACGGTGGGCGCGAGGCGGAAGTAGGTGAAGGCGGCGGCGTTCGACCAGGCCCGTCGCGCCTCGATCGAGGCTCGGAGGAAGGTGCGCGCGGAGAGATCCCACTCCAGCGCGACGGCACCGTCGAGGTAAGTGTCGGAGCGGGTGAGCGCGAGCTGCGGATCGAGGGCGTCGTAGCCACGCCACGACACCCCCGCCTCGACGAAGAGCCGTGCCCGCGGCGGGACGTCGATCCCGAGCCTGGCGTGCGGCCCGTGCTCCACGAACGAGAGCTGCGGCAGGCCGACCCCGTCCCGCGAGAGCCGGTACCCGAGGAGCAGGCGCATCCGCGGCGACAGGAGCGCCGAGGCGCTCGGCTCGCCGCCCTGATAGGTCCCGGAGAAGGGCTGGTAGAGGGTCCCCTGATAGCTCTCGAAGCGCACGAAGTACGACGCCGAGAGCGTGAACGGCCCGGCTGGCGCCCACCCCGCGGCGCGCAGCCCGTGCGCAGAGAGGAAGGGCGATCCACCCAAGGTGCGGTACTCGTAACCGTACTCCGCCCAGAGGGCGCGCCGCCCACGCCGGAGCTGCCAGCCGGCGGCGCCGGCGAGGCCCCAGGAGTCGAGATCGCCGAACCGGAGCTGCTGGTGGAACAGGCCGCGGCCGCTGAGGAAGGGGCCGCTCTCGCCCAGGGGCCGGTAGAGCGCGCTCGCGGCGGCGTCCAGCTGGCCGTCGTTCGACGTGTCGATGGGGGTGCCGCTCGGGGCCAGCTGGGCGTTCGAGTCCCAGCCCGAGGCGACCAGCGCGGCCAGGACGAGCCGGCCCGTGCGCCGGGCCAGCCGCGAGAGGGGGGCCGCCAGCGTCGACAGTCGTGGGTCGTGCCCGGCCGCGTCGAACGCGAGCGCTGCCGCGTCGCCGTCGCCCTCGCGCAGGGCGAGGAAGCCGAGGTAGAGGTCGGCCGCCTCGTGATGCGTCGGGTCCTCCCGCGCTTCCCTGAGGCGTTCCCGCGCCTGGTCGTCCTCGCCCAGCTCGTAGCGGCAGACGCCCTCGAGGAGGGCGGCCGAGGCACCTGCGCCGGCCGCGCGCGCGTCCTCGAAGGAGCGGGCCGCGGCGCCGAGGTCGCCCGCCTCCATCTCCTCGAGGCCGCGCTGGAACGGAGCGGCCGCCCCGCGCTCGCGGCAGAGCGCGTCGAGCGCCAAACGGGAGGCCTGGTCGCTGGGGTCCCGCGCCAGGGCCTCGCGATAGGCGAGCGCTGCCGTCTCGATGGCGCCCGCCCGGCGCTCCTCGTCGGCCACCTTCCGGTAGGCGCCCGCGGCCGCTGGATCCGGTGCGCCGGCGAGTGGCGGCAGCGGCGCGCATGGGTCGCCCGCAGCCAGCGCCAGCGCGAGGAGGAGGCCCGTCATCGGGGGCCGCTCGCCGCGGGCAGGGCCGCGCGCTGCGCCGCGGCCTCGGCCAGGCGGTACCGGTCGCCACGTTTCCCGGCCAGCGCCACCGCCTCGTCGCAGTATGCGCCAGCGAGCACGGGCCGGCCGTCGGCGCGCCGCTCGGCGCACCGGGCGAGGTACCAGTCGACGGAGGCGCGCGAGGGTTCGCGCGACAGCTCGGAGGCGATGGCCGCGCGTGTCTTGCGCGCCTGCTCGGCGATGCGGGGGCCAGCGCGCTCGCCCACCTCACCGAGCAGCCGGTCCCCGCAGAGGTAGAGCCGCGCGTCGTAGCAGGCTATGGCGCGGTAGTAGCCGAGCAGCGCGTCGTCGCTCGACTCATGCGCCACCGCGAAGGCCTCCACCGCCTCCTCGGCTCGCCCGAGCTTGACGAGGCTGGCGGCGGCATAGCCGGCGGCATCGGTCGCGCCGAGGGCCTGCGCAACCCGGAACTCGACCAGCGCCGACTCGTATCGCCCCTCCCTGAAGGCGCGCGCGCCGGCGGCGAGGTGCTCCTCCATCCCAGGCTGCCCCGGGGTGGCCAGCAGGAGGTCGAGCGCGAGCAGAAAGACGGTCATCGCAGGGACGTCCGGCTACATGCCGCGGTGCCGTGGATCGGGGGCGGGCATCGTATGGTCGCCGCCCGGCATCGTCCCGCGCGACCGCATCATCTCGGCCGGATCGCAGCTCGGATCACCGCCTTCGCGGTCGCCGTGCATCATCTCGTCGGCGTTGCCGCGGCGCGTGCCCTCGCCACGGGCGTCATGCCGCGCCTGGCTGGCGCCCTTCTTCGCGTGCTCGATCGCCATCCGCTCCGCGTCGCGCTTCATGGTGCGCCTGGCATCGGTCATCTGGGCGGCCGGCAGGGCGCCCTCCGGCAGCACCGGGCGCGCCGACGGCAGCGGCGCCGCTTCTCGGAGCGCCTCGCGCATCGCAGCGCGCACCGCGGCCGGATCGCCGGGGGCGTCTCCGGCGGCGAGGACTGCTGCGAGGACGAAGGCGTGAAAGGCGGGCATCGCGTGCTCCCGGCCGGGTGTTCCGGCCGCCGGGAGAGACAGCAAGCTACATACCACCCAATCCTTGACGGAGCTTGCGCGCCTGCGGGCAGGCGAGGTGTACCAGCTGGTACGGTTCGAGCGTACCGCAGCGTACGGTCGCAGCCGCTCTGACTGTGAATCTCGCCGAAGGTGGGCCCGGAGCGTCGCGGCACGGCGGTTGCTCTCCCGCCAGTCGTCGCACTCCCGCGGCCTTCGACGTGGAGCAGCACATGAAGATCCAATTCGCCCTCGCCACCCTGCTGGCCCTGTCCGCCTGCGGTGGCTCGAACGCTGGCGTGAGCCCGACCGACGTTGCCGCGTACCAGCGATCAGCGCTCTCCGCCTCGAGCGCAGTGTCCACATACCAGACCACTACCCAGAACATGACCACGCCGGCCGAGTGTCAGGCGGCAGCGCAGCAGTATGCTGCGCAGATGGGCGCCGCCATCCAGGCCATGC
>DASPZP010000152.1:0-10022 GCA_035636195.1 Anaeromyxobacteraceae bacterium
GCCTGCGCGGCCTGGTAGGCGTCGATGGCCTCGGGCAGGCTGGCCTGTCGCTCGAGCGCGCGCCCGAGCTGGAAGGGGTACTCGGCCGATTCGGGCTCGAGCTCGACGGCCTTGCGGAGCTGCTCCACCGCGTGCGCTTGCTCGCCCTTCGCGAAGAGGGCGCGGCCGTACCAGCCCCGGATCTCGGCCGAGGTCAGCTCCTGGTTACTCGCGGCGAGCAGGTCGGACAGCGCCGCGTCGACCTCGCCCAGCTCGAGCTCCACCGCCCCCAGCCGGCCCCGCGAGAGGCCGTCGTGAGGATCGAGCGTCGCCGCCTCGCGCAGCGCCTTGCGCGCACCCGCGAGGTCGCCGGCGCGGAACAGGAGCGCGCCATAAGCGGCCTGCGCGGGCGCCAGCCTTGGATCGAAGCGGAGCGCCCGCTCGAGCTCGGCCCGCGCGCCTGCCGCGTCAGCGCGCGCCCGCGCCAGGAGCGCCAGTCCGAGGTACCCCTTGGCGTTGCCCGGCTCGAGCGTCAGCGCCTGGCGATAGCCCTGCTCGGCCGCCGCCAGGTTGCCCTGCGCCAGCTGGAGGTCGGCCAGGGCGAGGTGAGCGTCGGCGCGGCCGGGGGCCCGCTGGAGCGCGACGGCGAGCTCCTTTGCGGCCAGCTCGCGCTCGCCGCGCGCGAGGAGCGAGCGGCCGAGGAAGAGGTGCGGCTCCCACGCGGCCGGGTCGCGCGCGATGGCGTCCGCCCACAGCCTCTCCGCCTCCGGCCGCCTGCCGCCTTGCGCCTGCACCACCCCGCGCGCGGAGGTCAGCCGTGCATCGCCGGGAGCCATCCCGAGCGCACCGTCGAGCAGCACGAGCGCGTCGAGGACCCGCCCCTGGGCCGCCATGGCTCGCGCCTGGGCCGCGACGAGCCGCGGGTCGCGCCGCGGAGCGCCCACCGCGCCGAGCGCCTCGATCGCCTTGTCCGGCGCGCTGTGGTCGAGGGCGAAAGCAGACAGCGTCAGCCGCGCCTCCACGTCGTCCGGGTCGTCCTTCAGCGCGGCCTCGAGCTCTCGCCAGGCGGCGGCGAGCCCGGACTCCGCCGTGCCCACCGACAGCGAGCGCGCCATCGCGAGCCCACGCACGGTGCGGGCGCCCGAGCGCTCGCGCGGGCCGACGAACGGCTCGGCCTCCTGCGCCAGTACCCGGCTCGCCTCGGCCAGCGCCGCCGCCGCGTCCCCGCGTTCGAGCGCCAGCCGCGCCAGCTCGGCCGCCGAGCCGAGGTGGTGCGGATCGCTCGCGAGCGCGGCCTCGAAGCGCTGCCGCGCGGTCGTCAAATCGCCGCGCGCTACCGCCACCAGCCCGAGCGCGTGCGCGGCCCGAGCGGTGCCGGGCCGCGCCGCCTCGAGCCGCCCGAAGAGGATGGCCGCCTGCCCGACGTCGCCGCGCGCCAGCGACGCGCGAGCGAGCGCGACGAGCGCCTCCTCGTCCACGGGGGACCTGGCGAGGTGCTGCTGTAGCGCCACCAGCGCCGACTCGTCCCGCTTGTCGCCCGCCGAGGCCGTGACCACGGCCGCCGCCGCGCGCGGATCCTGGGCGACGCTGGCGGCGAGGTCGGGGACGAAGGCGAGCGAGCGAGCCTCGGTGCCGTCGGCGCCGCCGAAGCGCTGGGCGAGCAACGAAGCCGCGGTGACGTAGAGCGCCTTCGCCTCTCGATCGGAGCCGTCCAGCTGGAGGGCGCGCGCGGCGAGCTCGAGCGCCGCCTTCGTCCCGGGGTAGCGGTCCTCGGCGAGGCGCAGGCGCCCGTCGGCGAGGAGCGTCGCGCCGGGACGGTGGACGCCGGTGCGCCCGCGCAGTGCCCGGTGGAAGAAGGCGCCATAAGGAGTGAAGGCGCTCCCGGCGCCGACGGCGAGGACGAGCACGCCCGCCGCGACGGCCAGCACGAGTCGCGAGGGGCGAAGCGCCAGCACGCGCCGGCCGTGCTCCACCACCCTGCTCGGCGCCTCGCGCGAGAGGAGCGCGATGCGGGGCAGGGTGCCGGTCTTCTCGGGCGCTGCAGCCGGCGGCCCGCCCATGAGGCGGCGCATCGCGTCCGCGAAGGGACCGATGGTGCCGATGGCGACGAAGCTCGCCCCCTCATCGGTCGAGACGTCCTCGTTTCCGAGGAGCTCTCCCTTGCACAGCATCTCCACCACCGCCGCCTCTTCGTAAGGACCGAAGGTCTTGCCGGAGCGGCGGCGCACCCGGTAGCCCGCGGCCGCGACCATGCCCGGTGCGGAGGCACCGGCGGCGCGGGCGGCGGCACCCTCGTCGAAGAGCATCTCGAGGTCCTCGCCGGCAGGCGCGGGCGCGACCGCAGGGGCCGGATTCGCGGCATCGAGCGAGGCCGCCGGCGCCTGCGGGGAGGCGGGCGGTAACGCAGCATCGAGCGGATCTGCCTCGATGGGCTCGGCCTCGGCGAACGGGGCGTCCGGCGCGCCCTCTGGCAGGAACGCGGCGAAGGGATCATCCCGATCGGCCCCGGGAGCGGCCCCGAAGGGATCGGGCGAGATCGGCAGCTCGGGCTCGGAGGCGTCGGGGGCGCACGGCAGCGGATCCTCACCGGATGCGGCCGCGGCGGGCGGTTCGCCCAGGTCCACCTCGCCGAACGAGAGGCCGGGTGGTGAGTAGCCGACCAGCGTTTGCCCACCCAGTGGCGCTGCTCCACCGGGGCCGGCTGCCGCGGCGAACGCCCCGGCGTGCTGAGGAGTCGCCAGCCCGCCGAACGGGCTCTGCCGGGAGTCGTCGGCGGCGAACGGGGAGTCGAAGACCGCCGGCATCTCGGCCGCCTGCGGAGCGACGGACGCGTCGAAGCGCAGGGTCGCCCCGGCAGGCGCGGTCGGCTGGGGCGGCCTTGGCAGCGCTACCTTGGACGGTCCGGTGCCGCCGGGGAGCCGCACGGCTGTGGCGCTGCCGTGGGGCGGCCGAACAGGGAAGGCCCCCTGGCACTTCGGGCATCGGACGTTGAGCCCCCCGGGGGGGACTCGACGCTCGTCGATGTTGTACTCGGAGCTGCAGGTTGGGCAGGCCACGCGCACGGGAAATCCCCTGTTCTTCCCGGAGCGTACCACCCGCTTGGGCGGGCCAGCAACGTTTTGAGCCTCCGCCTTCCCATGGTACCGTCCGAGACCCTTTCGGAGCGTCCGCGCTTGCCCACGTCGGAAACCGACCTCCTCATCCTCGGCGGGGGTCTCGCCGGGCTTTCGACCGCGCTGCACGCGCCGGGTAGCTACCGGCTCGTCGAGCGCGCGGCGCGCGTGGGAGGCCTCTGCAAGACGGACGTTCGGCAGGGCTTCCATTTCGACGCCACCGGGCACTGGCTGCACCTGCGCGACCCGGACATGCGGCGGCTCGCTGACGAGGTGCTGCCCGGCGGCTGGGTCACCGTCGAGCGCAAGGCTGGGATCTGGTCGCACGGCCGCTTCACGCGGTACCCGTACCAGGTGAACACCCACGGCCTGCCTCCCGAGGTGGTGGCGGAGAACGTGCTCGGGTACGTCGAGGCGCAGCTCGGCGAGGGTGGCCGCGCGCTGCGCGAGCGGGAGCCGCAGAACTTCGCCGAGTTCATCCTGCGCCACCTCGGCGAGGGGTTCGCGCGGAACTTCATGTTCCCCTACAACGCCAAGCTCTGGACGGTCCACCCGCGCGAGCTCAGCACGGAATGGATGGGGCGCTTCGTCCCTCGCCCGACGCTCGAGGAGGTGGTGCGCGGCGCGCTCGGACTGGAGGGCGACCGCGCCGGCTACAACGCGAGCTTCATCTATCCGCGCGAGGGCGGCATCGAGGCCTTCGTGCGAGGGCTCGCGGCCCGGCTGCCGCGCCCCGCCGAGTGCGGGACGGCCCCGGTCTCCATCGATCCTGCTCGCAAGACCGCCATGCTCACCACGGGCGAGGAGGTGCGCTGGGGCCGGCTCGTCGCCACCATCGCGCTCCCGGAGCTGGTGAGCCTGTGCGGGGGCGCGCCGCCGGCCGTGCTCGACGCCGCGCACGCGCTCCGCGCCACCACCGTCACCTACGTCAACGTGGGCGCGCGAGACGTGGGCGCGGCCCCGTTCCAGTGGGTCTACTTGCCAGAGGAGCGGTACGCGCCCTACCGCATCGGCTCGGCCTCGGCGGCGGTGCCTTCCACTGCGCCGCCCGGCTGCCGCAGCTTCTACGTCGAGTTCAGCGCCGCCGGCCCGGTCGACGGCCCCACCGCCGAGCTGCAGGCGGTCGAGGCGCTCGCCGAGCTGGGATTCGTACGCGGACAGGACGACGTGCTCTTCACGGAGGCGCGCACCATCCCGCACGCGTACGTCATCTACGACGGCCGTTATGGCTCGGCCAAGCGCGTCATCGTCGACTGGCTCGCCGAGCGGGAGATCCTCGTGGCCGGCCGCTACGGCCGCTGGGAGTACTCCTCGATGGAGGACGCCTTGCTGACCGGGCGCGAATGCGCGAGAAAGACGGCCTGATGACCGTCGCCCCCAAGCTCTCCGTCGTCATCCCCGTCTACAACGAGGAGTCGATCGTACGGGAGACGTGCCTCGAGCTCATGGCGGCGCTCGATCAGCGCGGCTGGGAGTACGAGCTCCTCCTGACCGAGAACGGGTCGAAGGACCGGACCGTGGAGCTCCTCGAAGGTCTCGCCGCCGAGCACCCGCGGCTGCGCTTCATCCACTCCGACCAGCCGAACTACGGGCTCGCGCTGCGGCGGGGCATCCTCGAGGCGCGCGGCACGTACGTGGTGGCCGACGAGATCGACCTGTGCGACGTCCGCTTCTACGACCGGGCGCTGGCGGTGCTCGACGCAGGCGGCGCCGACATGGTGGTGGGATCGAAGCGGGCCCCCGGGTCGCAAGACCACCGCCCGGCCTACCGCCGCGTCGCGACCGCGGTGCACAACACCCTGCTGCGGGTGGCGCTGGGCTTTCAAGGGACCGACACTCACGGCGTGAAGGCGTTCGTCCGGGAGCGGATCGCCCCGACCGCCGGGCGCTGCGTGGTGGACAAGGACGTCTTCGCGAGCGAGCTCGTGCTGCGCGCGGGGCTGGAGGGGAAGCGGGTGGTCGAGATCCCCATCACGCTCGAGGAGAAGCGCCCGCCGTCCATCGCGCTCTTCCGCCGGGTGCCGAATGTCCTGCGGCAGGTGGGGAAGCTGGTCTGGGTGCTCCGCTTCGCGGCGCCGCCGCAGCGCGATCAGGGCGGGGTTTCCTCCGGCGATGGGGTCCCGCCGGAGCGCGCCTCCGGCTCGTAGTGCTCGCCTCCCTCTCCATCGACCTCGACGCCCTCGAGCACTACCACCGCATCCACGGGCTCGAGCGGCGCACGAACCGCGACGATCCGGTCTACGGCAAGTCGGTGGAGCGCTTCGGGGAGCTGTGCGATCGCCTGGGCGTCCGCGGCACGGCCTTCTGCGTCGGCGTCGACCTCGCCCGCCCCGGCGCGGCGCCTGCCCTGCGGCGGCTCGCCCTGGCCGGCCACGAGCTCGGGAACCACAGCCTGTCCCATGACTACGCCCTCTCGCGGCGGAGCCCGCCCGAGATCGCGGCCGAGGTGCGGGGGGGCGCCGAGGCCATCCGCGCCGTGGCGGGTGCGGCGCCGGTGGGCTTTCGCGCTCCGGGCTACACGCTCTCGCGTGAGCTGCTGGCTGCGCTCGTCGAGCAGGGCTACCGCTACGACAGCTCGACCTTCCCCGCCCTGCCGTACTGGCTCGGCAAGGCGGGGGTGATGGGGGCGCTCGCGCTCGGCGGCCGGCCCTCGCAGGCCATCCTCGATCGGCCGCGGGTGCTCCTGGCGCCGCGGCGGCCGTACCACCCCCATCCCGACGAGCCTTACGCCCACGGCCCCATGCCGCTCCTCGAGCTTCCGGTCGCGACCGGCCTCCTCGGCTTCCCGCTCACCGGCACCTTCGTCGCCACCTTCCCGGCCTGGTCGCTCGGGCTCCTGCGCGCCGGGACCGGCGCGCGGCCGCTCTTCGCGCTCGAGCTGCACGGGCTCGACCTGCTCGACGCGTCGGACGCGTCGCCCGCGCTCGCCGCCCGGCAGCGCGATCTGCGCATCCCGGCGAGCGCGAAGATCGAACGCCTGGTGCGCTTCGCGCGCGCGCTCGCCGGGCGTGAGTGGGTGACGCTCGCCCAGGCGGCGGAGCGGCTCTCGGCGTGATAGGAAGGGCGGGATGAGCGACCTCGGCGCGGCGCTGCGCGAACGGCTGCGCGCCCTCACCTTCGAGCTCGGTGGGCCGGGCAGCCGCGAGCGGCTCGAGAAGCTCACCCCGCCCAGGAACGAGTACGGCGTCGACCCCTATGGGCTCGACCTCGACTTCACCATCGCCGCCCTGGCGCCCTTTCTCTGGCTGTACCGAAAGTACTTCCGGGTCGAGGTGCACGGCATCGAGCGGGTGCCGACCGACGGGCGGATGCTCGTCATCGCGAACCACTCCGGTCAGCTCCCCTTCGACGCGGCCATGCTCGGGCTCTCGCTCCTCGTCGAGCTCGACCCGCCGCGCATGGCGCGGGCGCTGGTCGAGAAGTGGGTCCCCACCCTCCCGTTCGTGTCGAGCTTCTATGCGCGCCTCGGCCAGGTGGTGGGGACCCCCGAGAACTGCCGCCGGCTGCTGGCCGCCGACGAGGCGCTGCTCGTCTTCCCGGAGGGCGTTCGCGGCCTGAACAAGCCGTTTCACAAGCGGTACCAGCTGCAGGACTTCGGGCTCGGCTTCATGCGGCTCGCGCTGGAGGCCGACGCGCCCATCGTGCCCGTCGGCGTGGTCGGAGCCGAGGAGCAGGCGCCCGCGCTCGTGGATCTGAAAGGGCTGGCGCGGCTGCTCTCCATGCCGGCCTTGCCGCTCGGGCCGACGCTGGGGCTCCCCCTCCCCACCCGATACCACCTGCACTTCGGCGAGCCGCTCCGCTTCCACGGCTCCCCCGACGATGACGACGCGGTGCTCGAGGCAAAGGTGGCCGAGGTGAAGACCGCCGTGCAGCAGCTCGTCGACGGCGGGCTCCGGACGCGCCAGCACGTCTTCTGGTGATCGCGATGCCGACCCGCCGCGCTGCCGAGACGATCCGCTTCCCCGGCATGCCGGGCTGCGTCGCCATCACCGGCGTGGCCGGCAACCTGGGCAAGGGGCTGGCGCGCCTGCTCCATGGCGAGACGCGCCTCGTCGGCATCGATCGGCGCCCGTTTCCCGATCGGCCGAAGGACCTCGAGCACCACCAGATCGACCTGCGCAAGCGCAAGGTGGAGGAGGCTTTCCGCCACCGCGGGGTGGAGGCGCTCATCCACCTCGGCATCATGCACGACCCGCGCATGCCGTTCTCGGAGGCGCACAGCTTCAACGTGGTCGGCACGCAGAAGGTGCTCGAGCTGTGCGTGCAGCACGGCGTGAAGAAGGTGGTCGTCCTCTCCTCGGCCAACGTGTACGGGCCGTTGCCGGACAACTCGAACTTCCTCACCGAGGACATGCCGCTCATGGCGGCCGACCGTTACTCGGACGTGCGAGACCTCATCGAGGTCGACATGTACGCCCAGTCGTTCATGTGGAGGCACCCCGAGATCGAGACGGTCCTCCTCCGGCCGGTGCACATCGTCGGGCCGACGGTGCGGAACGCCCCCTCGAACTACCTGCGCCTGGAGCGGCCGCTCACGGTGCTCGGCTTCGACCCGATGATCCAGCTCATCCACGAGGAGGACGCCTGCCGCGCGCTCGTGCTCGCGCTCCGGCCCGGCGTGCGCGGCGTGTACAACGTCACCGGACCGGGCGAGGTGCCGCTCTCGGCGGTGCTGAAGGAGCTCGGGCACTGGCCCATCCCGGTCCCGCACCCGCTCGTGCGGCCACTCCTGCGGCGCGCGTTCGAGCTGAGGCTGACGAGCTACCCGCCGGAACAGGTGGACCACCTCCAGTACCTGTGCGCGGTGGACGGCTCGCGCGCCGCGCGCGACCTCGGGTACGCCCCGCGCCACTCCCTGCGCGAGACGATCCGCAGCGTGGTGAGTTGACGGGCGGCGGGTTGCGCTGGAGCGCGGCGGCGGCAAGAGCGGCCCGGCGCACCGCCGAGCGGCAGAGCGCCGGGAAGGTAGCGGGGCGCCTTCGGCGCAGACCTCAGTGCACGGTGGGCCGCGACCCCGACTGGCCCTGCGCGTCCCGCAGTGGTCTGAAGCCCGCGCGAACCTCCTCTGAAAAGAGCTGCGGCTGTTCCCAGGCCGCAAAGTGGCCGCCTTTCTCCACCTTGTTGTAATGGATCAGCTTGGGATACACCCGCTCTGCCCAGCTCCGCGGGGCTGGATAGAGCTCGTCAGGGAAGACGCTCACGGCAACCGGGATGGAGACGCCTTTGGCGTTGAAATACCCGAGTTTGTTCTCCCAATAGAGACGGGCGCCAGAAAGCGCCGTGTTCGTCAACCAGGTGATGGTGATGTTGTCGAGGACGTCGTCGCGCGTGAGGCCTTCGGATTCTCCCTCGAAGACGCGCGAGATCAGCTCGTAGCTGCGCGCGTCGTGATCAAGGAAATAAGCCACCAAGCCGACGGGTGAGTCCGCGATTCCGTATAATGTCTGCGGTCGCAGCCCCATCTGGTACCCGTAGGCGAATCCCTTTTGATATACGAACTGCAAACGCTCGTAAGCGAGTTTCTCGTCGACTGAGAGACCCGATGGCGCCGGCGCCCCGGAAAGAGCCGCGTTGTTAATGTCGTCCGGAAACACGCCAGGCATGTTGGTGTGAATGCCGAGCAACTCCGGAGGCGCAAGCAGACCCATTTGCTCGGTGATGACCGCGCCCCAATCGCCGCCTTGCGCCACGAATTTCGTGTACCCGAGGCGCTTCATCAGCACGACCCAGGCACGCGCGATGTGGGGACCATCCCACCCGGTGGTGGTCGGTTTTCCTGAGTATCCGTAGCCCGGTATTGACGGGATCACCAGGTGGAAAGCATCTGATGCATTTCCACCGTGTGCGGTGGGATTGGTCAGCGGATCGATGATCTTCATCTGTTCGATGACCGAGCCGGGCCATCCGTGCGTAACGATCAGCGGCAACGCATTGTCGTGTTTTGAACGGACGTGAATGAAATGAATGTCCAGTCCATCGATCTCGGTCATAAACTGCGGCAGGGCGTTCATTTTTGCCTCGATCTTGCGCCAGTCATAATCTGTCGCCCAATAGCGCGCCAGCGCCTGAATCGTCGCGAGCTGTACTCCTTGGGATGCATCTGTAACCGTTTCTCGTTCAGGCCACTTTGTCGCGTTGATGCGCCTGCGCAATTCGGTAAGTTCCGCTTCCGGAACATCCACATGAAACGGACGAATAGCAGTCTTATCACTGCCCGTCTGTTGTGAAACTGCATTCATAGCTTTGCTCCTTCCTGAAAAACCGAAAAGATCTAGCGGGCCGCAGCAACGCTTCCCACTGCAGCACCGCAAAAGCGACGGCGATTGAGTCCGGGCGCTTCTTTAATAACGAACTCCTCTGCAACTGATGGTTAGATTCGGGTATGCCTGCAAGGCTCAAAACCCGGGGGTGGGATCACAGCACACGCAGAGGTCCGCTTCAATTGCACTTTGGTGCTATTGACATCGGCCCGCACGACTTGCCGCTCGGGAAACGCTGGAGACCGTTGCAGCCCGTTCTGATTTCAACGACCTGGGCGGCTATGACCAAGTCGGCCGCGGTCTACGTCGGCTCGTCCGGCAAGGCAGTCTAGTGAAAATCGGACTTGGGCTTTATGCGCGCACTCGGCCATCGCTTATCGACGGCGCCCCAACGCCCGTCAAAGGCTTCCGCAGACTTGCCGTGGAAGCACTGAACCGGCTCGGCATTGATACCGAACCCACGCGCCTGGAACGAGCCTACAGCGCCGGCCAGACCACGCAAGTGCCAGCTGGTCGCGTGGTCGCTGTCAGAAAACGGGTCCGACGCAAGATCGGCTGCAACGGAGTAACCCTCAGTTTTGAACGTGCTCGATCCGCGCCTCGTTGAAGATGCCGCGAACCGGCTTGATACCGACGAAGGCTTGGTCGAAAAGGACTGGCACGTCGTGCG
>DASPZP010000153.1:0-5220 GCA_035636195.1 Anaeromyxobacteraceae bacterium
GGCCTGTCGCCGGAGGAGCTGAAGGACATCCCGAAGATGCCGGGCTCGCTGGACGAGGCGCTCGAGGCCCTGCGCAAGGACCACAAGTTCTTGCTCAAGGGCGACGTCTTCACCGAGGACGTCATCGAGACCTGGATCCAGTACAAGTACGACAAGGAAGTGACCCCGGTCCGCAGCCGGCCGCACCCGCTGGAGTTCGCGCTGTATTTCGACATGTAGCCCGCGAATCCAGCCGAGCTTCACGACGGCCGCTCCCGAGAGGGGGCGGCCGTTTCGTTTTCCTCATGGGGCGGCGGGGGACAAGCCCCCGCCCTACAGATCGGTGGCGCCCCGTGGGCCTGCGGGCGCCGGCGGCTCGGCGGACGGCGCGGGCTCGGCGCGATACTTGATGGCCGTCCCGGCCACGAGCGCGTGCCCGAACTCGTTCGTGACGAAGTCTTTGGTGACGATGATGGCGTCGGCGCCGAGGCGGCAGGCGTCGGCGTGGAGCGCCTCGCGGGCGCCTCCGGGGGGCGGGGCGGTCACGTGCGACTCGAGCTCGCCGAGCGTCTCGTACGGGCGATCGGGCGCCTTGTTGAGGAACTCGAGCGCGCAGTCGGACGGCTTCTCCGCGGCGCCCTCGACGCCGGACGGCTTCACCCGGACCGGGCTGCAGGCGGCGAGGGCGAGGAGGGAGGCTGCGAGGGCGAGGCGTCGGGGCATGGCGGGTCTCCGGGGTGCAGCATGATCGATGCGCGCGGCGCGCGAAACAAGAAAGGGCCCCGGGACGGATCCCGGGGCCCCCGATAGCATCCTCGCCCTTCGACTACGCGGCGCGAGCGCCGCTACGCTCAGGGCGAGCGGAGAGCTTCCTAGAAGAAGTTGTAGTGGAACGTCGAGTTGACGCGGTACTCGTGGCCCTTGGTCTCGACCCCGAACGACTTCCACTCGCCGTAGGCGAACTCGAGGCCGAACTCGGCGTTCTTGGCGAACGACCAGAAGGTGTTCGCGAAGCCCTGCAGCCACTGCTTCTGGACGGCGCTCGTGGCGGCGACCCCGTTGATGTTCTTGTCGGAGGCCCAGGAGCCGGCGCCGACGAGGTTCGAGCGGAGCGCCGGCGACCAGGCGTGCGTGTAGCCGAGGTGGGCGCCGTAGACGGTCCACAGCTGCATGTTGCCCGCCGCGTCGACCGTGTACGCGCCTGCGCCCGAGGCGCCCGTGCCGAGCGCGTTCAGGAAGTAGCGGCCGATGCCGGGCCCGCCCGAGAACTGCCAGACGAGGGTGTCGCCGGCAAGCTTGAGCGAGCCGGAGGCCGCGCCCGCGAATCCCCACTTCGAGGCCGGGTCGCGGTCGTCGGTGGTGGTGACGCCGGCGACGGTCGTCGTGAACGTCTGCCGGAAGTACTGCGTGACGCCGCGGAGGGAGAGGGTGCCCCACGGGCCGGAGAAGCCGAGGTTGGCGTGGAAGTCGGGAGCCGTCTGGAACTTGGAGCCGCCGAACTGCGAGCCGCGCGCGTTCTCCGCCGCGAGGGTCAGGGTCGCCGGGCCGATCGGCATCGTGTAGCGGATCATCGGGTTACGAACGAGGGCGAGGGTGCCCGGGCCGTTGAAGTCCACCGTGTCCGGCGCGGCGGCGAGATCGATGAAGGTCGTCCAGGTCTGGCCGACGAGGAGGCCACCGACCGTGCCGTAGGCGTGGCGCAGGCGGAAGAGCACCGAGTTCGTGAAGGTCTCGCTCTGGAAGCCGTTCGGGCCGTTGAAGTCGCCCTCGAGCTTCACGCCGACCGGGCCGAGCGCGGTGGGCGTGCTCGTCTGGATGCCGAAGCGCGAGGTGCGCGCCGTCATGTAGAACTGGGGCTTCTTGTGCTTCTCGTCGTTGGAGCCGTCCGCCGGCACGGCAGGCAGGAGGGTCGCCCAGTCGTTATTCTCGATGTCCGCGACGCGGGCGCCGAGATCGAGGGTCATGTCCAGCTGCGTGTACCCGTAGAACTTGATGGTGCTCTCAGTCCCGGGAATCTTGAACACGCCCGGGGCGTCCTCGGCGCGAGCGCCGAGAGGCAGCGCCATGGCCGACACGAGGCACAACGTCGCGAAGCGCTTCGAAAGTGTCATCCGAACTCTCCTCCTGCGTTAGCCACTGGTGAAAGCGGTGGCCGAGTAGACCAATCCGGGACGATCTTGGCAAGAAAATAGCCGTTGGATCGCGCTGGGGGAGAAGGCCTTTGCGTCCGGAAGGAGGGAGGCTAGCGAGGGGCACGTTCGGCGCACTGATAATTTGACAAGTGTTCGTTAGTACGTGCTATGGGGTTTCGTTTCCTAACTCGTTCGGGAGGTTTGCGATGCGTGTATCGCGCGCAGTTGCGCTGATGGCCGCCGTGGTGGCCGTCGCCGCTTGTCAGGAGAAGAAGCAGGAAGCCCCGCCGGCCGCCGCTCCGGCGGCACCGCAGGCCGCCGCCCCGGCGCCTGCTGGCGCAGGTGACAAGATCGTCATCGGCCACGTCGCATCGATGACCGGCAACGAGGCCACCTTCGGTGACTCGACCGACAAGGGCATCAAGCTCGCCGTGGACGAGCAGAACAAGAAGGGCGGCGTCAAGGGCAAGCAGCTCGTCGTGAAGACGCTCGACGACCAGGGCAAGCCCGAAGAGGCCGCCGTGGCCGCCACCCGGCTCGTCACCCAGGACGCCGTCGCGGTGCTCCTCGGCGAGGTGGCGTCTAGCCGCTCGCTCGCCATGGCGCCCATCGCGGACTCGAACAAGGTCCCGATGATCAGCCCGACCTCGACGAACCCGCGCGTCACGAAGGACGGCGACAAGACCCGCCCCTACGTCTTCCGCGTCTGCTTCATCGATCCCTTCCAGGGCACGGTGATGGCGAAGTTCTCCCGCGAGAACCTCAAGATCACGAACGTCGCCGTCCTGCGCGACGTCGGCAACGACTACTCGGTCGGCCTGGCCAACTTCTTCGCGGCCAAGTTCAAGGACCTGGGCGGCAAGATCATCTCCGACGAGAGCTACAAGGCGGGCGACCAGGACTTCAAGGCCCAGCTCACCGCCATCAAGAACAAGAAGCCCCAGGCCATCTACGTGCCCGGCTACTACACCGACGTGGCCCTCATCTCCCGCCAGGCGCGCGAGCTCGGCATCAAGGTCCCGCTCATGGGCGGCGACGGCTGGGACTCCGCCAAGCTCTACGAGATCGCGAAGGGCGCGCTCGACGGCTCGTACTTCTCGAACCACTACTCGGACGAGGACCCCTCGCCGATCATCCAGGGCTTCGTGAAGAAGTACAAGGACACCTACGGCGCCGTGCCGGACGCGCTGGCCGTGCTCGGCTATGACGCGGCCAAGGTCGCCATCAACGCCATGGAGACCGCCAAGGACCTGACCGGGCCCTCCCTCCGCGACGCCATCGAGGCGACGAAGGGCTTCCAGGGCGTGTCGGGGACCATCAACCTCGACGCGGACCACAACGCCGTGAAGTCGGCGGTGGTGCTCGGCATCAAGAACAACCAGGCCAAGTTCGCGGCCACCGTGAACCCGTAAGGCGGCTCGTTTGTCCCGGCGGCGTGGGAGGGAGTTACCCCTTCCACGCCGCCCTCTTTCGCGCGAGACTCACCCGCTCAACGCACTCAGCATCCTGGCGAGGTCCGCGTGACCGAGTTCCTGCAGCACCTCGTGAATGGCCTGTCGGTCGGGACGATCTACGCCCTGATCGCGCTCGGCTACACGATGGTGTACGGCGTCCTGAAGCTCATCAACTTCGCGCACGGCGACGTGTACATGGTGGGGGCGTTCTCGGGCTTCTACCTCGCCAACGCCATGAACGTCGGCGCGCAGCCTTCCCTCGGGAAGGCGCTCATCGTCTTCGTCGGGTCGATGATCATCTGCGGCGTGCTCGGCGTGGCCATCGAGCGCTTCGCCTACCGGCCGCTCCGCCAGCGGGCGCGCCTCACCTCGCTCATCACCGCCATCGGCGTCTCGTTCCTGCTGGAGTACGGTTTCCAGCTGCCGTCCATCCCCGGGCTCGGCATCCCCTTCCCGCCCGGCCCGACCCCGCGCTTCTTCCCCGAGCCGTTCACGCGGATCGGCTGGGAGCCGGCCGGCGTCTACATCAGCAACTACGACGTGGTGTCGTTCCTCACCGCGGTCGGCCTCATGATCGTCCTGCAGTACATCGTCTATCGGACGAAGTTCGGCACCTCGATGCGCGCCGTCTCGTTCGACTCGCAGGTGGCCGGGCTCATGGGCATCAACGTGAACCGCGTCATCTCTTACACCTTCGCGCTCGGCAGCGCGCTCGCGGCGGCGGCGGCGCTGCTCTTCGCCGGCTCGCGGCCCAAGGTCGACCCGCTCATGGGTCTCAGCCTGGGCATCAAGGCGTTCGTGGCGGCGGTCTTCGGCGGCATCGGCAACGTGCCGGGCGCCATGGTGGGCGGCCTCGCGCTCGGCCTCGCCGAGGAGTACGTCTCGGGCTACGCGCTCAGCTCCTACCGCGACGGCATCGCCTTCGCCTTCCTCATCATCGTCCTCCTCGTCCGGCCCGCGGGTCTGTTCGGCAAGTTCCGCGCGGAGAAGGTGTAGCCCGTGAGACCCCTCCGCATCGTGTTCCGGTCGGCGTTGCCCTTCCTCATCGCGCTCCCGCTGTGCTGGTTGTTGCAGTTGTCGCTGTCGGAGGCTTACGCCTTCATCGGCGTGATGGCCGGCATCAACGTCATCCTGGCCGTCTCGCTCAACGTGGTGAACGGGTTCACCGGCCAGTTCTCCATCGGCCACGCCGGGTTCGCGGCGGTGGGCGCCTACACGGCGGCCAAGATCACCACCGCCATGCACGGGCTCCAGATCGTGGGGCTCTCGGCGGGCGTCTCGGACCAGGTGGTCTTCTTCCTGGCGCTCGCTGCCGGGATGATCACCGCCGGGCTGATGGGCCTCGTCGTCGGCATGCCTTCCCTCCGGCTCCGCGGCGACTACCTCGCCATCGTGACGCTCGGCTTCAACGAGATCATCCGCGTCATCATCGAGAACACCCCCTTCCTCGGACAGGCGACCGGCATCTCCGGCCTGCCGCGGCTCACCAGCGTCATCTGGGTGGGCATGGGCGCCGTGGCCACCATCGCCATGGCGCGGCGCCTCGTCGGCTCCACCCACGGGCGCGCGCTCCTCGCCATCCGGGAGGACGAGGTGGCGGCCGAGGCGATGGGCGTCGACACCACCGGCTACAAGGTCCGCGCCTTCGTCATCGC
>DASPZP010000154.1:0-8667 GCA_035636195.1 Anaeromyxobacteraceae bacterium
GCCCTCCCAGACGCTCATCAAGCCGACGTAGCCGAAGCCAGCCTGGAAGAGGAACAGGAAGGGCAGCGAGTAATAGACCTCGCGCTCCAGCACGAACATGATGCCGTACGTCATGTAGGCGGCGAGCCCGAGCTCGACGAGCGGCTGGAAGTTCACCGCCGCCCGGTACCGCTTGCGCGACACCGACTCGCCCGGGCGCTTCACGCCGTGCTTCGGGGTGCGGGTGAAGCCGGTCTCGTGGTGGAAGAGCGCCTCCACCACCGCGCGCGAGTTATTCACCGAGAGACCGATCCCGATTGCCATCAGGAAGGGCATGTACTTGAGCCGCTGCCAGACGCTCATGCCGATCTCACGCTGGCTGGCGAAGTAGAAGGAGCAGACCGACGCCGTCGCCGCCGCGAAGAAGGGGATGTCGAGGAGCAGCACCTCGTACCAGCCGTGTCCGACGCGCACCATGACCGTGAGGGGCATGAGGAGCGCCAGCGGGATCATGAGCAGGTAGGCGAAGTTGGCGGTGAGGTGGAAGAACGCCTCGCGCTTCACGTGGCGGGGGAGCGGCTGGCGGAAGATGCGCGGCAGGAGCTTCAGCGCCGTCTGGATGGACCCCTTCGCCCAGCGGTGCTGCTGGCTCTTGAAGGCGTTCATCTCGACCGGGATCTCGGCCGGCGCAGTCACGTGCGGCAGGAAGACGAAGTTCCAGCCCGCCAGCTGCGCGCGGTAGGAGAGGTCGAGGTCCTCGGTCAGCGTGTCGTGCTGCCAGCCGCCCGCGCTCTGGATGGTCTCGCGCCGCCAGATCCCCGCCGTGCCGTTGAAGTTGAAGAAGGCGCCGGAGCGGTTGCGGGCGGTGTGCTCGATGACGAAATGGCCGTCGAGCAGGATGCCCTGGCACTGCGTCAGCGCGCTGTAATCGCGGTTCAGGTGCTCCCAGCGCACCTGCACCATCCCGACCTGGGAGTCCGTGAAGAAGTGGACCGTGTGGCGCAGGAAGTCCGGGTCGGGGACGAAATCGGCGTCGAAGACCGCCACGAACTCGCCCTTGGCGTGGTGGAGCCCGTTCTCCAGGGCACCCGCCTTGAAGCCCTGCCGGTTCTGCCGGTGGATGTAGCAGATGTCCACGCCCTGCTCGCGCCAGCGCTCGACGCAGGCCTGCGCGATCTCGCAGGTCTCGTCCGTGGAGTCGTCGAGGACCTGCACCTCGAACCGGTCGCGCGGGTAGTCGAGCGCGCACACGGCCCCGATGAGCCGGTTCACCACGTACATCTCGTTGAAGATCGGGAGCTGCACCGTCACCCGCGGCAGCACCTCGAAGCGCGCGCGCGGCGTGGGCAGCCGGAACTTGTGCCGGTAGTACAGGTACGCCATGTAGTAGCGGTGCGACCCGTACACCGACAGTACGAGCAGCACCGCGACATAGGCGATGACGACGACGAGTTCGAGGGGGCTCATCTCGGAGCTGTCCACCTGGCGGGGAGCGCACCCGCCGCGCTCACGGATTTTCGACTCGGAGGAGCTCGTCCTCCCTCTGGTGAAACGGCGCGGACTATAGCGACTGGCGAGCGGAAGTCAAATGGAAAGCCCCCGCCGCTTCACGGGAAAACGGACGCCGCCGCGCAGCCGCATCTACGAAGAGTCAACGCAGCGCGTGGGGCCGACTGCCATTTCGGGTCCACGTCCGGGCGGGCCGCCGACCGCCGCACTTCAGCGCTTCGCCGCCGAAGGGGGGAACGGCGCCGGGGCGCCCTTGAAGATCCCCGCCACCCGCAGGTAGTCGAGGGCAGTCCGGAGCTGGTAGTCGTTTGCGAGCGCGGCCGCGGGCGAGCCCACCACGGCCGGAGCGGCGTCGTTCTTGAAGTGGCGCTCGAGGTCCTTCTCCCCCGGGCCGCCCTCGTCGTGGAGCGGCGGCGCCGCGTCCGCGACGACCACGTCGGGGGTGATGCCCAGCTCCTGGATGGAGCGGTGCTTGGGCGTGTAGTAGCGGGCGATGGTGAGCTTCAGGCCCGACCCATCCTCCAGGTCGATGAGGCTCTGCACCGAGCCCTTGCCGAAGGTCTGGGTACCCATGATCACGGCGCGCCCGTGGTCCTGCAGCGCTCCCGCCACGATCTCGCTCGCGGAGGCGGTCCCACGGTTGACGAGCACGATCATGGGGTAGCTCGGCTCGGTCTCCTTCTCGCGCGCCCGCTCCACCTCGGCGCCCTTCTTGCCGCGCCCCTCGGTGGTGACGATGACGCCCTCCCGCAGGAACCGATCCGCCACCCGCACGCCCTGATCGAACAGACCACCCGGATCGTTGCGCAGGTCGAGCACGAGGCCCTTGATCTCGCCGCCCAGGTCGTGGCGTGCACCGTCGAGCGCCTTCTTCACCGCGGCGTCGGTGCGGTCCTGGAAGCTCTTCACCTGCACGAGGACGTGCCCACGCTGCTTGTCGAGGATGCGCGAGGAGACGCTCTGGGTGCGGACGCGGTCGCGCATCAGCGTGAGCGTCTGGGGGGCGCGGAAGCTGTCGCGCATGAGCTGCAGCACCACCTTCGTCCCGGCGCTTCCCTTCAGGCGCCGGATGGCCTCGGCGAGCCCCATCTCCTTGGTGCTGGCGCCGTCGATGGCGAGCACCCGGTCGCCCGCGGCGACGCCGGCCCGCTCGGCGGGCGCGTCGGCGATGGGCGCCACCACGACCAGCTCGTCGCCCTTCATCCCCAGCTCGAGGCCGACGCCGTCGAACTCGCCGGTGGTCTCCTCCTTGAGCGCGCGGAAGACCTCGGGGCGCATGAACTGGCTGTGGGGATCGAGCCGGGCCACCATGCCCTCGATGGCGCCGTAGACGAGCTCCTTCTCCTTCACGTCCTCGACGTAGCCGTTCTCGATGAAGGCGAGGACGTCGGCGAAGACGTCCAGCGGCCGGTAGGGTTGGCCGCCGTCCCGACGGGCGGCGCGGGCGGCGTGGTCGAACGAGAGCCCGGCGAAGAAGGCGGCGCCGACGAGCACCAGCGTGACGAGCCCTCTGCGCGCCCGTCCGCCTCTCGGCTTCGCCGCGCGGCGCTCGGGGCACATGGGAGTCGGAGGCATGGCGTCCATCCTATGACGTGCTCAGGGCCGCAGCCAGGCGGCCGGATCGACGGGCCGGCCGTGCTCGCGGATCTCGAAGTACAGGTACGCGCCCTTCATGGAGCCGGTGTCTCCCACCGTGCCGAGGAGCGCGCCGGCCTCCACCTCCTCGCCCATGGCGGTGCTCATCGAGGCGAGGTGCGCCACCAGCGTGTGGAACCCGTCACCGTGATCGACGATGACGAGGTTGCCGTACCCCTTGAACCAGCCGGCGTGGGCGACGCGGCCGGGCGCCACCGCCCTCACCTCGGCGCCACCGGGCGCCCGGATGTCGACGCCCTTCTGCAGGGTGACCGTCTCGAAGCGCGGGTCGACGACCCGGCCGAATCCGACCTCCACCGCGCCCGCGACGGGGTGCGGCAGTCGGCTGCGCAGCCCGGCGAAGCCGGTGTGGAGCGGCGCGGCCGACCCGGCGGGTGGAAGGGCAGCCACGAACTCGGCCAGCTTCGCGCCCTGCCCGGCTGCCTCGGCGGCCGCCCGCTCGTGCAGCGAGCGCTCGCCGCGCACGGCCGCGAGGAGCGCGCGGTGCTCCTCGCGCCGCGCGGCGAGCTCGTCGCTCCGGGCATGCGCCTCACGGGCCAGCGCGGCGATGCGCCCCGCCTCCCCCTCCACCGCGCGGCGGGCGCGCTCGCGCGCCTCGAGCGCTCGCTGCCCCTCCGCGAGCAGCGCGAGGTCGTGCGAGACCACCCGCTCCCAGAGCCAGCGGCGCTTCACCAGCTCGGCCAGCGAGGCGCTGCCGGCGAGGAGGCGCAGCTCCGAGAGCTGGCCCATGCGTGCGCGGGCCCGAAGCCGAGGCGAGAGCTCGGCCTCCAGCGCGGCCAAGCGCGCCTGTGCGCTCGCCTCGTCCTCGCGCGCCCGCCGGAGCCGGCGCTCGGCCGCGGCGCGCTCCGCCTCGGCCGCGCCGGCGGCGCTCGAAGCGGCGAGGAGCCCTTGCTCCGACGCGTCGAGCGCCGAGAGGAGCGAGCCCTCGCGCTGCCCGAGCGCCTGCGCCGCGGCGGCCTCGGCCGCCTGGCGCGCCTTCAGCTGCTCGAGCCGGGCGCGCGGATCGGCCGCCAGCGCGAGCGCCAGCACCGCCAGCGCCGGGCTCACCGCGCTCTCCGCCCGAGCTCCCGGCCCACCGCGAGCGCGCTGGCGAGGAGCCCGAGCGCGGCGCCGCCCCCGACCACGGCGCCGATCAAGGCTGGCGGGAGGACCTCGGACCGCGCCAGGGGGAGCCCGGCGGTGGCCAGCCCGGGCAGCGCCAGCGCGCAGATCCCGACGAGCGCGCCCGCGGCGAGGACGCCACCGGCGAGCCCCTGCAGGAGGCCCTCGAGGAGGAAGGGCGTCTCGACGAAGAGGTCGGTCGCCCCGACGAGCCGCATGATGTCGATCTCGTCCCGCCGCGCGAAGACGCCGAGGCGGAGCGTGTTCGCGACGAGCACCGCCGCGCCGAGCGCGAGGGCGACGAAGAGCCCGATCCCGGCCCAGCGCAGGCGCTCGAGGAGCCGCTCCAGCCGTTCCAGCCACGCGTTGCCATAATCGACCTCGCGCGCGCCCGGCACGCCCTGGAGCCGCGCCGCCAGGGAGCGCGCCTCGGCCAGCGCGATGCCTGGCGCCCGCACCTCGACCGAGGGCGGCAGGAGGTCGGGGCGGAGCCCGTCGAGGAGCGCGCCCTGCGCGCCGAGGGAGGCCCGGAAGCGCTGCAGCGCCACCGGCGCGCTGACCGCCTCGACGGTGCGCCCAGGGGCGGCCGTCTGGGCCGCGGCGCGCGCGGCGTCCAGATCAGCGGCCGGATCGAGGTAGACGGAGATGTGGACCTCGCCCGCCCACGCGCCGAGGAGGCGCTCGCCGCCGCGCAGCACCGCCGCGAAGAGCCCGATCACGAAGGCCGCCACGAAGATGGTGAGGATCGAGACGAACGCCACGCTCGGCCGCCGCGCCATCGCCTCGACGGCGCGGCCCACGAAGTAGAAGGGGCGGCGCGCGCTCACGCAAACCCCGCGCGCCGGATCTCGGCGCCGTCGGTCATCACCCGGCCGCGCTCCAGCGCCACCACCCGCTTCTTGTAGCGCTCGAGCAGGGTGCGGTCGTGGGTGGCGACGAGGACCGTCGTCCCGCGTGCGTTGGCGGCGTGGAGGAGGTCCATCACCTCGAGCGTGCGCTCCGGGTCGAGGTTGCCGGTCGGCTCATCGGCGAGGAGGAGCGCCGGATCGCCTACCAGCGCGCGCGCCACCGCCACCCGCTGCTGCTCGCCGCCCGAGAGCGAGAGCGGGAACTTGCCCGCCTTGAGGTCGAGGCCGACCGAGCCCAGGATGGCGCTCACCTTCCGCTTCACCTCGCGCGGCGCGAGCCCGCGCACCTCGAGCGGGAAGGCGACGTTCTCGGCCACGGTGCGGTCGGGCAGGAGCTTGAAATCCTGGAAGACGACGCCGATGGAGCGTCGCAGGTACGGCACCTGCGACGGCTTCACCTTGGCGACGTTACGGCCAAAGACGAGCAGCTGGCCGCTGGTGGCGACCTCGGCGCAGAAGACGAGCCGCATCAGCGTCGACTTGCCGGCGCCGGAGGGGCCGGTCAGGAAGACGAACTCCCCCTTCTCGATCCCGAGCGACACGTCGAGCAGCGCCGGCGCCTCGCCGGGGTACTGCTTGTGGACGTGAAAGAGCTGGATCATGCCTCACTGAAGAGCGCGACCGTCACTTCTTCGGGCGCGGCGGTTCGGCCAGGTACGAGAGGATCACCTCGTCCAGGCTCTGCTCGCCGCCCGGGTCCTCGCCGAAGAGCGCGTCGGCGTCGATGTCGATGGCGGGCTCGTCCGGCGACGTTGGCGGCGCGGGCGAGGCCGGACGGCTGCGGGCGGGGAGCGGCGGGGGGGAGGCGTGGCGGCTCAGCACGGGAGGGGGCGTCAGGTTCGGCTGGGGCTTGGGCGGTGCCGCGGGAGACGGATTCGCCGAGCGAGCGGCGGACCCGGGAGCGGCGCGCGCGTCCGGCGCCGATCTCCCCGGCTCGGCGAGCTGCCCGGGCTGGTAAGCCCGCGCCTTGGCGGAGAGCGCCTCGTCGCGATCGTCGTACCGCCCGTTGATGAGGTTCCGCAGGACCTCCTTGTGCTGCTCCTCCATGAGCTCGCGCACGACCTGCGGCAGGTTGGGGGTGCCCACCCGGTTCGCGTAGCTCGTCTTCTTCGTGGCGATGATGTTGCCGCCGACGAAGAGGTGAGTCGTGATCTGCGGGTTCGAGACCCCGGAGTCCTCGGTCTGGACGTGAAACGGCTTCCCACGGTGCTTCACGTTGTGGTTGAAGCCGGTGACCATCTGCTTCACGTCCGCCATGGAGCCCGATGCTACCGGCTCCCTGGCGGGGCATCAAGCCCACATCCGCGAAACTCGGAGGGATTTGCGTCAACGGCGGGGTTTCATCCCCCATCGCCCATCGCATCTCCTCCCCGCTCGCCGCGCGATGCAGACAGCAAGCGGGTTCGGGCAGTGAAGTGAGCGTGGCCTATGGCGGGCGCTGCTCCTCGGCCGATCGCCTTGGTCGGGCGAGCGCCGCTCGCGAGGCGGTACCGAGCTTCTCGAGACGGTACCCGCAAGATCGGCATACAAGAAAGGCGCGCCCCCTCGACTCCCTGTTCCCCGGCGGGCCCAAGGCCATGGTGCACGGCAACGCGGGTCGCGCTCCCGCGCACAAACAGGTGAGTTGACACGGAGCCGCGACATCTTTCGCTCCGCTCGACCCTGTGTGGGGGGAGGGCAGCTCAGGCTCGACATGGCGCACCCCCCTTCATCTGCCGCGGCCGCTGACCCTCGAGGCGAAGCGGTCCATCCACCCCTCACCGAACACCTGCCGCGCGGCGAGCTGGTTGTGGAAGGCGCAGAGCACCCGAACGTTGCTCACGGTGGACGTTCCGCCCCGAGCGAGCGGAACGACGTGGTCGAACTGGAGTCGGGTCGTGGAGCCACAGACCCCTCCCGACGCGACCGGCCATTGGCAGCACCCGCCATCGCGTGTCCAGACGGCCCGCTTCACCTCGGCAGGAATGTGCCGCCGGCTGGCGGAGGGGCGCGCCGGAGTCGCCCGGGGCCTCTTCACGAGGCCCTTTTTCTTGTCATTCGCCGCGAGGAGAAGGTCGAGGGCGGCCTCGAGCACGGTCTCGGTGTCGGCGCCAAGGTGGCTGTGCGACAGCGCGTCGCGCGCCGCTGCCAGCTTGGCGAGGAAGCGCTTGGAGACGGTGGTGTGGAACCGGCGCAGGTCGCCGGTCAGCGGGTCGACCTCGTCGGGCCTGGCGGCCGGGAGAGGCGCAGCCGGCTGCGAGTACGGTGGGGTGGCTGTGACCTCACTGCGTGGTTCATCCGGTTGAACTACGGCACCGGGCGTCGCCTGGCTGGTCGCCACCGCCAGCCGCGTCACAGCCTTCGCGGGCGCCGCCAGCTGTGGGAGGCCTTCCGGCGCAACCCGCTGCCGCGCAGGCGATTCCGCGCTTGAACGCGTCAAGGCGAATCTGACTTTCTGACTTTCCTACCCAAGAGGGCGTGAGCGCCACGCGGGATGTCACGGATAGTCACTCAGGACGCCCATCGTCAGGACGGCCACGCGCCGCCCGCCATCCGCCGCGTGCTCGCGAAGGCGGTCGGAGGCGGCGTGTGTGAGCCGATCACGCGGAGACGCCGCGGACGCGCCGCGACGCCTCGTCGACGGCCGGCCGCCGCCGCGCTCCGCCGGCCAGCACTGCACCGCCCACGCGGCGGCCGCTTCTCTGCGCGTGGCCCGCCCCTCGACCGATCTCCGCGCCGGGCCCCCCGGTGGCCGCGCAGCCGCACTCGAGATGTGAACAATCCTGAGGAGGTTCATCCCCCGGCGGAGATTGTCCGTGGGGGTTCATCCCCCACCGGAGATGCGCGCCTAGATATCCACCTGCTCGGCGGAGTCCACCCGCCGTCCGAGGAATCGCTCCGCGACGGCCAGGAAACGATCGGGGGTGTCGGTGACGAAGAACCGATGGCGGGACGGCGTCGCGGCGCCGGGCGGGAAGCGCTCGGCCACCTCCGCAGCGATGGCCTGGGCGCTGTCGACCAGCGTGACCCCCGGCAGCTCGCGCGCGAGCGCCGCCTGGAGCAGCGGGTAGTGCGTGCAGCCGAGGACGAGGGTGTCGACGGCGCCGCCTCGGAACGGAGCCAGGTAGCGCCGCGCCACCGCGCGCACGACCTCGTCGTCCGGATCCGTCCAGCCCTCCTCAGCCAGCGGGACGAAGATCGGACAGGCGGCGGCGATCACCTGCGCGTCGGGGCGGGCGGTCCGCAGCGCGCGCTGGTAGGCGCCCGAGGCGATGGTGCTGGCGGTGCCGATGACGCCCACCCTGCCCGACCGCGTGACCCGCGCCGCCACCCGCGCGCCTGGCTCGACGACGCCGAGCACGGGGATGGCGAGCGCGGCGCGCAGGGCGGGCAGCGCCACCGCCGAGGCGGTGTTGCAGGCGACGACGAGCAGCTCGATCTCTCGCGCCACGAGGAAGCGCGCGTTCCGGAGCGAGTACTGCGTCACCACCTCCGGCGACTTCGAGCCGTAGGGCACCCGCGCCGTGTCGCCCAG
>DASPZP010000155.1:0-7311 GCA_035636195.1 Anaeromyxobacteraceae bacterium
CCCGACCCGACGCTCTCGCTCGGCATCCAGAACGACGGCTTCGGGAGCATCCAGGTCGGCAAGATGGAGACCTCGTTCTATCAGGTCATGCTCACCCAGCAGCTCCCATGGCCGGGAAAGCGCGGGGCTCGCGAGCGCGCCGCGAAGGCGCAGGCGAGCGCGGTGGAGGCGCAGCTCGAGCGCATCCGCCTCTCCATCACCGCCGAGGTGGAGCGCGCCTACGTCGATCTCCTGCTCGTCCGCGGTCAGATGGCGTTGCAGGAGCGGCTCGAGGGCCTGTGGAAGGAGGCCGCGGCGATGGCTCGCACGCGCTACGAGGTTGGCGCCGGCTCGCAGGCGGACCTGTTGCGCGCCCAGCTCGAGCGCACCCGACTCGCCCAGCAGCGCATCACTCTCGAATCGACCGAGCGCACCCGGCTCCAGACGCTGAACCGCCTCCGCGTCCACCCGCTCGACGAGGCCATCGCCACCTCGCGGACGCTCGCGGACCGCGGCGATCCACCAGCGCTCACCCCGGAGCAGGCGGTGGCCGACGCCGAGCAGCGC
The DNA here is from genome assembly GCA_035636195.1 of Anaeromyxobacteraceae bacterium. Taxonomy (GTDB): domain Bacteria; phylum Myxococcota; class Myxococcia; order Myxococcales; family Anaeromyxobacteraceae; genus Anaeromyxobacter_A. Next base: position 547 of record DASPZP010000155.1, read on the forward strand.
AGTCCCGATCTGGCGGCGGCGCACCTGTCGGTGGTCGCTTCCGAGCGCCGCGTGGACGTGGCCCGGCGCGATCGCTTCCCGGACCTCTCCATCACGGCGGGGGTGATGCCGCGCGGCTCGCTCGATCCCATGTGGCTCGTGAGCGTGGGCATCACGCTCCCCATCTTCTCCGGGAGCAAGCAGTCGCGGGCGGTGGCCGAGAGTTCCAGCCGCCGCGAGTCCGAGGCGCACGGCGAGGAGGCCACGCGGCAGGTGTTGCGGCTGCGGGCGCAGGAGCGGCAGACGCTGCTCGCCGCGGCGCAGCGGACGAACCAGCTCTACCGTGACGCGCTCCTCGTGCAGTCCCGGGCGACGGTGGACTCGACCCTCTCCCAGTACAAGGTAGGCAAGGTGACCTTCGCGTCGGTGCTGGAGGTGCTGCGCGGGCTCGTGGCCGACGAGGGCGGCTACCTCGAGTCGCTGGCCCAGGCCCAGCGCCTCGCCATCGCGCAGCGGGAGGTGAGCCTCGACGCGCCTGCCACGACGGCCGGGCGGCTCGCCAGCGGATCGGTGCCGGGCGTGGGCGGGACGGGTGGCGGAGGCGGCGGCAAGGGCGCCACGGCCGGAGCGGGAGGCGGCGAGCAGGCGGCACCCGCCTCGAGCGGCGGCGGCATGTCGTCGGGGATGTAGCGAGCAACCAGGAGACGACACATGACCGACTCGAATACCCCCCCCTCGTCGCGCCGGCGTTTCGGGCCTGGCACCCTCGTGCTGGTGGCCATCCTCGGGATCGGGCTGGGCGGCGGCGCCACGCTCCTCGCTCGCCGCGGCGCCGGCCACGACCATTCCGCGTCATCCGAAGCACTTCGGGCGGCGGCGAAGGACCTCTACGTCTGCCCGATGCATCCGACCATCACCTCCGACCACCCGGGCGACTGCCCGATCTGCGGCATGAAGCTCGTCAAGGCGGCGACGCCTGCGGCCGACAAGGCGGGGCCTCGCAAGATCGCGTTCTACCGCTCGCCGATGGACCCGAAGCAGACCTCGCCCACGCCGCGCAAGGACGAGATGGGGATGGACTACCTCCCGGTCTACGACGACGAGCGGGGCGGCGGCGCGCCGGTCGAAGGGCTCGCCACGGTGAACATCGACCCGCAGCGGCAGCAGCTCATCGGCCTCAAGACGGCCACGGCTGCGCGCGGTTCGGTGGGCGACACCTGGCGCACCGTCGGCAAGGTGGCCGTCGACGAGACGCGGGTCCACCACGTCAGCATCAAGGTCTCGGGCTTTGCCGAGCAGGTCTTCGTCGACTACGTCGGCAAGCCCGTGAAGCGCGGCGAGCCGCTCTTCACCATCTACAGCCCCGATCTGCTCTCGGTGCAGCAGGAGTACCTGCTCGCGCTCCGCACCCGGACGGTGCTCGCCTCGGGCGACGCCGCCGGTGACCCGGGCAAGGACCTGGTCGACTCCGCCCGCGAGCGGCTCAAGCTGTGGGACATCCCCGACGCGGAGATCGCGCGGCTGGAGCGGACCGGCAAGGCGACCAAGACCCTCACCATCAACTCGCCCATGTCGGGCGTGGTGACGAAGAAGGACCTCGTCATGGGGCACCGCGTGAACGAGGGCGACATGCCCTACGAGATCACCGACCTGTCCTCGGTCTGGGTGCTCGCCGACGCCTACGAGTCGGACCTCGCGCGGCTCAGGCTCGGCATGACGGCCTTGCTGTCCCTGCCGGCCTTCCCGAACCACGCCTTCAAGGGGAAGGTCATCTTCATCGATCCCATCCTCGATCCCAAGACGCGGACCGCCAAGGTGCGGATCGAGTTCCCGAACCCTACCGGCGAGCTGCGGCCGGAGATGTTCGGAGAGGTGGTCATGCACGCGGCCCCGCGGCAGGGCCTGCGCATCCCGGTCGACGCGGTGATCGACTCCGGCGGCACCAAGGTGGTGTTCGTGGCGATGGGAGACGGCAAGTTCCAGCCGCGCGAGGTGAAGCTGGGGGTCGTCTCCGGCGACGCGGCCGAGGTCCTGTCGGGGCTCCAGGCCGGTGAGCAGGTCGTGACGAGGGCCAACTTCCTCATCGACTCGGAGTCGCGCCTGCGCGCTTCGCTCTCGGTGATGGGAGGGAAGTAGCCATGATCAAGGGGCTCATCCGCTTCTCGGCGGTGAACAAGTACCTCGTCATCGCCGGCGTCCTCGTCGTCCTCGCGATCTCCGTCTGGACGATGCGGAACATCCCGCTCGACGCGCTTCCCGACCTGTCCGACACGCAGGTCATCGTCTACTCGCGCTGGGATCGCAGCCCCGACATCCTGGAAGACCAGGTGACGTACCCCATCACCACCGCGCTCCTGGGCGCGCCGCGGGTGAAGGCGATCCGGGGCTTCTCGGACTTCGGCTTCAGCTACGTCTACGTCATCTTCGAGGACGGCACCGACCCGTACTGGGCGCGAACGCGCGTGCTCGAGTACCTCTCCAAGATCATCCCGCAGCTCCCTCAGGGCGTGAAGACGGAGCTCGGGCCCGACGCGACCAGCGTCGGCTGGACCTTCCAGTACGCGCTGGTGGATCGCACCGGAACGCACAGCTCCGACGAGCTGCGCTCGTTCCAGGACTGGTTCCTGCGCTACGCGCTGCAGTCGGTGCCGGGCGTCTCCGAGGTGGCCACCGTGGGCGGGCAGGTCCGCCAGTACCAGATCACCGTCAACCCGACCCTGCTCGCGAGCTACCGCCTGCCGCTGCAGACGGTCATCGACGCCGTCCGGCGCGGCAACAACGACGTGGGCGGGCGACTCGTCGAGCTGTCGGGCCGCGAGTACATGGTGCGCGGCCGCGGCTACGTGAAGTCGACCCAGGACCTGGAGCAGCTCGTCCTCAGGAGCGAGGGCGGCACGCCCATCACCGTGAAGGACGTGGCGCAGGTGACGCTCGGCCCGGAGATGCGGCGCGGCGTGGCCGACCTGGACGGCCAGGGCGACGTCGTCGGCGGCATCATCGTGATGCGTCAGGGCGAGAACGCCCTCAGCGTCATCGACCGGGTGAAGGCGAAGCTCGAGGAGCTGAAGCCGTCGCTGCCGAAGGGGGTGGAGGTCGTCACCACCTACGACCGCTCCGAGCTCATCGGACGGGCCATCGAGACGGTGAAGCACAAGCTCGTCGAGGAGATGATCATCGTCTCGATCATCATCCTCATCTTCCTGTGGCACATCCCGTCCGCGATCGTGCCCATCGTCACCATCCCGGTCTCGGTCGCCATCGCCTTCATCCCCATGTACCTCATGGGTCTGAACGCGAACCTCATGTCGCTGGCCGGCATCGCCATCTCCATCGGCGTGCTCGTGGACGGCGCCATCGTCGAGGTGGAGAACGCCTACAACAAGATCCACCACTGGCAGGCCGCCGGCGGGAAGGGCGACTTCCACCAGGTGCGACTGGAGGCGTTGCTGGAGGTGGGCCCGAGCGTCTTCTTCTCGCTGCTCGTCATCGCGGTCGCCTTCATGCCGGTCTTCACGCTGATCGATCAGGAGGGCCGCCTGTTCCGGCCGCTCGCCTACTCGAAGAACCTGGCCATGGCGATCGCCGCCCTGCTCGCGGTGACGCTCGATCCCGCCATGCGCATGCTGTTCGCGCGCATCGAGCCCTTCCGGTTCCGCCCGAAGCCGCTCGCCTGGCTCGCGACGCAGGCGTTCGTGGGCAAGTACTACTCGGAGGAGCGCCACCCCATCAGCCGGGCCCTCCACCGGATCTACGAGGGGCCCTGTCGCTTCGTGCTGGCGCATGCGCGCGCCACCATCGCGCTGAGCCTGCTGGCGGTGGCCGTGACCATCCCCGTGTACCTGAAGCTCGGCTCCGAGTTCATGCCCCCCTTGAACGAGGGGACGATCCTCTACATGCCCTCGGCGGTGCAGCCCGGCATGTCGGTGGCGGAGGCGCAGAACGCGCTGCAGCTGCAGGACAAGATCCTGCGCACCTTCCCCGAGGTGGAGCGCGTCTTCGGCAAGGCCGGCCGCGCCAACACCTCCACCGACCCGGCCCCCTTCTCCATGATGGAGACGACGGTGGTGCTGAAGCCGGAGCCGCAATGGCGCGAGAAGGCGCGCTGGTACTCCTCCTGGGCGCCCGAGCCGCTGAAGGGCGTGCTGCGCCCGTTCTGGAACGACCGCATCACCGAGGACGAGCTGAAGGACGAGATGAACGCCGCCCTGCAGCTCCCTGGCATCTCGAACGCCTGGACCATGCCCATCAAGGGCCGCCTCGACATGCTCTCGACCGGCATTCGCACCCCGATCGGCATCAAGATCGCGGGCGCCAAGCTGGAGGAGATCGAGCGCATCGCGCTCGAGACCGAGGCAGCGCTGCAGAAGATGCCCGGGACCCGGAGCGCCTACGCCGAGCGCGTGGCGGGCGGCTACTTCCTCGACTTCGTGCTGAAGCGGGAGCAGCTCGCCCGGTATGGCCTCACCATCGACGCCGCGAACACGATGGTGATGACGGCGGTCGGCGGCGACGAGCAGGGCACGACCGTCGAGGGGCGGGAGCGTTACAGCATCAACGTCCGCTATGCCCGCGATTACCGCGACGACCTGCCGACGCTGCGGCGCGTGCTCCTGCCGCTGCCGGGCGGCGGCCAGATCCCGATGGAGGAGATCGCGGAGGTGAGGCTCGCCCAGGGCCCGTCCATGATCCGCAACGAGAACGGGCTCCTCGCCGGCTACGTCTACGTCGACTTCGACACCGCGAAGATCGACATCGGCGGCTACGTCGACCGGGCGAAGGCGGCGGTCGCGAGCAGCGTCAAGGTGCCGACCGGCTACTCGATGACCTGGAGCGGCCAGTACGAGAACATGCTCCGCGTGCGGGAGCGCCTCAAGATCATCTTGCCCATCACCCTGGTCCTCATCTTCGGCCTGCTCTACATGAACACGAAGTCGTCCATGAAGGCCGGCATCGTGATGCTGGCGGTCCCCTTCTCCGCCATCGGCGCCGTGTGGCTCATGTACGGGCTCGGCTACAACGTCTCCATCGCTGCCTGGGTGGGCATGATCGCGCTCATGGGCCTCGACGCCGAGACGGGTGTCTTCATGCTGCTCTTCCTCGATCTGTCCCATGACGAGGCGAAGAAGAGGGGCCTCCTCCGGACCACCGGCGACCTGCGCGAGGCCATCGTGCACGGTGCGGTGAAGCGGGTCCGCCCCAAGGCGATGACGGTGGCTGCCGCCTTCATGGGCCTCCTGCCCATCATGTGGTCCACCGGCACCGGCGCCGACGTGATGAAGCGCATCGCCGCGCCCATGGTCGGCGGACTCGTGACGAGCTTTCTGCTCGAGCTCCTCGTCTACCCGGCCGTTTACTTCTTGTGGAAGCGACGAGGTCTTGCCGACGGTCCGGCCTCGGCCGAGCCGGCGGAGCCGGTCGAGGCGCGCGCGCTGGCGACCTGAGCTAGGATCGCGCTCGCGATGCCACGCCACCCCTCCCTCGCCGCGACCGCAGAGGGCCTCTCCGATGCCGTGTACAGCGCGCTGGCAGCGCGCATGCGCGAGGCGCCCGGGCCGATCTACCCGCTCCACGTGGGCGACACCTGGCTCGAGCCGCTCCCGGCGGCGCGGGCCGAGGCGCAGCGCACCGCCGATCATCCGCGGCTCCACAACTATGCGCCGGTGCAGGGCGAGCCGGCGCTGCTCGCGGCCATCCGGCGCCGCATCCTCGCACGCCACGGCTTCGACCTCGACCCCGCCTGCCTTCAGGTGGTGCCAGGCGCGACGACGGGGCTCGCGATCGTCGTGGCGGCCCTGCTCGATCCGGGCGACGAGCTCCTCCTCCCCTCCCCGTTCTGGCCGCTCATCCGCGGCATCGCCACGACTCGTGGCTGCCCGGCGGTGGAGGTGCCGTTCTTCACCCGGCTCGACGACCCCGGCTTCGACGCCGAGGCCGCCCTGGAGCGCGCCGTCACGCCGCGCACGGCTGCGCTCTACGTGAACTCCCCGCACAACCCCACCGGCCGCGTGCTCCCGGAGCCGGTCGTGGCCGCCGTGGCGCGGGTCGCCCGGCGCCACGACCTGTGGGTGCTGGCGGACGCCGCCTATGAGGACCTCGCCTACGCCGCCGCCGCGCCGCCGCTCTGGCGCCGCGCCGACCTCGCCGAGCGCACCATCGCCGTCCACACCTGCTCGAAGAGCCACGCGCTCGCCGGCGCCCGCGTGGGCTGGGTGCACGGGCCGCCCGCCGCCATGCGCGCCATCCGCGGGGTGCAGACCTTCAACGCTTACTGCGCAGCGCGGCCGATGCAGCTCGGGGCGGCGCGCGCCCTGGAGGAAGGCGACGCCTGGCAGGCGGAAGCGCGGCGGCTCTACCGCGAGGCCGGCACCTCGGCGGCCACCGTGCTCGGTCTCCCACCGCCCGAGGCAGGGACGTTCCTCTTCTTCGATGCTGCGCCCTTCCTGCAACCGGGCGAGCAGCTCGACGACTTCCTCCTCCGCTGCCTGGAAGCCGGCGTGCTCCTCACCCCGGGGGGAGCCGCAGGCCGCGACTACACGACCTGGGCACGGCTCTGCTTCACCGCAGTTCCTCCCGAGGATCTCGCCCGCGCCCTGGAGCGGCTGACGAGCGTCCTGCACCCGCGTCGTTGAGGCGCTTCGTCGCGAGACAGCCTGGGCAGCTCACCGCGCCCAACGTCTTCGCCCAGCTCACGCTCTCGCCCCACTCGCCGCACACGGGCCGCACCGTCCCTCCCCGCGCGTCCGGCTCCACGAGGTGCACGATGTACAGCGCCGTCGACCTCTCGAT
>DASPZP010000156.1:0-2470 GCA_035636195.1 Anaeromyxobacteraceae bacterium
ACGGCGTAGCCCTCGGGATCGCGGAGCGTGGCGAGCTGGTCGTCGAAGTGCGCCATCACCTCCTCGCGCGCGAAGCGCGTGTGGGAGGCGATCACCTCGGCGTAGCCGTCCCGCCAGGCCTCCCAGATGGCGGCGAAGGTCTCGCGCGGCACCCGCAGCGTGTCCACCACGAGGTAGTCGACGGCGATCTCCGCGACCCCCAAGCGGCGGAGGAGACGCAGGGCGTTCCGGCCGAGGAACAGGTCGGTCCCGGTGGCCTCGCCGAACCTGCGCGGCGCCTCGTTCCAGAACTCGTCCGGCTCGAGCCGGCGGCGCGCGAAGTGGATCATCCCGTAGTCCTCGGCGATGAGGTGGAGCCGGCCGCCAGGGCGGGTGACGCGCAGGAGCTCGGCCACGGCCTGCTCCGGGTGTGGGATCGAGTGGAGCACGTGACGGCAGACGGTGAGGTCGAACGCGCCGTCCGGGAGTCCCAGCCCGTACACGCTGCGGTTCTCGAAGCGCAGCCGGGGCGCGAGCGCCCCATGGCGGGCACGCGCCCGCTCCAGGTTGACCTCCAGGACGTCGACCCCGAGCACCGCCGCCCGCGGGAAGAGGCCGACGAGTCGCGAGGAGATCTCTCCGGTCCCGCAGCCGGCGTCGAGGATGCGGACGTCGTCCGGCAGCGCGTAGCGACGGAGCAGTGGAACCTCCTGCGGCCAGATGGCCTCGGCCTGCGCGGCGAGGGTTCGCGCCATCGACTCGTCGGCCATCTGCCGTGCCTGAGGATTGAGGTCGTTCGTCATGCCGGGAATGTTGGCACGGGATGGGCTGGGCGCGGAGCACCCCCGGCCGGGATCTGCCTTGCCCGCGCGCGCTTGCCGGGACATACGCCCCGTGCAACCATCGGAGACGCGATGAACCGGCACAGGCTGCAGTCGGGATGGGCGTGAGCGGGAAGCTCGACCGGAGCTTGAGCGTGCTCAACGCCGTGGTCGGCGACTACCTCGAGCGGCGCGGCAACGGCCTCGCCATCCCCATGACCCTCGCCCGCGGGGGCGAGCCGCTCGCCTGCGAGCGCGAGGCGCTGGCGCACGCGTACCCCCAGGCGACGCACCGCCTCGCGGTGCTCGTGCACGGACTCGGCGTGAACGAGGCCTGCTGGGCCTTCCCGGACGACCCGGTGCGCTCCTACGGCGCGCTCCTCGCGGCCGACCTCGGCTTCACACCGCTCTCGGTGCGCTACAACAGCGGCCTCGCCGTGGCCGAGAACGGCGCGCTGCTCGACGCGATGCTGGACGCGCTCACCGCGGCCATGCCGGTCGAGCCGCGCGAGATCGTCCTCGTGGGCCACAGCATGGGTGGCCTCGTCATCCGGCGGGCCTGCCACGAGGCGGCCTTGGCCGGCCATGGCTGGCTCGGGCGCGTGCGCCACGCTTTCTACCTCGGCTCACCGCACCTGGGCGCGCCCCTCGAGAAGCTGGGAGGCGCGGTCACCGGGGTCTTGAAGGCGGTCGGGATCGCGCACACCGACCTCGTCGCGGACGTGATCGACCTGCGCAGCGAGGGCATCAAGGACCTGCGCCACGGCCTCGCGCCGGCGGGCGGCGGCCCGCCCCTTCCGCTCGCGCCCGGCGTGGCCCACCACTTCCTGGTGGGCGGGCTCGGGCCGACCGAGGCGCACCTCGCGACGCTGCTCCTCGGCGATGCGCTGGTTCCCGTGGCGAGCGCGGCGGCGCGGCTCCCGGCCGGCGCGAGAGAAGCCGGCCGCGACGTGCGCTTCTTCCCGGGGGTGGGCCACCTCGCCCTCGCTCACCACCCCGAGGTCTACGACTGGATCCGGCGCCGCTGCGCCGGCGAGCCGCTCGCGGAGGAGTCCTCATGACCCGCTGGCGTGGCCTGAAGGACCTCCTGGTCGATGCCGTGCACCACGGCGTCACCGCGGTGGAGGGCGTGCACCGCCGCACGATGCGCGCGACGGTGGAGGTCATCGCGCTCGCGCCCGGCATGGCCGGCCCGGCCAGGACGGTGGGCGCCGTGCAGGACGCCGCCTGCGCCGCCACCTACGAGACCATCCGTCTGGTGAACGGGCTGATCGGAGCCGCCGCCGACCTCGCCCTCGACGCCGCCGAACGCGCCGCCCTGGAACGAGGCGCGGGGCCGAGCGCGGCGATCACTCCTTCTTCTTCAGCTGCCCCTCGTGCTCCTTGATGAAGGCGCGGATGTCGTCGGCGAGGTCGAGGAGCTTCAGCCACTGCTCCTGGTAGAACGTCACGGGGAAGCGGCCCAGCCCGTACACGGACACGCCGCCCTTCTCGCTCACCTTCATCGACACGCCCTTGCTGCCGCGCGCCTTCAGGGCCTGGTTTTCGGCCTTGAGCTTCTCCAGCTCCGCCTTCAGCTCGTCTTCGCTGCTCATCGAGTTCTTCCTCGCATCCTGACGGGTGTGTAGATCGCCGATGGTACCCCACCTGGCTGACGCCGGGTCCACGCC
>DASPZP010000157.1:0-12304 GCA_035636195.1 Anaeromyxobacteraceae bacterium
CCGCCCTCGCTCTCCTCTGGCTGGCGAGCGTAGCCCTCTCGGCCTGCGGGTCCGGAACGGCCACCTCGGCGACCGCCTCCGGGACGAGCGCCAGCAAGGTCCAGATCACGCCGACCGCCAGCGACGTCTCGCCCGGGGGCGTGGTCAAGTTCCAGGCGATGAAGGAAGGCACCTCCGGAGTTCCGGTCGCCTGGACGGTGCAGGAGTCCAATGGTGGGAGCATCGACGCTGGCGGCAAGTACACGGCGCCCGATGCCGAAGGGACCTACCACGTCCTCGCCACCTCGCAGGCCGTCTCGCATTCCACGCCGGCCGAGGTGCGGGTCCGGAAGCGCGCGAGCCAGCCGCTGAACGTCAGCCCCCACGCGGCAGAGGTGCCGGTCGGTGGGTCGCTCACCCTGACGGTCCAGCTCAACGGCGCTGCCGATGCCGGGACGTGGAGCGTCGAGGAGGGCGTGGCCGGCGGCAGCGTCAACGCGAGCGGCCTCTACGTCGCTCCGCAGGCGCCGGGCACCTACCACGTCCTCGTCGCGAGCATCGCCGATCCGTCGCAGAGCGATCGCGCGACGATCACCGTCGCGAGCGCGCAGCCTCCTCCGGTCCCTCCCCCGCCCGCGGCGCAGGTGGTGGTGGCGATCTCGCCGGCGGCCGTCATCGTCCCGGCCGGTCAGGCGGTGCAGCTCTCCGCCGGCGTCTCCGGATCGAGCGATACGGCGGTGTCGTGGTCGGTGGCCGAGGGTTCCTCCGGCGGCGCGGTGAGCGAGAGCGGCCTCTACACGGCGCCGTTCGCCGGCGGTACCTTCCACGTGGTCGCGACGAGCCACGCCGATCCGGCGCGTCAGTTCGTCGCCGCGGTGACGGTGCCGGGCACTCCCCTCCCGGCTCCCGGCGATCCGGGCTGGGTCAAGGTGACCGACTTCGGCGCGCGCGGCGATGGCTACACCGACGACACGGCCGCCTTCCAGAGCGCAGCCGCCACGGGGAAGAACCTGCTCGTGCCCGGCACCTCCGCCCACTACAAGCTCACCGGGCGCGTCTACGTGCACGGCTCGGTGATCGGCGACGGCTCGCTCCCCACCATCCGCATGTACGGCGCCGACGGTGGCCGCGACGGCCAGCACGTCATGTTCCAGCTCGATGACTACGCCGGCCCGGGGGCGGTCTTCGCCGGCCTCCACCTCGATGGACAATGGGACCAGGTCGGGACGTACGGAGAGTGGTCGCACCTCCTCCAGATCCAGGGCTCGACCAACGTCACCATCGAGAACAACTGGCTCGAGCGCGCGTACGGCGATCTCATCCTCATCGGCGGTGAGGCCTCGCCCAACCCGAGCGTGAACGTGGTCATCCAGTACAACCGGCTCGAGAACCCCTACCGCTGCACGATCGCCCTCATCTCCGCCCGCAACGTCACGGTGCGTGGAAACAAGCACGTGCGGTCGAGCACCTACGTCGCCGCCATCGACCTCGAGCCGAACCCGAACGGCCTCGACGCCGTGTGGGACGTGACGATCTCCGACGAGCAGTTCGACGTCGAGGGCATCGCCATCCAGTGCTACACGTTCGGCGGTCAGTCGCCGCAGAGCGGCCGGGTCACCATCCAGCGCAGCGGAGGGATCGCCAACCGGTTCTTCATCAAGCCGCCAGGGACGAGCGACTGGACCGGCCTCACGCTCACGAACAACTCGTACGCCGGCCGCCGCGCCAGCTCCAGCGGGGTCATCTCGTTCGCCCAGGTCGTGGACAGCTCCGGCGGGATCGTGCTCACCGGCAACACCATTCATCCGAACGGCTATGGCGAGGACCTGTTCCAGGGCATCTCGTCCGGGCTGCAGGTGACCTCCAACTCGTGGCAGGCGGACGGGATCGGCTACGCCTTGCGGGTCAGCAACGCGCCCGGGGCGCAGGTCTCGGGCAACCAGCTCTCCGGGGCGGACGCTTTGATCAATCCCTGAGCGCAACCCTGAGCGGCCGGGCCCTCCGCGCGCCCCCTGGTGAGCCTTGCGGCGACCAGGGGGCGTCGCATTTTTGGGCGAGCGCCGCCATGGATCTGACCATCGCCCTCGAGCACCGTTTCCACCAGACACCCGACGGCGCGTCGTGGACGGCCACCAGCCTCTCGCGCGCCTCCTGGGCCCGATACCTCACCACGTTCGGCCGGGTGCGCCTCCTCGCGCGCGTGGAGCCGGTGCCGCGCCCCGTTGCGAGCTGGCTCCGCGTCGACTCCGACCGCGTCCAGGTCGCGGCCCTCCCCTACTTCGTCGGCCCGGGCGAGTACGCGCGATGCTGGCTCCGGGTGGAGCGGGCTGCCCGCGCGGCGCTGGCGGCGCACCCGCGCGATGCGGTCATCCTGCGCGTGCCCGGCACCATCGGCACCATCGCGGCGCGCGCGCTGCGGTCGGCCCGACGGCCGTTCGGGCTGGAGGTGGTGGGCGACCCGTGGGACGTCTTTGCGCCGCGGGCGTCCGATCATCTCCTCCGCGCCGCCTTCCGCCGGATCGCCACCCGCCAGCTCCGGCGCCTGTGCCTGGCCTCGGGGGCGAACCTGTACGTCACCTCCGGCGCGCTGCAGCGCCGTTATCCTCCCGCGCCGGGCGCACCGTCGTTCGCCGCTTCGGACGTGGAGCTCGGAGACGAGGCGTTCATCGCGGCGCCACGCCCCCCCGACGCGCCGGCCGGCCCCCCGTTCCGGATCGTGCACGTCGGGACGCTGGCCGCGCTCTACAAGGCTCCCGACTTGCTCATCCGGTCGGTCGGCCGCTGTGCCCGCGACGGGCTCGACGTGCAGCTCGTCATCCTTGGCGATGGTCGGTACCGCGGCGAGCTGACCGCGCTCGCGAGGACCGTGGGCATCGCGGAGCGGGTCCTCTTCGCGGGCCACATGCCATCCGGTGAGGCGGTGCGGCGAGAGCTCGATCGCGCGCATCTCTTCGTGCTGCCCTCGCGGCAGGAGGGGATGCCGCGCGCGATGATCGAGGCCATGGCGCGCGGGCTGCCGTGCCTCGGCACCCGGGTCGGCGGCATCCCCGAGCTCCTGCCCGACGCGGCCCTGGTCGAGCCGGACGAGCTGGCGCTGGCGCGGCGCATCCAGGACGTCGCCGCCGATCCGGCCCTCCGCGGCGAGCTGTCGAGGCAGAACCTGGCCGCCGCGGACGCCTTCCGCGAGCGCACGCTCCAGCCCATCCGCGAGCGCTTCCACCGCCACCTCGCTACCCTGGCGGCCGTGCAGGTCGGCGCGGCCCCGTCGGCGACCGGGCAGGACGCGCGTGTCGCGAGGGTGTGAGCCGCGAGCAGTCCGGATCGCAGCGCTCGCGGTCGCGCTGGGCGCCGCCGCTGCCACCTCCGGCGCCCCCGTGTCCCGAGAGCAGGCGTGGGTCGATGTGACGGGCTTCGGGGCTCTCGGCGACGGCGTCGCCGACGACACCGCCGCCTTCCAGCGCGCCGCCGACACCGGTCAGCCGATCCGCGTCCCGAAGCCGCGCGCTCACTACAAGCTGACGCGCAAGGTGCGCCTCCAGGCGTCCATCTCCGGGGACGGCTCTCTCCCCGAGATCCGCATGCACGGGGCGGACGGGAAGGAGGAGCACACCCTGTTCGAGATCGTGGGCTACAGCGGCCCAGGCCTCGTCCTCAGCGGGCTCAAGCTCGACGGCGGATGGGACGGCGTCGCCAGGCCGGGCGAGTGGTCGCACCTCGTCCTGATCAAGGGCTCACGGCGTGTGACCGTCGAGGACAACGTCCTCGTCCGGCCGTTCGGGGATTGCGTCCTCGTCGGCGGCGAAGGCCACCCCCAGCCGAGCGAGGACGTGCTCATCCGGCGCAACCGCATGGAGCAGCCCCGCCGCTGCTGCGTGGCGGTCATCTCGGCGCGCAGGCTCGTCATCTCCGGGAACACGTTCGTGAAGACGCTCGACTACGTGTCCGCCATCGATCTGGAGCCGAACCCGGGCCACCCGGAGCTGGTGGACGACGTCGAGATCTCGCGCAACGCCTTCGACGTGCCACGCGGGGTCGCCATCCAGCTCTACACGCACGAGACCATCGCCACCGCCAACGGGAACGTCCGCGTCCTCCTCAACACCGCCCGCGCGCGCCAGTTCTTCTTGAAGGGCAACAACACCGGCACCTGGGAGCGGCTGCGGATCGCCGACAACACCTTCCACGGCGATCCCGAGGGAGACGCTGGCGAGCGCGTCTCGTTCCTCGTCCTCGAGCAGGAGCCGCGCTTCCACCCCCGCGTCCTGCGCGACGTCGCCATCGAGGGCAACACGGTTCAAGCCGAGCTCCGGGAGCGGCAGCTGTACGAGGATCGCCTGCTCGGGATCCACGGCCTGCGCCTGGTGTCGAACCGCTGGCTGGGCAGCGCGCCCTACCGCCTCGTCGCGACGTCGAGCCCGCAGGCGCACATCGCCGCCAACGAGCCTGGCTCGGTGGTGGCGCGCGGGCGCTAATGGCGCCGGCGGCGGGACCCGGCCTCGATCAGGACCGCCGTCACTTCGCGCGACCAGCGATCGTAGGAATAGAGACGCTCGGCGCGGCTCCGAGCGCCGTCCACCAGGCGGCGGCGCAGCGCCGGGTCTCCGGTGACGGCGGCCACGGCGTCCGCGAGCGCCTGTGGCTGGCCTGGCTCGAACAGCGCGCCCGCGCCGTCAGCCAGGATCTCGGGCAGCGCGCCGCGCATCGATCCGACCACGGGCACGCCGAGCAGCTGCGCCTCGGCGGCCACGAGCCCGAACGGCTCCTCCGATACGGTCGGCACGAGCACCGCGTCGGCGGCGCGCATGACGGCGTGCACGTCGCGCCGGGCGCCGATGAAATGAACGCGATCGCCAACCCCGAGCTCGCCGGCGAGCCGCACCAGCTCCGCGAGGTACTGCGCGGCCACCGCGTCCGCGGTGTCGCCCGTCACCCACAGCACGTGGTCGGGCGGGAGCTCCTTCAGCGCCTCCACCGCCAGATGGACGCCCTTGTGCGGCCGCAGCGAGGCGCAGGCGAGGAGCAAGGTCACCTGCCCCGCCGCGCGCGCCGGGAGCGGCTGCTCCGGGGCGGTCGCCGCCGCGGCGGGACCGACCTCCGCCGCGTTGATCACGATGGTGATGCGCTCCGGCGGGACCCCCATCTCGCGCATGAGCCGCGCCGAGAAGCCCGAGATGGCGATGACCCGCGCACAGGCTCGCGCGCCGAGGCTCGCAAACAGTCGGGCGCCCCAGGCGCCGCGCCCCCCGGCTCCGACCGAGAGCGGTGGCCCATGCCAGTGCCACACGAGGGCCGGGGCCCGGCCTCGCCCGCACAGGGTCGCCGCAGCGAGGGCGAGCACGAGCTCTCGGTGCCCGTGCACATAGCAGACGTCGTAACCGGCGAAGCGCGCCGCGAGCCGGCTCGCCATGCGTGCGAGGCGCGGGACCTGCGCCGCGATGCCGCCCCACCTGCGAACCCTGCCGCCGCGTCCGAGCGCGCTCTCTCCCGCCACGCCGAGCGCCCGCTCCACCTCGACGCCCGCGCGCTCCATGGCGTCCATGTCGGGCTGGTTGCAGCAGAGCTCGGCGTAGGTGACGTGGAGCTCCGGCGCAGCGGCGAGGCGCGGCAGGCCATCGCCGAGGACGCGCCGCACGCCCCCGAGGTAGGTGGAGATGTATGGGACGAGGACCCGCGTCGGCGCAGGGGATACCGCCATGCGGGCGCCAGCCCCGCGGACGACCTCAGCTGGCGTACTCATCGCCATCCGGGTAGCTCGCCGCGCCGATCAGCTGGAAGAAGAGCGGCGAGAGGAAGATGGAGATGGGGACGACGGTGGCCGCGCCGAAGAGCAGGAACGCCACCACCCCGGCCTTGAGGACGTGCCCTCGCGGATCGTCGGGCGGCCGGACGACGCCGATGTGCCGCCAGCCCATCCGGAACAGCACGAGCAGGCACAGGAGTCCGAGGACGCCGGCGCCGAGCAATGTGTCGAAGTAGACGCTGTCAGACGTGCCGTACTGAAGGATCGAGCTCTCCCGAGGTGAGGCGCGGGCGATCCCTCCGTAGCCCAGGCCGAAGGGTTTCTCGAGGGTGGTGTGCAAGGCGAGCCACTGACCGCTGAGGCGCGACGAGATGTTCTCCTCCGAGAGGCCCTCGCGGTAGGCGCCCGACAGGCGCCGATCGAACACGACGCTGTAGGAGAGCCCCGCCACCACCGCCAGCCAGGCGGCGAGGAGGAGCGCGACCTTGACGCGGATGCGCAGGCTCGAGGTCAGCACCACGAAGAGCAGGGCGCCTGCCGCTCCCATCACGCCCGAGCGGCTGCCGGAGTTGATGAGGCACGTGGCGGAGCCGGCCAGCGCCGCGACGAGCAGCAGGCGGTCGAAGAAGCTGGCCCGCCGCGGCAGGAAGGCGGCGTGGAGGATGAAGAGCGCGACCGAGGCGTAGGCGAGATCGTTGGGGTTGGTCACCGACCCCGTCGCACGTTGCTCGGAAGCGAAGATGTCGGCGTCCCAGTTCTCGGGCCGCGGCAGCCAATCCTGCAGCGTCGGATCGAAGGTGAACGCCACCAGCACCGCGATCATGATCGCGGTGAGCGCGCGGGTCCAGCGGCCCATCCCTCTCGAGCCGAAGAGCACGGCCGAGACCGGGATGATCGCCGACAGGCCGAAGCGCTTCATGAACGTCATGCTCTCGAGCAGCGGCGGGCCCGAGCGGCCGAGGTCCGCGCCGATCCCCGCCAGGACCGCGACGACGACGGCGAGGCTGGCGATGAGCGGCGTCCGCAGCCCGAGGTCCAGATCGCCGCGGCCCCGCAGCAGCAGCGCCACCAGCGCCAGCACCCACAGGCCGATCTGCGCCACGTCTCCCGCGACGACGTTCCCGACGCCTGGGACGCGGGCCAGCGGCACCCAGATGAGCGAGAACGGGATCGTCGCGAGCAGGAAGACCCGGCCCACGAAGGCGAGAATACCGCGGCGCGAGGCGGGGGCCTCCTCGAGGGCGAGGGCGCTCGTGGCGGCGAGATCAGGCACCGGGCGGCTCCATGACTTCAGGGGACACCGCGGACACTGCCGCCGCTCCCCCGCGCTCGACCGACCGCACCACCACCACCGCGCAGGCCAGCGCCGCCACCAGGTGGACGCCATACGCCGCCACGTTCGCCACCGACAGGCCGACCGCACCACGGCTGCGCAGCAGATAAGAGGTGCCGAGCAGGACGGCAGCCCAGGCGACGTTGAGGCCCAGCATGAGCCACATCCGTCCGGCGCTGGCGAGCGCGTGGCCCACCACGCTCAGCGGCGCGGAGAGCGCGCCCGCGACCACGAGGAGCGCCATCACGCCGGCGGCGCCGTGGAACTCCCGGCCGTAGACGCGCATGACGGCCGGCGCGGTGGCGGACAGGACGCCCGCGGCCGCGGCGGCGACGGCGGCCGTCACGAGCAGGCTCGTCCAGAAGGCGCGAGAGAAGGAGCGCGACCGGCCGCTGTCGTGCAGGTGGGAGAAGAGCGGGAAGAGCACGGCCCCGGCCGAGGTCGCCACCAGCACGATGGCGTTCCGCCACTGGTTGGCCGCAGCGTACAACCCGAGCTCACGCACGCCACCGGCCTGGTTCGCGACGATGGCACAGGTGAGCCAGGTCACCGGCGCGAGCAGCAGGTTCGCGAGCGTGGTCGGCATGCTGTAGGCGAAGAGGACTCGCCATTCGCGCAACGCATCGCGGTAGCCGGGCCGGATCCCCGCCTCTCGCGTCGCGCGCCGCACGGCGCCGCGGCAGAAGATGGTGGTGAGCGCGGTCGACAGGACCAGCGCCACCACGCACCCGAACATGCCGCCCTCGCGGGCGCCCACGACGAGCAACGGGACGCTCAGCGCTGCACCGCCCGCCGAGACGAGCGCGATGAGGCGAAAGCGCTCCAGGCCCATCAGGATGCCGAGCTGCGTCCCGTTCACGGGGCCGAAGAGCAAGAGCAGCGAACCGACCCGGAGCGCCGCGGTGAGCTGAGGCGCCGCGAGCACCTCGCGCGCCACCCAGGGCGCCGCGGCGAAGAGCAGGACGCCGCTCGCGCCACCGACGCACGCCGCGGTCAGGCCGGAGAGCGCCACGATCCGCCCCGCGCCCTCGGGATCGCCGCGGTACTTTCCCGCGATGAACTTGGTGGCGGTGGTGTTGAGGCCGAACCCTCCCAGCGCCATCAGCATCCC
This sequence comes from Anaeromyxobacteraceae bacterium, assembly GCA_035636195.1. GTDB lineage: Bacteria > Myxococcota > Myxococcia > Myxococcales > Anaeromyxobacteraceae > Anaeromyxobacter_A. The sequence continues at coordinate 8,164 of DASPZP010000157.1, forward strand.
GGCGGTCGTCTGGACCAGGTTGAACTCGCCGAAGGGCGAGGCGCCGAGCTGCCGGGCGACGAGGATGGCGCCGACGAGCGCCAGCACGCGGGAGAGCCCCGACCCGAAGAGGCTCCAGAACGCGCCGGTCGCCAGGTGCCGCGTGAGCGGCGACGACGCGAACTTGCTCATGGGCCGGGCCAGGGCTGCCGGCACGAGACGGAAGCGCGGCCGCTCGGCGGGCGGGGTTGGTGCTTCTGCCGCTGCAACCGCGAGATCCTCGGCCACGTCCTCGCTCATCCCCTTCGCCTTTCCCCGCTTCCCCTGAGGAGCGAGCACCGGTGCTGGCGTACATTAGGTACGCTGCTCGAAGGCGGCGTCGCCCCTCGTCGGTCCGCCGAGGGGTGGTCCAGGCGGGCGGCGACTCGTCGGCGAGGGAGCGGCCGGTCGCCAGCGCGGTCACCCTCCAGGGGTCGCGGTGAGGATCGGGGCCGGCCGACGCTCATCGCCCGCGGCGCGGCCCAGCTGCCGCAGCCACCGAACGTTCGAGCGCACCGCGGCGAGGAACGATGGCTGGGCCCGGTAGGGCACGCCGTGCTCGCGGCACGTCTCCTCCACCATGGGTGCCAGCGCCGCATAGTGCACGTGGCTCACCCTCGGAAACAGGTGGTGCTCGATCTGGAAGTTGAGCCCGCCCATGTACCAGCCGAGGAGCCGGTTCCCGCGGGCGAAGTCGACCGTCGTCGCGACCTGATGCGCCGCCCAGTCGCCGGTGGGCGGCTCCGTGTGCGCGTCGTGGAACTCGGCCTCTCCCACGCAGTGCGCGAGCTGGAACACGACCGCGAGCATCGTCCCCAGCGTCGCGACGGCGACGAGCATGAGCGGGAGGGCGCTCCCCCAGGGATGGAGGAGGAGCGGCAGGACGAAGGCCCAGCCGAGGAAGAGCGCCTTCCCGCCGAGGAGGGCGATGAGGTCCCACCCGCGCGGGCGCGCGAAGCGGCCCTCGCCCATGCGACCGGTGGCGAGCTGGTGGAAGTCGTCGACGAGCCACCAGCGGAGCGGGAAGACCGCATAGAGGATCCACACATAGAGGTGCTGGAAGCGGTGGAGGGCGCGGCGCGGCTGCGCGGGGGCGAAGCGGAGGAGCACGCCCGGCTCGATGTCCGTGTCGAGGCCGCACACGTTCGTGTAGCTGTGGTGCAGGACGTTGTGCTTGTGCCGCCAGAGGAACGAGCTGCCGCCCAGCAGGTCGCTCGTGAAGGCGAACAGGCGGTTCTCGCGCGGGCTCGCCGCGGCGCTGCCGTGGTTCCCGTCGTGCATCACGCCGAAGCCGACCCCAGCCATGGCGAGCCCCACCGACACCGCCAGGGGGACGGCCACCCACCAGACCGGGTGGGCGAAGACGAGGAGCGCGTAGGAAGCCGCCAGCCAGCCGAGCAGCACCGCCGCGTTGGCGCGCATGCGCCAGCCGCCCGTCCGCGCCTGACGGGTATGCTCGAAGTACAGGTCGACGCGCCGCTTCAGGTCGTCCTGGAAGGCGCCGGCGCGCGTGAAGCGGGCCCGCGGGGCGAGGGAGACGGAGGCGGAGGCCATGGGCGTGACCTTGCGAGCGCGGGGTCACGGCGACGTCACGGCGGACGGGAATGCTGGGCCGTGCGCGCGCTGGCGGCGAAAAGGGGCTATAGTCCGGCGCTCTCATCAACCGCGCTGGCGCCCCAAGGCGCGCGCAGGGACTCCCCCCACGTGAAGTCGTTCGCAGATCTGAAGCTCTCCCCGAAGTCGTTGCACGCGCTCGAGAAGGCCGGTTTCGAGCACCCTACCCCGATCCAGGTGCAGGCGATCCCGCCGGCGCTGGCGGGTGAGGACGTCATCGGCACTGCCGCCACCGGCACCGGCAAGACCGCCGCCTTCCTGTTGCCCATCCTGGAGCGGCTCGACGGGAAGGCCGGCACGCGCGCCCTCGTGCTCGCACCCACCCGCGAGCTGGCGCTCCAGATCGGCGAGGAGCTGGAGCGGTTCGGCAAGGGCCGCCACGTGCGCGGCGCGGTCGTCATCGGCGGAGTGGGGATGAGCCCGCAGACGCAGGCCTTCCGCGAGAAGCGCGAGGTGGTGGTCGCCACGCCCGGTCGCCTCGTCGACCACCTGCAGCAGGGCACCGCCCGGCTCGACCAGATCGAGATCCTCGTCCTCGACGAGGCCGACCGGATGCTCGACATGGGCTTCAAGCCGCAGCTCACCCGCATCCTGGCGCGCCTGCCCAAGGTTCGGCAGACGCTGCTCTTCTCGGCCACCATGGCGGGAGAGGTGGCCGACTTCGCGCGGGCGCACCTGCGGAACCCGGCGCGGGTCGAGGTCGCGCGCAGCGGGACCACCGCCGCGCGCGCCGAGCAGCGCGTCTTCCTGGCCGGGCACGAGGAGAAGCTGCCGCTTCTCCTGGCGCTCCTCGAGGGCAACGACCTCTCGACGCTCGTCTTCACCCGCACCAAGCGCCGCGCCGATCGCGTCGCGAAGAGCCTGGAGCGCGCCGGACACGCCGTGACGCGCATCCACGCCGACCGCTCGCAGGGCCAGCGCCGCGCCGCGCTCGACGGGTTCAAGGACGGGAGCTTCCGCGTCCTCGTCGCGACCGACATCGCCGCCCGCGGCATCGACGTGGCCGAGATCGGCCATGTGGTGAACTTCGACCTGCCGCACGTGCCCGAGGACTACGTCCACCGCATCGGCCGCACCGCGCGCAACGAGGCGAGCGGACGCGCCTCCAGCTTCGCCTCGCCCGAGGAGCTCGACCTCCTGCGAGGGATCGAGAAGCTCACCCGGGCGCTCGTCCCGCGCGGCGAGGTCCCGCGCACCTCCGAGGCGTTCCAGAGCGAGCTCAAGCGGGCGGCGGTGGGGAGGGAGCAGATCGGGTCCCCGTCCTCGGGAGACCGGGCGCGCCGCCAGGGCGGTCGGCAGGGTGGACGCCCCACGCGCCGACCCGCCCCGCGCCAGCGCGGGGAAGGCGAAGGAACCGCCTCCGCCCAGCGGCCCGCCGGGGAGCCGTCTTCGCCCCCGAAGCGGCTCGGCTCCTGGGGCGGGCGCGGGCAGCGGCGTCGGTAGGGCGCAGGCGACGCGACTCCCGAGATCTGCGCCCGAGGTCGGGGCGACCGCGCGCGTGCGCGGCCGCCCGCTCGCCCGCCGTCTCAGTGTACTGACGCCGGCGTCGGTAAGAAGGCGTAGGGGCGAACGTCGAGCCATTGCCACCCCTCCCCCTTCTTCTGGGCCAGGAGCACGACGTGCAGATTCATGGGCCCGATCGATCCATCGGGCCTCTTGGCATTCTGCAGGTCGTGGTCGAGGTCGAGCAGGACGCAGTCGTCGCCGACCTTGCGCGCGCCGGTGATCGTGAACCTCGACGTCGTACCCTCGAGGAACCTCTCGGCGTCCTCACGGAAGACTCTCTCGACACCCGAGCGGCCGTTGCCGTAGTGGCCGACCGGATTGATCAACGTGCCATCATCGGCCCAGAACGGCGCGACCTCCTTCGCGTCGAGGCGATTGAACGCCTCGTTGAATTTCTTCAGGGTCGCCTCCAGCGACCGTTCCACTTTCGCCTGCTGCTGCCCGGTTCCCGTGCTCGTCTGTTCCATCACGACACCTCCGGCCTTGAGCCTTACGAGTGCAGCGCGGGTCGCAAGCAAAAGATGGGGGCGGACCGAGGCGCGTGCGCCCGCCTGGTGCGCCGGCGGGCGCATCGCCCAGATCTCGGCCACGCGCTGCTCGTGGGCGCGGCACTTCCGTCGCGGAATCCGCCGCCGCGCCCGAGGTGACGAAGTATTTCCGTTGGTCCGGACCTTGCTGTGGGGTTCTCCGCCCCGAGACGCGCCCCGCGCGGTAGCGCGCAGGGTGAATGCGCCACAAGGAGAGTCACGTGCAGAGGGCTCACGACATCACAGCCCCGGAGCCGCAGCGGTGGAAGGGGCTCTACACGCTCGTGAGCGTCGTCATCGCGCTCATCGGGACCGTTCCTGCGATCGTCGCATGGACGTACTGGAATGATCCCGGGTTGGTTTCCTGGAAGATGCTGGCGATCATCCTCACCCTGATGTGGGTGGGCTTCTTCGGCACCCCCTGGATGGTCTGGGCGTTCGCGAGGCGTTGGTTCGCGTGGAAGCTCGGCGAGCAG
>DASPZP010000158.1:0-11136 GCA_035636195.1 Anaeromyxobacteraceae bacterium
CTCGACCGCTTCCTCGAGGCGCACCTCGGCTGCTCCGAGCGGGCGGCGCGAGCCGGTCCCGCGCCGCAAGTCCTGCCGCCGGGCGAGTGGCGGGAGCTCACCACCACCTTCCTGCACGCCTGAGCGTCACCAGCCGGCTCCTCCCGGCCCACCTCATCCACCCCCGCGCAGCCGCTGCATGCGCAGGTATTGCGTGCAAGGGTCGGGGGAGGTTCGTCGGGCGGGCCGTTTCGCCCAAGTGCGACCTATTGACGCAGCGTATGTGGACTGTGCAGCTCGATGATTGATTTCCCTCAGGCAATCCATACTTGAATTGCCTCCGACCCTATTGGACATCGCCTAAGACCAGGCGTAGAAATCTCCCCTGGAGCGTCCACGGTTCGACGCCGGGCGCGAAAGGGCCAAGGTCGATGAGACGAACGCTACTTTGGGTGATGATGTGGGTGGGCGCCGGCCCAGCCTGGGCGGGAATCCCCGCCGAGCAAGACGACTGCCTCGGCTGCCACGGCGGCGATGCGACCATGTCGATGGACCTGCCCAGCGGGGAGAAGCTGGGCATCTACGTCGACCAGGCGGTCTTCGGGAAGTCGGTGCACGGCGAGATGCTGCGCTGCACCGACTGTCACACCGAGAAGACCGGCTATCCGCACGAGTCGAAGCCGTTCGCGTCGAAGCGCGACGTGCAGGTGGCGTATTACGAGCAATGCAAGAGCTGCCACTTCGCCAACTACACGAAGACGCTCGATGGCGTGCACTACGCCGTGATGGCGAAGGGCAACCGCAAGGCGGCCCTGTGCGTCGACTGCCACGGGTCGCACGACATCCAGCGCGCCGCCGAGCCGCGCACGCGCATCTCCCAGACCTGCGCCACCTGCCACGGCGGGGTGTTCAAGGTCTACGCGGCGAGCGTGCACGGCCGCGACGCCGCGGCGGGCAACCAGGACGTCCCGGTCTGCACCGACTGCCACAAGGCGCACGACATCCTCGACCCGAAGAACGGGGCGCTGGCGGCGCGCACGCCGGAGATCTGCGGCCGCTGCCACACGAACGAAAAGATGATGTCGAAGTACAAGCTGTCGACCAGGGTCGTCGACACGTACCTGAAGGACTTCCACGGCATGTCGGCCACGCTGCAGCGGGGCGCCAAGATCGACCGGAAGACCTTCGCCGCCGTCTGCACCGACTGCCACGGCGTGCACGACATCCAGAAGTCCTCCGACCCCGGCTCGCACACCATCCAGGCGAACCTCGTCCAGACCTGCAAGCGGTGCCACCCCGGGGCGACCAAGAACTTCCCCGACGCCTGGCTCTCGCACTACGAGCCGACGCCGCAGAAGGCGACCCTGGTCTGGACCATCCAGCTCTTCTACAAGTTGATCATCCCCTTCATGGTGGGCGGCCTCGTCCTCCAGATCGCGCTGCACCTCTGGCGCGTCGTGGTGAACCGATGAGCACCAGCGCGACCGGCATCAAGACGCAGTACCTCGTCCGCTTCGACGCGAAGCAGCGGGTCGAGCACGTCATCACGATGGTGGTCTTCACGCTGCTCTGCCTCACCGGCCTGCCGCAGAAGTTCTACGGCGCCGCGTGGGCGCAGCGGCTGGTGGGGCTGTTCGGCGGCATCGACGCCGCCCGCTGGATCCACCGCGCCTGCGGCTGGGCGCTGGCCCTCTCGACCGTGGTCCACTTCGGGAGCGCCATCGTCACCATCGCGGGCCGCAAGACGCGACTGACGATGATCCCGACCAAGCACGACTTCGACGACTCGGTCGCCACCCTCAAGTACTACCTGGGCATGCGCGACCACGGTCCGAAGTACGACCGCTACGATTACAAGCAGAAGTTCGAGTACTGGGGCCTCGTGGTGGGCAACATCATCATGGTGCTCACCGGCTTCATCCTCATCTACCCGACGCTGCTCGCACGGTTCCTGCCCGGCCAGCTCGTCCCGGCGGCCAAGGTGGCCCACTCGAACGAAGGCCTGATGGCGTTCCTCATCATCACCATCTGGCACATCTACAACGCGCACCTGAACCCCGACGTCTTCCCATTCGACACGACCATCTTCACGGGGAAGATCAGCCGCGAGAGAATGGAGCACGAGCACCCGCTCGAGCTCGCGCGGCTGGATGGCCAGCCCGAGCAGGCGGGAGAGGTCGCGAGCCCGCATGGTCGGGAAGTGGTGGGTTGATTACGCGGCGCAGTCCGTGATCCACGCCCTCGTCGCCGCCCTGGCGATCGAGGCGCTCCTTCAGATCTGGCATGCGCGCGCACCGGACGATCGGCTGGCCCTGAGGCTCCTCGGCCTCGGCCAGCCGCTCGTCTTCACCCCGCTCCTCTTCGTCCTCGGCCCTTCCCGCCGCGGAGAGGAGTTCCACGACCGCTGGGCGCTCTTCGCCTCGCGGCGCTGGGAGGAGCTGCCCGTCCTCGGCACCACCGCCTTTCACCTGGCGGTGGGAGCGGCGGCTGTACTGGGGGCGCTCTTGTTCTTGATGGACCTCGTGCCGCTCTTGCCCGGGCGGCGCCGCGAGCTGCCACCTGCCGCACCCGCCCCGCTGGAGCTCGAGGCCGCGCTGGCCGAGGTGGCTGCGGCGCGCGCGCGCCGGCGTCCGTCGCGGCAAGCCGTCCTCCACTTCGTCGACGCGCCCGGCCCGGCGCTCTTCTGCGTGGGCGTCCGCCGGCCGCGGGTGGTGGTCTCGCGCGGGGCGCTCGCGCTGCTCGACGGCGAGGAGCTGCGGGCGGCGCTCGCGCACGAGCTCGCCCACCTCCGCGCGCGGGATCCGGCGCTGTCCTGGGTGGTCATGGCGGCGCGGTCGCTGCTCTTCTTCAACCCGGTGGCGCAGGTGGTGGCGCGCGCGGTCGCCCGCGACGCCGAGTGGCGCGCCGACGAGGCCGCCGGGTGCGATCGGCTCGCGCTGGCGAGCGCGCTCTTGAAGCTCCACCGCGCCGGCTTGCGAGCCAGGCCACCGTGGCCGCGCTCGCTTCCACTCGCCGCAGCGCTGTCGGAGCCCCTGCGGCGCGCGCGCTCGCACGACGTCGAGGCGCGCTGCCGCCGGCTGCTCGAGCCCGTCCCGCCGCCGAGCCTCCTCCTGCGCCCGGCCCGGCTGGCGCTCACCGCCGCCTCGCTGGCCGGCCTCTCCCTGCTCGTCACGTGAGCGCGCACGCATCGACGCGCGCTCCGGGGCGCCTGGCCGAGCTCGCACGCACCGTCTGGGGGCTCGTGGTGGTGCTCGCGGTCGCCGGCGCCCTGCTCTCCGCGCTCGACACGGTCCCGGCGCTGGTCGGGGGCGAGCCGCGCGAGGTGCGGCGCGCGCGCACCGTCGACGACGTCGAGCGACGCCTGCGGACCCGGCTGGTGCTGCCCGCCTACTTCCCCGCGCGGCTGGCCTGGCCCCCGGAGCGGATCCGGTACGTGGCGAGCGCCCCCGGCGCCGTGGCGCTCACGGTCGCCGCGCGCGGACAGGGCGCGGGGCTGCTCCTCGCCCAGACCGTCCGGCCGGGCCCGATCCCGGGGAGGCTCGTGCCCCAGGTACAGGAGCTCGACCGTTCGCCGGTACCGGTGGGCCCGGCGGCGGGGGTCCTCTCGCGCGTGATAGAGGATGGAGAGATGCGATGGCAGCTGGCATGGCAGCAGGGCGGCCGCAGCCTCCTCCTCCGGTCGGAGGGGAGCGTGGACGAGCTCCTGCGGATGGCGCGTAGCGCGCGGGAGGCGCCGTGAAGCGGAGCTGGTGGGTATCCCTGCGGCGGACGTGGCGCGACCGCCCGGCGCGCATCCGCCTCGGGCGCCAGGGCCTGCGCTTCCGGGTGTACCTGCTCGTCTCCATCGGGGTGCTGGCGCCGGCCGCGCTGGTGGCGGGCGTGAGCTGGACCCGCTTGCGCGAGCTGGACGAGGAGCTCGTCGCCGCCCGTCGGCACGCGGCGGTGGCGGTGGCCGAGCACATCGACGAGGAGCTCACCGCCGACCTGGAGGTGCTGCAGCGCCTCGCCTCCGCCCCGCAGCTCGGCCTCGACCGCGATCGGCTGGACGGCGCGCGAACGCTGCTGCGCGCCGCCTATCTGCACTCACAGTTCAAGGGAGGCATGTTCCTCCTCGACGGGGAGGGGAGGGTGCTCGCGGAAGAGCCGCGCGTCAGCCGGTCGGCGGCGCCGCCGACCGGGCTGCCCGAGCTCCGCCTGACGCTCGCCGACGGCAAGCCCCGCCTGACCGACCTCGTCGGCGTGGCGGGCGAGGGGCACACCTACGCGCTCGTCTCCGTCATGGACTGGCGCGGCCGGCCGGTGGGCGTGGTGGGCGGGATCGTCGACGTGGCGACGCCGCTGCGGGCGCGGGTGTTGCGTCACCTCCTGCGCGGCGGCAGCGGCCACGCCGACCTCGTCGACGCGAGCGGGATGGTCCTCGCCAGCACCGACCGGCAGCGCCTGCACCGGCCGTCGGAGTGCCGGCGCCGCCTCTCCGAGCAGGCGGCGAAGCACCAGGCGCAAGCGGCGCGCTGCTCCGACTGCCACCGCGAGCTGACCGGCGTGTTCGAGCCGGCGGTGACCGCCTTCGCGCCGCTCGGCACGGCCGGCTGGGGCGTCCAGGTGGTATTGCCCGAGGCGGCGGTGCTCGCCACGAGCGGCGCGCTCCCGACGAGCTTCTCGCTCTTCGCGATCATGCTGCTCCTCGTCGCCGGGGGCTTCGCCTGGGGCGCCGCGCGCAGCGTGACGCGGCCCATCGCGGTGCTGACGGCCGCCGCCGAGCGGATCGCGGGAGGTGGGATGGACGAGCCCATCCCGGAGCTGGGCGGCGACGAGCTGGGGCGGCTCGGGCGCTCGGTGGAGCGGATGCGCTCGTCCCTGCGCGACCTCATCGCCTACGTCGCGCGCGCGAACGAGGTCCTCGAGCACCGGGTGCAGGAGCGCACCGCCGAGCTGGCCCGGCTGAACGAGGAGCTCCGGGAGCGCAACGCGCAGCGGCAGAAGCTCCTGCGCACCGTCATCACGGCCCAGGAGGACGAGCGCAAGCGGATAGCCCGCGAGCTCCACGACGAGACCACCCAGAGCCTGGCGGTGCTCACCATGGGGATCGAGACGGCCGCGGCCGCCATCAAGAGCGGGGGACCGACGCCGCGGCTCGACGAGGTGAAGGCGCTCGCCGTCCGCACACTCGACGAGGTGCACCGGCTCATCCTCGACCTCCGCCCGTCCGTCCTCGACGACCTGGGGCTCTTCTCCGCGCTGCGGTGGTACGCCGAGCGCTACCTGGCCACGCGCGGCATCGCGGTGCGCTGCGAGATCCGCGAGCTCGACCGGCGGCTCGCGCCCGAGTTCGAGATCGCGCTCTTCCGCATCGGCCAGGAGGCGATGAACAACATCGCCCGCCACGCCAAGGCCGAGTCGGTGCTCATCCAGCTCGGGCTCGACGGCAAGGACCTGCACATCGAGATCGAGGACGATGGGCAGGGCTTCGACCCCGCCGTCTCGCCACAGGACCGGCCGCACTATGGCCTCCTGGGGATGCACGAGCGCGCCGAGTTGCTGGGCGGCACGGCCGTGATCGAGTCGTCGCTGGGGATGGGTACCCGTCTGGAGATCAGGGTCCCGCTGCCGGATGAGCCGGCGCCTTCCGCCGCGGCCGCGGCCGGACTAAGGTCCGTCATCTCGTGAGCAAGATCCGCGTCCTCATCGCCGACGACCATGCCATCCTCCGCGAGGGGGTGCGTGCCCTGCTGGCGGTCACCCCCGACATCGAGGTGGTCGGGCAAGCCGCCGATGGGCGCGAGGCCATCGAGGCCTGCAAGAAGCTCGATCCGGACGTGGTGCTGATGGACATCGCCATGCCAGGGCTGGGCGGGCTCGAGGCGACCATCGAGATCCGGAAGCAGGGGCTCCGGTCGCGCGTGCTCATCCTGTCCCAGTACGACGATCGCGAGTACGTGCGGCGGCTGCTCAAGGCGGGTGTCTCCGGCTACGTCCTGAAGAAATCGGCCGGGAGCGAGCTCGTCGGCGCCATCCGGGCCGTGCACAAGGGCGGGCTCGTGCTCGACCCCGAGGTGGCGCGCGCCGCCATGGCGGAAAGCGACGGGCAGCGCACGGGCGGCGATCCCTACGAGACCCTCACCGACCGCGAGAAGCAGGTGTTCCGGCTCGTCGCGGAGGGGCGGAGCAACAAGGAGGTCGCGGACGACCTCGGCATCAGCGTGAAGACCGCCATGTCGCACCGCGAGCACGTGATGGAGAAGCTCGACCTGCACAACCGGACCGAGCTGGTGCGCCTCGCCCTGAAGCTGGGCGTGATCCGGATGACCTAGAGGGATGACGCCCTCTCGCCCCGCGACAACGGGAGAGGGGCCGTGCACGTGGTTCATCCCCGCTCGCCCACACCAGCGCGCCGGTTATCGGTTTCTCCCCCACAGTGTCACCGTACCCGCAGCCGTTTCGCCTGACTGAGGCACGATCGCGCAGGAGGCGCAATGTTTGCGCGCGGCTTTTAGCAACCTCCTGCGATTCCTCGACTCGGTGAGGCACGCGCTTTGCTGAGGACGCACCACCACCTCCTCGGTCGAGCATTGAAAGGAGCGCCGACGTGCTCATCGCCGTGGGCCTCAATCAGAAGGGCGCCACCGTCGCCGATCGAGAGCGCCTCGCCGTTCGCGCCGAGGAGATGTCGCACGTCATCCAGGGCTACGCCGCGCTGGGTGGGGTGGACGAGCTCGTCTTCCTCTCCACCTGCTACCGGATCGAGATCTACGCCGCCAGCCGCTGGCCCGCCGCAGCCGCGATCGCGCTGCGTCAGGCGCTGACCGCGCGCGGGGGCGGGGCCGCCGTCCCGCTCTTCGAGCTGCACGGCGACGATGCCTTCCAGCACGTCGTCCGCGTCGCCGCCAGCCTCGAGTCGGCGGTGCTGGGCGAGCCGCAGATCCTGGGACAGGTGAAGGAGGCACATCAGCGCGCGGCCGAGGCGGGCGTGGTGGGCAAGGAGCTGAACGGGATCCTGAACCGCGTGTACGAGGCGGCGAAGCGCGTCCGGACCGAGACCGCCATCGGACGGTCCGGCGTCTCATGGGGGAACGCGGCCGCCACCCTGGCCGAGAAGGTGCTCGGCACCGTGTCCGGCCGGCGCGTGCTCGTGCTCGGCGCCGGCGAGATGGCGCGCCTCTCCGCTCAGCACCTGCGCGAGCTGGGCTCCGAGGTGGTGGTGGTGAACCGCACCTTCGCCAACGCCGAGGCGCTGGCGGCCGAGGTCGGTGGCATCGCGCGGCCCATGGAGGCGCTCGAGGAGGAGCTCCTGCAGGCCGACATCGTCGTGTCGGCCGCGCCGGCCGCGCCCGCCGCGTTCGCGCCGGAGGCGCTCGCCGTCACCATGAAGTCCCGGCGGCGCAGGAACCTGGTCATGGTCGACCTCGCCATGCCGCGTGCCATCCCGGCCCGAGCGGGCGAGATCGACGGCGTGTGGCTGTGCGACGTGGATGACCTGGCGCGGCTCACCGAGCGAGCCCAGGCGGACCGCACCCAGGCGGTCGTCGACGCGGAGCGGATCATCGCCGACGAGCTCGAGCGCTTCCGGCGCCACCAGGCCGAGCGCAAGGCTGCGCCCATCATCCAGGCCATGCGCCAGCGGGCCAGCGACATCGCCCGCGAGGAGGTCGACCGCACGGTGAAGCGGCTCGGCGCCGACGACCCGGAGATCCAGCGGCGGCTCGACGCGATGGCGAATGCGCTCGTCTCGAAGCTGCTCCACGCGCCCAGCGCGCGCCTGCGCCAGGCCGGCGCCGATGCGGCCGGGGGCGAGCGCCTCATGGCGGCCGCGGTCGAGATCTTCGGGCTACCCCTGGACGGGGCGCCGCCGGCAACTCGCTGAGCCTCACCCGCACCTACACTCGCACCCCGCAACCGTTGCGTCGCGAGAGCGACCCTGGGTGAGAAGGCGCAACTCTCACGTTCGCCGCAGGATGTGACGGGTGAGTTAGCGCACGTTCTACCACCTTGGAGGCGTCAGCAGTTCGCGGCGTTCGGCGCTTTCACCCGGCCGTGGGGGAATTAGCGCAATCCTGGTCCGTTCTTTGCGATGGATGGGTGCGGTGCCCCAATGAACGGTCCCCTGCGATACCTGCGCGACATCTGGCGCCGACTCGACCGCAGCCTGCCGGCGCGCATCCTCCTGCCGACTGCACTCCTCTTCGCCGCCACGCTCGGTCTCATGGTGGCGTCCGCCGTCGGCTTCTACGCCGCCGACATGGACAGCGGGCAGCACGAGAAGGCCGAGATCTTCGCCGGCATGGTCGCGAACGGCGTCACCAACACGATGTTGCAGGGCAAGCCCGAGCAGCTCACCGAGGTGCTGGCGCTCGTCATGGCGCACCGCACCGACATCGAGTCGATCAGCCTCATCAAGCCGAACGGGGAGGTGGCGAGCTCGTCACGCCCGGAGTACCTCGGCACGCGCCCGTGGGGGAACCTGAACCGCTTCGGCTCGCCCACCGTCATCACCTCGCCGGGCGGGAACCAGGCCGAGTATGCCGTCATCCACCCCATCCCCAACGCGCCCGGCTGCGCCGCCTGCCATGGCTCCGCCCAGCGCTTCAACGGGTGGCTCGACCTGCGCTTCAACCGCAAGACGGTCGTGACGCAGCAGACCCGGCTCTCGCACACCCTCATCACCTCCGCCAGCTTCGCCTTCGTGTGCCTGATGGCCATCGCGTGGTGGCTGCTGCGCCGGGAGGCGATCGTGCCGCTCACGCGGCTCGTCACCTCGATGAAGCGGGCCGAGTCGGGTGATCTCTCCGTGCGCGCCGACGAGGGGCGGGCCGACGAGCTGGGGGTGGCGGCGCGCGGCTTCGATGCCATGCTGACGGCGCTCCGCCACAGCCAGACCGAGCTGGAGGCGTTCTACCGCGAGCGGATGGTGCGCGCGGACCGGTTCGCGGCGGTGGGCGAGCTCGCCACCGGCCTCGCCCACGAGATCAAGAACCCCTTGGCCGGCCTCTCCGGCGCGCTCGAGCTCCTGGCGGAGGACCTCGCCGGCTCGCCGCGCCAGGCCGAGGTGGTCGGCGAGATGAGGCACCAGGTCTCGCGGCTCGGCAACACGATGGAGAGCCTGCTCAGCTTTGCCCGCCCGCCCAAGGCGCGGCTGCGCACCACCGACGTGAACGCCACCCTCGAGAAGGTGCTCTTCCTCGTGCGGCAGCAGCGGCGGGCGTCCTCGGTCGAGATCACCTCGGAGTCGGGGAAGGACCTGCCGCTCGTGCTGGCCGACCCGAACCAGCTCGAGCAGGTCTTCCTCAACATCTGCCTCAACGCGTGCCAGGCGATGGACGGGAAGGGCAAGCTCCGCTTGCGCACCGTCGAGGTCGAGGGGCGCGTCACGATCGAGATCGAGGACGACGGCCCCGGCATCCCGGCGGAGGTCCGCGCCCACATCTTCAAGCCGTTCTTCACCACCAAGCGAGAGGGGAATGGCCTCGGCCTCGCCATCTCGGCGCGGATCGTGGCGGAGCACGGCGGCCACATCGGCTATCGGTGCCCGCCCACCGGCGGCACCGTGTTCGCCGTCACCCTCCAGCGCGCCCACCCGGCGGCGGAGCGAAGCAGCACCTCGGAGCACGCGGCATGACGACCAGCAGCCCGGCCAAGATCCTGGTGGTGGACGACGAGAAGCTCATCCGCTGGTCGGTGGGCGAGCGGTTGCAGCGTGACGGCTACGAGGTGCTGTCCGCCGAGTCGGGCGAGCAGGCGCTCGAGCTGGTCGGCGCGAACATGCCCGACCTCATGCTGCTCGACGTGCGGCTGCCGGGGATCGACGGCCTCACCACGCTGCAGCGGGCGCTGGCGCTCCACCCCGACGTTTCCGTCCTCATGATGTCGGCCCACTCCACGGTGGACATCGCGGTCGAGGCGATGAAGCACGGGGCCATCGACTTCCTGGTGAAGCCGTTCCCGTTCCAGTCGCTCGACGCAGCGGTGCAGCGCGCGCTGCAGACGGCCCGGACCCGCCGGCAGATCGCCGCGCTCACCTCCGAGCGGAAGAGCGGCGCGGCCTCGCTGGGGGCGCTGGTGGGGAGCTCCGCCGCCATGGAGGGCGTGCGCAGCATGGTCTCCCGCCTGGCGGCCTCCGACGCCACCACCGTCCTCATCGAGGGCGAGAGCGGGGCGGGCAAGGAGGTGGTGGCGCGGGCCATCCACTTCGAGAGCGCCCGCGCCGAGAAGCCCTTCATGCAGGTGAACTGCGCCGCGCTCCCCGAGCACCTCCTGGAGAGCGAGCTCTTCGGACACGAGCGGGGCGCCTTCACCGACGCGCACGTCCAGAAGCGCGGCCTGTTCGAGAGCGCCGAGGGCGGCTCGGTCATGCTGGACGAGATCGGCGATCTCCCGCCGGGCGGTCAGGCGAAGCTCCTGCGCCTCCTCGAGAACAAGACCTTCCGCCGGGTGGGCGGCGTCCAGGAGCTGCGCGCCGACGTGCGCGTGCTCGCGGCCACCAACGTGAACCTGGAGGAGCGGGTGGCGGAGGGCCGCTTCCGGGCGGACCTCTTCTTCCGCCTCAACGTGGTGCGGATCTTGATGCCGGCCCTGTGCGATCACACCGAGGACATCTCCATCCTGGCGGCGCACTTCATCGCCAAGTTCAACCAGGAGATGAAGCGCGACGTGAAGGGCGTCTCGCCGGCCGCGCTCGACGTCCTCGCCGGCTACCACTGGCCCGGCAACGTGCGCGAGCTGCGCAACGTCATCGAGCGGGCGTTCATCCTGCACGCGCACGCCGACGAGATCCGCCCCGAGCACCTCGCCCCCGAGCTGCGCAAGGTGGTGCCGAAGAAGCAGGAGAAGCTCGTCCCGCCCGTGCCGGAGCAGGGGCTCGTCCTGGACGACGTGGAGAGGAAGCTCATCACCGAGGCGATGGAGCGCGCGAACGGCAACCAGTCGAAGGCCGCTCGCCTGCTGGGCATCAGCCGCGACACGCTCCGCTACCGCCTGAAGAAGCACGAGATGGCGTAAAAAAAACAACGCCCACCGGGGGGAACGGTGGGCGTCGCACGCAGCAGGCAGCCCGAGGGCAGCCTTTCCGAGAAATCGTCAGGCCAGGGCGCGCTCGTCGATCTCGACCGGCTTGCCGTCGGTCGGCCAATCGATCTCGACGGCCAGGGCATGCAGCTCCTGCTT
>DASPZP010000159.1:0-27907 GCA_035636195.1 Anaeromyxobacteraceae bacterium
CGCCAGGAGGCCAGGAGACACGGCATTGCGCGGCGCCTCGGCGAGCGAAGCGACGTGCAGTGAGGGTGAGAGGCGGAGCCCCTCGTCACTGCGAGAGCGCCGATAGTGAAGCGGAAGTTGCGGCCGAGGTGCGGCGCGCGATCGGGGAGCGGCCGACCCACCTCTCCTTCGACGTGGACGTCGCCCCCACGGAGGGCTGAACTGCCCTGTTCTGCTACGAGGGCAGGGCCAGCCCCAGCCGCTCGCGCAGCCGGAGATGCTCGCCGCTCGCCACGAAGACGAGCAGCTCGCGCAGGTCGGCGCGCGCGCTGACCGCCGCCGCCACCTCCGCTGCTCCGCTGACCTTCGGCCCGGCCTCGCGCAGCACCACCTTGAGCGCGGCGGGCACGTCCGCGGCGAGGAGCAGGCCGGCGCGGTTGGCCGTGGCGGTGAGCGCCGCCTGCCAGGCATCGAAGTCGGGCCGGCCTGCGGCCATGACGGCGCGCGCCGGCTCCTCGAGCGCCTTGCGGACCTTGCGCGGCAGGGCGCGCCCGACCGCCTTCGCGATCGCCTCGCGCGCGTCTCCCAGCGTCTCGTCCGCAGGCGCGAACTGGCGCAGTGTCGCGGCGAGCAGCTCTCGGAGCGCGTCGGGCGGGAGGCGCGCCGCCAGCGCCGAACCGGCTCGCAGCCGAGCCGCGGCTCGAGCGAGGAGGAACCGCAGCTCGGCCGGGGCCTGCCGCTGGGTCAGCTCGGCTCCGACATAGACGATCGCGGGATGGCCAGGGGCGAGCTGCAGCTCCGCGCCCTCGCCGCCGGGGCGCAGCGCCGGCGCGGCGACCCCGACCGTCGCGCACAGCTCCCCCAGGATCTGCTCCAGCGCCGCCGGCGCCCGGCCACGTCCGCGGGCGGGGGCAGGGAGCTGCGCCACCTCCGCCAGCGCGTCGCCGGCGAGCGCCAGCACGTCCGAGAGCGGGCCGCGCTCGCGCGGATGGCGAAGCGCCAGCCAATCGCCCTCCGCCAGCGGGCGGGCGGGGGTGAGCGGCGCCTTGAGCGCCTTCACGGCCTGGAAGGCGCCGTCAGTCCGGACGTCGCTCGCCTGGAGGAAGCGGAGCACTCCAGCCGCGACGAAAGCGTGGTCGTTGGCTCGACCGGCCTGGGCGAGGCGAAAGATGGCGCGCCAGCTGCCGACGCGCGCCGGCTCCTCGCCGAGGAGGCAGCGGTGCTCCTCGAGGGCCCGCGCCGGATCGGCCGCCGCGCAGGCCTCGGCCAGCTCCGCCCGCGCCTCCACCAGCCCGGGGTCCGCGCTGAGCGCCCGCTCCAGCTCGGCGACGACGGCCGGCGCCTCACCGGCGCCCGCCGCCAGCACGCGCGCCGCGCGCAGGTGAGCGCGGGCGCGCTCCGGGCCGGGCGGAGCAGCGGCCGCCGCGGCAGCGAGCGCGTCGGCCACCACGGCAGGCGCGCCGCCGTGCTCGGCGTGGCGCCCGAGCGCCTCCAGCACGGCCGGATCCTCCGGCGCCAGGGCGCGCGCCTTCTGGCACAGCTCGAGCGCCGCCGCGGTGTCGGCGAACGCTTCCGCGCGGATCTCGGCCAGGGCGAGCAGGTTCTCGACGCGCGCGGGGGCGTCGGGCGCCGGTGAAGCGAGGAGCCGCCGCAGAGCATCCGCCGCCGCTGGCCAGTTGGCGTTCTGGCGGTGGATGCGGGCCAGCGCGGCCAGGGCGGGCGGATGGTCGGCCGCGAGCGCGAGGGCGGCGTGAAGGTGGCTCACGGCGCGGGCGGGATCACCGAGCGGGCCCTCGTGGAGGGCAGCCAGCGCGAGGTGAGTCTCGCGCAGCTCGTCCGGAGCGCCGCCCTGAGCGAGCGCGGCGGCGAGGTCGGTTGCCGCCTCGGAGCCCCGGCTGGCCGCGGCGAGGAGCCTCGCCCGGGCGCGCAGGGCAGCGGCGAAGGCGGGCCGTGCCAGCACCGCCGCGTCCGCGGCCGCCAGGGCGCGCGGGGGGTCCGCGAGCTGCTCCTCGGCGAGTCGCGCCGCCTCCAGCCACCGCTCGGCGGCGGGGAGGTCGGCCTCGAGCCGAGCCCGGGCGGCCAGCGCCTCGTACCGGGCGAGCGAGGGTGGTCCGGCGCGGAGCAGGTCCTCCGCCCGCTCGACCAGCGCGCGGTCGCCCGGACAGCGCTGGATCGCGCGCTGCCAGTCGTCCGCCGCGGCGCCCTCGTCGCCGAGCTGCTCGCGGGCGATCCGTCCGGCGGCCAGGAGCGCCTCCGCCGCGGCCGCCGGATCGCGGAGGAGCGCGGCCTCCTTGCGCCAGGCTGCGTGCGCCTCGCCCCAGGCGCGCGCGCGCACGAGCTCGCGCCGCCGGGTCCGCCAGGAGGGGAGGTCGTCCGCGCCGGGCGCGGGCTGCGCCGCGGCCTCGGCCGGGAGGCGTGCCGTACCGAGCTCCTCCGCGAGCAGGAGGGCGGCGGCGTCACCGGGTACGTCCTCCAGGGCGGCCAGGCAGGCCTCGAGCGCGGCGGGGAGGTCCCCGAGCCGCTCCGCCTGCAGTCGGGCAGCGCGGACGAACAGCGCCGCGCGGGCGCCCGGTCGGGCGCGGGCGGCCTCGGCGGCGAGCAGCCGGGCCAGCTCCCCGTGGCGGCCGGCGGCTGCGAGGAGCCGCTCCAGCGCCCGCAGCGAGGGGCCGAAGGCGGGCACCTCGTGCAGCGCCTCCTGGTGGACCTCGGCTGCCAGCGCCGGGGCGCCGAGGTGCTCTTCCCACAGCTCGGCCACCTCGCCCAGCAAGGCTGCCCGCCGCTCCGGCGCGCCGCGGGCGGCGGCCTCGGCGCGCAGCACCTCCACCAGGCTCTCCCACTCGGCGCGCGCCCGGTGGAGACGCGCCAGCGCGCCCAGCGCGCCGACATGGGCGGGTGAGAGGGTGAGCACCTCGCGATAGGCCGCCATCGCCTCGGTCGCATCGCCCAGCCGCTGCTCGAGGATCTCGGCCCCGCGCACGAGGAGGGTGGCCGCCGCCTCGGGCGAGGGCGCCGCCTCGGCGTCCGTTCGCCAGAGGGCGACGAGCTCCCGCCAGCGGCCGGCGCCGGCGTAGATCCGGCCCAGCGCGCGCAGCGCGGGGCGGTGCGCCGGATCGATCCGCAGGATCCGCTCCTGCGTGGCGGCCGCGGCGAGCGGGTCGGCGAGGTGCTCCTCCTGCACCTCGGCGGTGCGCTGGAGGAGCGAGACGGCCGAGCGCGGGTCCCGCGTCACGGCGAGGAGGCGCTCGTTGAGCGGCACCAGCTCCGAGAAGCGGCCGGCGCGGTCGTACAAGCCGGAGAGGGTGCGCAGCGCGAGGACGTGCCCGGGCGCGGCCTCGAGGGCGCGCTCGCAGGCGCGCGCCGCGGAGGCCAGATCCCCCAGGCGGTCGTCCTGCAGCCGCGCCAGGCGCAAGAACAGGGCGATCCGCTCCTCGATCGCGTCGGTGTGGGCGAGGTCGTCCTCCAGCAATGCCGCCAGGTCCACATGGCGTCCGTCGAGATCGTAGCGGCGTTCCAGCGCCTGGCGAGCGGCGTGCAACGCCGGATCGAGCGCCAGCGCTTGCTGATACAGCTCGACCGCCTCGGCGGGGCGGCCGAGCCGCTCCTCCAGCACCTCGGCTGCCTTGAAGGCGCGGTGGGCGCGCTCGCGTGGATCCTGCGCCGCGTCTCGCTCGGCCAGGAAGGTGGCGAGCAGCCGCGCCCAGTCGCCGGCGCGGGCGTGCAGCCGTCCCAGCGCCACCAGCGCGCCGCGGTGCGCCGGGTCGAGCGCCAGCACCGCCTCGTACCCCGCCACCGCCTCGGCGGCGCGGCCGAGCCGCTCCTCGCAGATCTCGGCCAGGCGGAGGTTCCCGGCCACGAGGTCGGCCACCTCGTCACGCGCGCCGGCGGCGTGGGCCGATGCGCGCGCGCGGAGCGCCTCGGCAGCCGCCTCCCACTCGCCGCGCTGCTCGTGCAGGGAGGCCAGCGTGTCGAGGACGACCATGTCCTCGCCGCCGAGCTCACGCGCGCGTCCGAGTGCTTCGCGGGCGGCCTCGTCGCGGCCCAGCTGCGCCAGGCACCGGGCGAGCTCGCAGGCGGCCAGCGCGGCCTCGCGCGGCGACGCGCCGGCGGCGTTCGCCTCGGCCGAGAGCACGCGCGACAGATCCTCCAGACGCCCCTCCCGCTCCGCGGCGCGGCGCGCCTCGCGCCGGACGGTCGCGTCCTCGGGGATGCGCTCGAAGGCGCGCAGGGCGAGGTCGGCGGCGAGCGCGGGCCGCTCCAGGCGCTCCTCGGCCACGGCCGCGGCGGCACCCAGCAGCGCGGCCGCCCGCGCAGGGGAGGCCTCGAGCTCGGCGCAACGCTCCAGCGCCCGAACCCGATCGTCATGGCGGCCAGCGGCGGCCGCCTCGGCCAGCTCGGATTCGGCGACGGCGAGCTGGGCTTCGACCGAGCCGGCGTGGGCCACGAGCGCCGCGCGATACCGCAAGAGCGCGGCAGCTGGATCGCGGAGCCGCCCGGCCTGGAGCCGGCCAGCGGCCAGGAGCAGGCGCGCACGCGCTTCACCGTCGGAGGCGAGCTGCGCTTCGCGATCATAGAGGGCGGCCTCCGCGGCCGCCTCGGCCTGGTCGCTCGAGGCTGCCTGGGCGGGGGGTGGAGCCGTGACCGGGCCAGAGCCGAGCTGCGCGGCCGCAGGGGCGCCGGGCGCATTCGCCTCGACCTCTGCAGCGTTGGGAGAACCCATTGCGGGAACCGGCTCGGCCATGCGCGCCTCGCTCAAGTACGCGAAATACCGCATGTTTAGCACGCGCCCCGCCCGGGACACAAGCTGGCTCTTGCTCTGTCAGTGAACCGTGGGACGGGCGATGGGACGCAGGCGATCCGCCAGGATCAAAGCTCGAAGCGATCGATCCGGCCCTGCTGCTGGAGGATCTCGAGCGCTCCCTTCGTGATCTTGTCCCGGTCCTCGCCTTGAAGCTTCACCACCTGGGACGCCAGGGATCGCTCGCCTTTGCGCGAGGGGGGCGGAGGGATGACTGCGACGGCCCAGCTGTCGCCGAGATCCTTATCCACCGTCACCTGACACTCGATGGTCCCGATGAACGCTCGCGCCATGTGCGGCTGTTCCTCCGTTTTGGGTGAAGGCGGCGGCAATGTAGCGTAAAAGGCGCACCATGAGAACGCGACTCCTGCTCGCGACGTCGCTCCTGGCATGCTCGACCCCGCGGCCGTTCCCCACCCGCGGCGAGCCGGTGGTGAGCTTCGAGGGCAAGGTGGAGGCCGGACCGCACCGCGTCGGCGCGGAAGATCTCAAGGCGCTCCCTCGGCGCGCCTTCGCGGGAACCGCGCCCGCCGGCGGCGCGCCGGCGCGGTTCGAGGGGATGGCGATCGCCTCGTTCCTGGCGGACAAGATCGAGCTGAAGCGCGACGCCGACCTGGCGATCTTCCGCGGCGAGGGTGGGAGGGCGGCGGCGGTGCCGCTCACGGCGATCCGGCAGCTGAAGCCGGTCCTCGCCGACACCGTCGACGGCGCCCCGATCTCGGGCTGGCGGAAGGAGGCGTCGCCCTTGCAGCTCGCCTGGCCCGTGCAGGAATGGCCCGGGATCGATTCCGACCCGCGGCTGCGCTGGTGGTGGGTCGGGGCCGTGACGAAGGTGGAGCTGGCCAGCTGGAGCGCGACCTACGGGAAGGCGCTGCGGGTGCCGCCGGGCGCGAGCGACGCTGCCAGGCTCGGCGCCGACGTGCTCGCCACCTCGTGCATGTCCTGCCACCGCGTGCGCGACATGGGGGGGACGAAGGGGCCCGAGCTGACGGTCGCCGTCGCCGGAGAACCCAAGTCGTTCGCGACGGCGATGCGCGACCACCTCCGGACCGCCTCCGGACATGCCTCCGCGCCCGAGACTCCGCCCGCCGCGGCCGGCCAGGTGCTCGCGTTCCTCCGCGCCGTCGAGCTCGCAGCGCGACCCGAAGACGAGGTGAAAGAGCCGGAGCGGCCCGAGGCGCCGCCAGCCAACCCACGTCTTCCGCCGCGGGGGTACTGAGGCATCCGGCGGGATCAGATCGCCCAGATGAACCCGATCTTCACTCCGACCAGCTCGGCGATCTGCTTCGCGACCTGACGGCCGTCGCGGTTCGCCACCCAGCGCGGGACGATCACGTGAAACTCTCCGTGCGTGAGCTCGGCCGCGCTGGCGAAGAGCTGCCAGCGGCTCGCCAGCTCCTCAAGGGTCAGGCTACCCTCGGCGGCCACCACGTCGAAGAAGACGGGGCGCGGTAGCTGCGCGAAGAGGCTCGGACGGTGGTCCTTCATCGCGCCGTGGATCACCTCCGGCGGCTCCCACCCCGGCAGGTCTGCGCGGACACCGCCATAACCGGACAGCGGAAGGGCCTCCGCCATCAGCCGGATGGCCCCCGCTCGGTCGAAGCCGTGGCTCGCGCCGCTGGACTCGGGCTCGACCATCTCCGCGCCGCCTCCTCCCCTCACCATCAACGTTGTGGCCGCGCTGCGAAAAGTGAAACCCCGGAGCGCTCACCCGCCAGGAGGCCGAGCGCCATGACGCGCTGGTGACACCGCCCGGACATCCTCTTGACGTCCATCAAGGGGTGCCCATGCTCGCTGCCGCGCCTGTCCCCTCCGCCGCCGCGCAGGATCTCGATCGCATCGACTGGGTGCAGTCGCTGCCGTTCTTCGCCGTGCACGTGGTCGCGCTCGCCACGGTCGCCTTGACGCCCTTCTCCTGGGGGCTCTTCGCGCTGGCCCTGGCAGGCTACTTCGGCCGGATGTTCGGCATCACCGCGGGATTCCACCGCTACTTCGCCCACCGCTCGTACCGGACCGGCCGCGCCTTCCAGTTCCTGCTGGCGCTCCTCGGGACCATGTCCACGCAGAAAGGGCCGCTCTGGTGGGCGGCGCACCACCGCGAGCACCACCGCTACTCGGACACGCCGCAGGACCTCCATTCTCCGGTGCAGCGCGGCTTCTGGTGGAGCCACGTCGGCTGGATCCTGGTGCGCCGGTACCACCCGTCACGCCACGACCTCATCAAGGACTTCGCCCGCTTCCCCGAGCTGCGCTGGCTCGACCGCTGGCACGTCGTGCCGCCCATCGCCTACGCGACCGTCCTCCTCGCGCTCGGTGGGGTGCCCGCGCTCCTGTGGGGCTACTTCGTCTCGACCGTGTTGCTGTGGCACGGCACCTTCCTCGTGAACTCGCTGGCGCATGTCATCGGCCGCCGTCGCTACGAGACCGGCGACGACTCCCGCAACAGCCTGCTCATCGCACTCGTGACCATGGGTGAAGGCTGGCACAACAATCACCATCACTATCAGTCCGCGACGAACCAGGGCTGGTTCTGGTGGCAGGTGGACGTGACCTGGTACGCCCTGCGCGTCCTCGCGGCGCTCGGGGTCGTGCGCGACCTTCGCACGCCGCCGGCCACCGTCCGGGCCGCCGGCGTTCGGGTCGGGGCCCGCTCGAGCGTCCGGATGCGGGGCGGCGCGGCCACGCGCGTGCGCGAGTCGGCGGCTCCCGGCGCGTGAGTCCCCGGAGCGCGGCGGCCGGGGCCCCGCCCGGCTAGATCCCGCCGTCTTCCATCCAGACCAAGGGGGCACGGGTGAGCACGCGCGTGGAGTGGCCGAGGTACCGGGAGTTGCTGTGCGAGGTGCCGGAGCTCGAGCTGTCCGTCGATCCGAGTCGGATGGGCCTCGACCGCGCCTTCCTCGAGCGTAGCGCGCCGGCGCTGGCGCGCGCCTTCGAGGCGATGGACGCGCTCGAGGCGGGCGCCGTCGCGAACCCCGACGAGCGCCGGATGGTGGGGCACTACTGGTTGCGCGACCCGGCGCGCGCGCCCACCCCGGAGCTGCGCCGCGAGATCGAGGACACCACCCGCGCGGTGCAGGCCTTCGCGGCCGACGTACACGCCGGCCGCCTCAAGCCGCCTCGCGCCGGCCGCTTCGGGCAGCTGCTCTGCATCGGCATCGGCGGCTCGGCGCTCGGGCCGATGTTCGTGGCCGACGCCCTCGGCGATCGGGAGCGCGACCGGCTCGCGCCGCACTTCCTCGACAACACCGACCCGGACGGCTTCGCGCGGGTGCTGGGCGGCCTCGGGCCGCGGCTCGCCGAGACCCTGGTGGTGGTGACGTCGAAGAGCGGCGGGACGCCCGAGACGCGGAACGGCATGCTGGCCGCGCAGCGGGCCTTCCGCGACGCCGGGCTCGACTTCGCGAAGCAGGCGGTCGCCATCACCCAGGCCGGCTCGGCGATGGACGAGGTCGCCGTGCGCGAGGGCTGGCTGGCGCGTTTCCCGATGTGGGACTGGGTCGGAGGCCGCACCAGCGAGACGTCGGCCGTGGGACTGCTCCCCGCCGCGCTGCAGGGGATCGACGTGCTGGCGCTGCTGGAGGGGGCGCGGCTCTGCGACGTAGCGACTCGCCGCCACGACGTCGCGCGCAATCCCGCGGCGGTGCTGGCGCTGGCGTGGCTCGCCGCCACGGGCGGGAAGGGCGGCGCGAAGGCGATGGTGGTGCTGCCCTACAAGGATCGGCTGCTCCTCTTCAGCAGGTACCTCCAGCAGCTCGTGATGGAATCGCTCGGCAAGCGGCTCGACCTGGCCGGCCGCGAGGTCCACCAGGGCCTCACCGTCTATGGCAACAAGGGCTCGACCGACCAGCACGCGTATGTGCAGCAGCTCCGCGACGGGGCGGCCGACTTCTTCGCCGTGTTCGTGCGCGTGCTGGAGGCGGGGGGCGCGCCCCTGGAGGTCGAGCCCGGCGTCACGGCTGGTGACTACCTGCACGGCCTCCTCCTCGGGACGCGGGCGGCCTTGCACGAGAGCGGGCGCGGCTCGCTCACGCTCACCGTGCGCCGCGTGGACCCGCGGACGCTGGGGGCGCTCGTCGCGCTCTTCGAGCGGGCGGTGGGGCTCTACGCCTCACTGGTCGGCGTGAACGCCTACCACCAGCCAGGCGTCGAGGCGGGCAAGAAGGCCGCCGCCGCGATCCTGGCCGTGCAGGCGCGGGCCGCCGCGGCGCTCTCGGCCGCGCCGCGCACGGCGGAGGAGATGGCCGCCGCGCTGGCGGAGGCGGACGTCGAGACGGTGTACCAGCTGCTACAGCACCTCGCCGCCAACGGGCGGGCCCGGCGCGAGGGCGAAGGGACGGCGGCCAGGTACTACAAGTAAACTGCCCTCCGGGCCGCGACGTCCTCGTCGAGCATCTGCTGCAGCGCGGAGCGGGTGCGCTCCGTGAGGGCCAGCACCTGGCCCGCGTCATCGGCGGCGGCGCGGCCGAGCGCGGCAGTGTCGATGGGCGCTCCGAACCGCAGCGACCAGCGCGAGGGGAGGGGGAGGATGCCGAGGGGCGCGAGCGGCAAGGACGGGGTCGTCGCGAGGAACGGCATGCCGATCCGCTCCGCGAGCCAGCCGGCGCGCGCGAAGGGCGCGCTCGTCTCCTCGCTGCCGACGATGGCGCAAGGGACGACGGCCGCGCCGGTGCGCAGCGCGATGCGGGCGAAGCCCCCGCGGCCGAAGCGATCGACTCGGTAGCGCTCCGGCCAGGGGCGGCCGGCGTTGCGGCTGCCCTCCGGGAAGACGGCGAGGACGGCGCCGCCGCCGAGGAGCTCGAGCGCGTGCTCCGGGGTGGCCGCCACCGCCCCGAGACGGGCCGCGGCGCGGCCGAAGACGGGCGTGCCGAGCGCGCGGTCGTCGAGGAGCGGCCGCAGCTCCCGCCTGGCCGGGTGCTCGCGCAAGAGCGCGAGGCGCAGCACGAGGGCGTCCCAGAACAGCGCTCCCCCGTGATTGGCGACGATGATGACCGGCCCGGTGGCGGGGACGTGCTCCACCTGGCGCGTCTCGACGCGCCACCACGAGGCGTAGAGGAAGTCGAGCAACGGGGCGGCGCGGGCGGGGAGGTCCCGATCCATGCCGTACGCGTCCAGCGCGCCCGGGGCAGCGCCCGCGAAGATGGAGCGCAGGGCGGCGAGGCCCCCCAGGCGGCTGGCCACGAGCGGCAGGAGGCGACCCGCCAGCTCGGCCAGCTCGCGCGCGTGCTCCCCCGCGGTCTCCTGCAGCGCGAGCCCGCGCAGGCGCGCCGAGGCCGCGGCGGTGGCGGATTCGACCTGCTGCTCCATCGCGACGAGTCGTTCGCGCAGCGCAGCAGCGGCCCTTCGACTACGCGCCTCCTCCGGAGGCGCTACGCTCAGGGCGGACGGGCCGTCTGATCGATCGTCCGTGGCCGAGGGGCGGGGCTGCCGCCCCTCTCCCCCGACGGGGGAGAGGGCTGGGGTGAGGGGGGTCGAGGTCGCCCTCGACGTCGAGGTCCGGCTCGTGGTCGAGCTCGAGTTCGGAGCAAGCTGGAGCGAGAGGCTCTCGGGCGTCCTCACCGCCGCGCCGCGCTCGAACGGATCATTCCCCAACGCCCGCTTTCCCGCTGGCTTCTTTCCTTGCTTCCTGGCCGCCATGGCCGTGGCCTATACCGGCAGCTCACCACCTCGTCAAACGGTGCTTCGGGTCAGGGGCTGCGGCAGCGCGCTGCGCCGGCCGGCCCCGTCGGGAACCCGTGCTACAAGGTCGCGTGCCGCGCATCCTGCTCCTGCCGCCCGGCCTCGTGAACCAGATCGCTGCCGGCGAGGTGGTCGAGCGCCCGGCATCGGTCGTGAAGGAGCTGGTCGAGAACGCGCTCGATGCCGGGGCTCGGCAGGTCCAGGTCGAGGTGGAGGAGGGCGGCCTCGCGCTGGTGCGGGTGGTCGACGACGGTTGCGGGATGGACGCCGCCGACGCCTCGCTCGCGCTCGAGCGGCACGCCACCTCGAAGCTCGCCGACGCGGAAGGGCTCTCCGTCATCGCGACCATGGGCTTCCGTGGCGAGGCGCTGCCCGCCATCGCCTCCGTCTCCCGCCTGCGCATCGACACGTGCCACGACGCCGCGGGCGCGGCCGGGACTCGGCTCGTGCTGGAGGGTGGCCGGTTGGTCGAGCAGGGCCTGGTCGCCCGACCGCGTGGGACGACCGTCGAGGTGCGCGACCTCTTCTTCAACACCCCCGCGCGACGGAAGTTCATGCGCGGGCCCGCGAGCGAGTCGGGGCACGTGAGCGAGGCGGTCCTCCGGCTGGCGCTGGCGCGGCCCGAGGTCGCCTTCTCTCTCCGCTCGGCCGGGAGGGTCTCGCTCGCCTCGGCGGCAGGAGCCACGCTGCGCGACCGGGCGCTGGCGGCGCTCGGGCGCGACGCGGCCGCGAACCTCATGCCCATCGAGGGCACTCGCGGCGAGGTGCGCGTGCGCGGGCTCGCGACCTCGCCCGACCACAGCGAGGCAACCGGTCGGGCGCTCTACCTGTACGTCAACGGGCGTTACGTGCGCGACCGCGCCGCGGCGCACGCGGTGCTGCGCGCTTACGCCGGGTCGCTCCCGACGGGGCGCTTCCCGGCCGGCGTCCTCTTCATCGAGCTGCCGCTCGGGCAGGTCGACGTGAACGTCCACCCGCAGAAGCTCGAGGTCCGCTTCGCGGCGGGGCGAGCCGTCTACGACGCGCTCTTCCATGCGGTGGCCGAGTCGTTGAGGACGGCGCCCTGGCTGCGCCACGGCGTGCACCCCGAGGGTGGAGCGCGGCTGGCCAGCAGCCCGTCGTGGCCGGGGCAGCGCGCGGACCTCCCGGAGACGCAGCTGGCGGCGGAGGAGGTTGCGGCGGTCCTCGACCTGGCCCGTTCCCGGCACCCCGACTCGGCGCTGGCGCCGCTCCGGGGCGAGAACGTCGCCTTCGCCTTCCCGCTCTCGACCGAGGGCGGGGCGCCGCGCGCGCCCGGGTACTTCGGCTCGCTTCGCTTCATCGGTCAGCACGCGCAGACCTACCTCCTGTGCGAAGCGCCGGGGGGCGCGCTGGTGGTCATCGACCAGCACGCGAGTCACGAGCGGCTCCTCTTCCAGAAGCTCCGTGCCGCCTGGCGCGAGCGCCGGCTCCTCGTGCAGCCCCTGCTCGTGCCTCAGGTGATCACGTTGCCACCCGGCCCGGCGCGGGCGCTGGAGGGCGCCGCCGACGAGCTGCGCGCGCTCGGGCTCGAGGTGGAGCCGTTCGGCCACGACGCGTTCGCGGTGAAGGGCGCGCCGGCGTCCCTGGCGGGCGCCGAGCTCCCCGGGCTCCTGCGTGACCTCGCGCAGCAGCTCGAGCAGATGGAGCGGGGCAGTGCGCTCGACGAGGCCATGCACGACCTCCTCGCCACGATGGCGTGCCACAGCGCCGTCCGCGCCCATCAGGAACTCGGCGCGGAGGAGGCGCGAGCACTCCTCGACGGCCTCGACGCCATCGACTTCAAGGCGCGCTGCCCTCACGGACGCCCGGTCGTCTTCGAGCTACCGCTCGGCGATCTGGAGCGGCGGGTGGGCCGAAAGTAAGGAACTATCGCAGGGTTTGCGGCGCCCAGGGACTACCGGTAAGGGCGAGCGCCAACTTTGCGGGGGCCTGAGCACGCTCCCGGCAGCCGGCCCCGTGTCGAGCGAGCGAAGAGGTGATCGCTTACCGAGGACAAAAAAAGAGAAGCGCAACGCTGAGGCCTTGAGAGGTGCGGGGGGGTCCCCTCGACGACTGCGTTGCGCTTCGCGTCGAAACGTAGCAATCGTGGGGCCACCCACCTGGGGAAGCCAATCCTGCAGTGGTTTCGAGGTTCTGCACCATCATTTGTGCCCCGACAGGGGCGGTAACCATTTCACCTCTGAATGGCTCATTTCATATGTGAAAGCTACGTCAACTCACGTCCTCTCACTTTGTAAGAAGTGAAGTAGACGGGGCGGTCGATTCGACAGCCTCCCCTGTTTTGGCGCGGTGGGTCGCGCGGAATATCCTCCGCATCATGAAAAACCTCGCGTCGGCGCATGGCACTTCAAATGCATGAAAGGACTGACGTGCAGGGCGCGATCACAGGCCGAGACGTCCTCCTTCATTCGCTCACGATCCTGCGATTGTGGGGACCCTCGTGTTACGTGCGCTGCCTGCGCGCGATCGTCTCTCGCCGGCACTGCACGTTCCTGGACGTCATCTCGACGCGGAACTGAGCGACGCCCAGCGCATTGGCGTCCCGTTGCGTTTTTCCCCAGCTGCCGCTTCACACCTGTGCCAGAGTCGACCGCTCGTGCCCCCCCGCGACCCGCGTCTGAAGCCGTATCGCGCCGCGATGTGGGCGCTTTATTTCGCGGTCGTGCTGCTCGGCATGGGGCTCGTCACCGTGAGCGTGGGCAAGAGCCTGCGCGGGCCCGCGCGACCGCCCCACACCAACGGCGCCCTGCCCACCCGGGCCGCGCTGCGGGTGTGCCTCACGGACCTCGAGCTCCTCTACCGCGAACAGAACTTGCGTGCGTGGACGCTGGCGAGCGACCTCGAGGCGAGGGATCCCCTGGCGGCCTGGAATCTCTGGGCGCGCGAGTGGGAGCGCAAGCTGGAGGATCTGGCGGACCGCTGCCGGCTCCAGGACACCTCGGGGGAGGATGCGGCCGCTCGCTCCGAGCTGGCGGCTGCCCGCGATGCCCTCCTCGCGCTGCACCGCGCCTACGCGGCCCAGGTGCTCCGCTTCGGGCAGGAGCACGGCGATCTCGCGCAGGCGGCCGCCGAGGCGCTGGCGCACGCGCGCGAGGAGCTCTCGCGCTGGCGGTGAGGCCGTTCAGAGGCAGGGCGGAGCGAGCGGATCGGTCTGCTCCACGTACTGGAACACCCAACGGTACGCCTGCGTGACGAAACCCGCGGTCGCAGCGCGCTGCACCGGCGGCGTGGGATCCCCGAGCGGCAGGAAGCTGTTCGAGACGACCAGGTCGACGACGTCGACCGACCGCGAAGCGGCTCCGCCCGAGAGATATGCCACGAAGACGAACGCCGGCACGATGCGCAGCGGATTGCTGGGATCGGCCGACGCGGGGACGTTGACGTCGTTGAGGAGGCCGGTCGAGCCACGCACGGAGGCGTAGTTCGCGAACCAGCGCGCCTCGACCGCCTCGCTCGTGTCGAGGTCCTCGACCGTGGCGCCGAGCGTGACCTGCGCGCCGTTCGGGCAGTCCCTGGCCAGATAGCTGATCGCGCCCGGTGGAGCGGCCGTGTCGGGGAGGATGATGGGCGTCGAGACGCTCCCGCCGTCCGGCGTACGCGCCACGTCCGGCAAGGGCTGCGGGAGCGGACAGCCGCCAACGCCGAGGAGGAGCGCCCCGACGAGCAGCGCGATCGAGCGATGGGTCACTGCTCCTCCTCGCCAGGTCCGGGTGGCGGCAGGACGAGCCCGCGCCGCTCCGCCTCCAGCTTCTCGAGGTGCCGGAAGACGGTGCGCGGATCGACGCCCAGATCCTTGGCTGTCTTGGTGCGGTTTCCGGCGTTCCGCTCCAGCACCTCGTTGATGTAGCGCTTCTGGAACTCCTCCTTCGCCAGCGCCAGCGGCAGGACCGGGGCGAGGCTCTCCGGGCCGAGGTCGAGGTCCTCCGGCGCGAGGAGCGGCTTCTCGGCCAGGACCACCGCCTTCTTCACCCGGTTCTCCAGCTCGCGGATGTTGCCCGGCCAGCCGTACTTGCGCAGCGCCACCGCCGTGGCGGGCGCGAAGCCGCGCGCTCGCGAGGACAGCTCGCGGGCGTAGCGCTGCAGGAAGAAGCGCGCGATCACCACCACGTCGTCGCCTCGCTCCCGCAGCGGGGGCAGGGCGATGGAGATGACGTTCAGGCGGTAGTAGAGATCCTCGCGGAAGCGACCCTGGCGGATGAGGTCCTCCAGCACCTGGTGCGTCGCCGCCAGCACCCGGATGTCGACCGCCTCGGCGCGCGCGTCGCCCACCTTGTTGACGGTGCGCTCCTGCAGCGCCCGCAGCAGCTTGACTTGGAGGACCGGCGGCATGTCGCCGATCTCGTCGAGGAAGAGCGTCCCGCCGTTGGCCGCCTGGAACTTGCCGTCGCGGGTGGAGATGGCTCCGGTGAAGGCGCCCCGGACGTGCCCGAAGAGCTCGCTCTCGAGCAGGCTCTCCGGGATGGCGCCACAGTTGACCGCCACGAAGGGCCCGGCGCCGCGCGGCGAGCGCCGGTGGATCTCCCGCGCGACGAGCTCCTTGCCGGTGCCGGTCTCGCCGGTGATGAGCACCGAGACGTCGGTGGCGGCCACCTTCTCGATGCGCCGGTAGACCTCGCGCATGCTCGGTCCGGCGCCGATGATCTCGCCGAACTGGCTCTGCTCGATCGTCTGCCGGAGGGCCTCGTTCTCCATCCGCAGCCCGTGCAGGAACAGCGCGTTCTGCACGAGCAGCGAGGCCTGCGCCGCGAAGACCGTCAACACCTCGAGGTCCTTCGCGTCGAACAAGCTCACCACGCTGTCGTTGCCGAGGTAGATGACACCAAACGGCTCGCCCTGGCGCATGAGCGGGGCGCACATGACCGAGCACAACTTGAGATTCACCACCGAGGATGAGGACGACCACTGCGCGTCGTGCAGCGCGTCCGCCACCACCACCGGCTTGCGGGTGGCCGCCACCCGCTGGACGATCGAGTCGGAGACGCGGGAGACCGCGTTCTCGATGGTCTCGCGGGCCACGTTGCGGGCCGCCTTCACCTCGATCCGTCCGTCCTCGAGCAGGATGAGGAAGCCCTTGTCGGCGTGCGTCACCTCGAGCAGCGCGTCGATGAGCTCGTCGAGGAGCCGGGGCAGCTCACCCGCTGCCAGGAGGCGCTCCGAGAAGCGCACCAGGCCCTGCATGGCCTCCACCCGCGCAGCGGTGGCGAGCGCGGGGAGCGGGATGGCCGGCGCTGCCGCGCGCTCGCTCAGGGTGAAGGTGAGCTCGCTGCCTCCCAGCCGGATGCGGTCGCCATCGGCCAGGCGCGCCGCGACCTTGCGCCGCCCGTTCACGTGCATCTCGGCGCCGCCGTGGCAAGCGGCGTTGAAGTCCCGCCCGTCGAAGTGGATGTGGAGCGCCGTCTCGGGCAGGCCCTCGTCCGGCAGCGCCACGTCGTTCTCGGCGCCCCGGCCGACGGTGGTGATGCGGCGCGACAGGCTGATGGCGCGCTCGTGGCCGTCGGCGGTGCGGACGAGCAGGGTGGCCATCAGAAGCTCCAGGAGAGCTTGAGCGAGGCGCCCTCGCGGGGGGAGAGCTCGGTCTCGATGCGCGGCACGTAGCGGAGGTGCGCGTCGACGACGCCATAGCCGTAGACGGCCCAGAAGAGCCCGGCCGAGACGTACTTCACGACGTCGACCCGCGAGAGCAGCGTCCGGTCGGCGTCGGTGTACGGCGGACGGCGGCAGCCAACCGGCTGCGAGGTCGAGCAACGACGGTTCGGGTCTCCCGCGATCTGGTTGTGGAAGAGGATGGCCGCCAGGTTCGTCGCGCCGAGCGCGACCTGCGCCGCCGCGATGGCGGTGCCCTTGGCCCGATCCCCGTTCTGGAACTGCCCCGCCCCGAGCGGCAGCCAGTTGAACAGGTAGATGCGGTCTTGCACCCGGATGACCTTGGTGGGCGGACCGCTGCGCGCCTGCTCCTCGGAAAGGAGCCGCTGCTGCGCCTCGTTCGCGAGCCTCCGCTGCTCGTCGAGTGCGCGCCGTCGCTCGCGCAGCGGCCCGAGCGCAGGCTCGTGCTCGCGCTTCACCTGGTCGAAGAACTCGACGACCTTCGGCTCCACCAGGAAGGGATCGAGCGCGAAGTCGGGATCGAGCGAGAGCAACGACACGAAGGCGGAGCGCGCCTGCGGCAGATCTCCCAGCTTCAGCTCGGCGATGCCGAGCATGCGATACGCCTCGATGGCATCCGGGCCGCTCGCGTCAGGATGCTCGGCCAGCCAGGCGCGGACCGTCCCGGCGGCCTCGGCCCAGGCGCCGAACTCGAAGCGGTCGCGGGCACGCTTCAGATCGGCGGTGGCGGGTGTGGCGGGGGTGGCGGCGAGCGCGAGGGCGAGGAGGAGGGCGGTCACGGGAGGCGCTCCGGGCGCGCGGCGGCGGCCCCCGCGGCGGGGTCGACCGGCGGCGCGGGCTCGCTCGCAGCCGGCGCCGGGGGCGCGGCCCCGGCGGCGAAGGTGAGGTCGATGCCGGCGCGCAGCCGGACGCTGGTGCGGAAGGGGGCGCGCCCGTCTGCCTCCAGCCGTAGCTCGGCAGCGGCTTCGTAGGGGCTCTCGCCGCCGGGCGGTACGGCGATCTCGAGCGCGCCTCGCTGCGACTGCCCGGCCGTACCGAGGAACCGCCCGTCGACGAAGACGCGAGTGGCCGGATCGCCCTCGACGCGCAGGCGCGCCGGGCGCGGCCGGAGCGGCACGGGGAGCTCGAGCGGCTGCGTCACCGGCTCGCCGGCTGCGAAGTCGCGCACGAAGGGGAAGCAGCAGGCGTGCTCGATCTGGATACGGTGTGGCACGCCGGGGGAGAGCTGGAAGGCGACGCTCTGCTCGCCGCGCGCCACCTCGACCCCATCGAGGAGCGCCCGCTGGGCGTACGGGCGGACGCGGACCTGGACGATGGCGGGGGCAACCGCCACCGTCCTTCGAGCCTCGGCTCGGCTCTCCCCTTTCGACGGAGACGAAGCCAGTCCCCCAGGGCCCTGGGTCGGGCTCGCGTGAGGAATCGCGGTCGAGGGTCGGTTCGGGGTCGATTTCGAGGTCGAGGTCGAGTTCGCGGTCGCGGTCGCGGGAGCATCCTCCCTCCCGGCGCGCATGGAGGGATGGCTGGGCAGCGGGGCGAGCTCGTAGGGTGCCTCGGCGCGCCGCGCTTGCCAGCCGCGCTGCGCCCCCCAGGCGCCGGCCGCCATGAGGGCGAGGACCGTCAGGGCGGCCGCGCTCCGCCGGCCGCGCCGCTCCCAGCGCGCCCGCCGCGCGATGCGCGCCAGCCGCTGGGAGACCACGGAGTTTTCCGGCTCCAGCGCGAGGACGCGGTCGAGCAGCTTCATGCCGCGCGCGGTCTCGCCGCGCCCGAGCGCCAGGTCGCCGGCCCCGAGCGCGGCCACCACCAGCCGTGGGCGGAGCGCCGCCTGGTATCCGCCGGGATCGCGCAGGAAGGCCTCCAGCTCGACGGGCGCGTCGTCGAGACCCGAGCTGGCGAGCGCGTCGTCGAGCGCGCCGCGCAGGGCCTCGGCGCTGGGGAGGCGCCGCTCGGGGTCGACCTGAAGCGCGCCGTCGATCACCGCTGCCAGCGGATCGCTGACGAGCGGCGACACCTGACGTGGGTCCTCCCTCTCGCCCTCGATGACCCGCCGCAGGGTGGCGGTCGGATTCGCAGCCGCGAACGGCATCTTGCCGGTGGTGAGCCAGTAGAGGATCGTCCCGAGCGAGAAGACGTCGCTCCGGGCGTCGGCCTCGCGACCCTCGATGATCTCCGGCGCCATGTGGTTGGGCGAGCCGACCAGCGCGCCGGTCAGGGTCATCCGCTCGTCCGCGGCGACGATGCGGGCGATGCCGAAGTCGACGAGCTTCACGGCCCGCGGCCCCCCCGCCTCGAGCACGAGCACGTTCTCCGGCTTGAGATCGCGGTGGATGACGCCCGCCGCGTGCGCGTGCACGAGCGCGTCCGCCAGCGCGCGCGAGAGCAGCGCGCCGACCTCGGGCAGGCCGCGCAGCTCCTGCTCCGCGAAGGCACGCAGCGTGCGGCCGTGGACGAACTCGGTGACGAGGTAGCTCTCGACCGCCGCGTCGCCGGCGTAATCGTAGATCTCGACGATGTTCGGGTGACGGAGCCGAGCCACCGCCCGCGCCTCGCGCGAGAACCGCGCTCGCGATTCGGCGCGCGCCGCGAGGTGCGGGTGCAGGAGCTTCACCGCCACCTCGCGGTCGAGGGCGGTGTCGCGGCCGCGGTAGACGACCGCCATGCCGCCGCTACCCACCTCTTCGAGGAGCTCGTATCGATCGACGCGCCGGATCACGCCCGCACCCCTGCGCGACCATGACATTTGCGCCAGGATCTCGCCCCCGGCACTATGACACGCTGGGCAGCCTGGGGCTACCGCCGCGGGTCGGCAGGAGCCCGTTTCCGAGCAGCGCGTGGATGGTCTCCGGCAGCGCCGCCGTGCTGATGGGATGGAGCGGTCGCCAGCCCAGCGCCGCCAGGCGGCGGGTGTCGTAGTAATGGTCGGCAGACATCCAGTGCAGTGACTCTCGGTCGATGCGCGGCGCGAGCGCGTCGCTGGCGCCCCGGCGGCCCGTCAGCTCGCGCCAGGCAGACGCGAGCCGGCGGTTGAGGGGATCGACCAGCCAGCGATCCGGGACGTTGCGCACGAGCCAGAGCAGCGCCGCGGTCAGGCGGGGCGAGTAGGGGAGGATGCGTCCCGGCCGGTAACCCATGGCCTCGAGCGCCGCGGCGAGGTGCTCGGCGAGCGGCAGCGGCGCGTCATCGCCGACGTTGAAGGCGCGACCGACCACGGCCTGGTCGTCCGGGTGCTCCGCCACGTGGACGGCGGCGCGGGCGAGATCCTGCAGGTGGACGAGGTGGGTGACCGGCCCGCGCCGGATGATGGGGATCCTGCGCCTGCCGTAGCTGAAGAGCGCGATGAGCGAGAGGGCACGGATCGCGCCGGAGCGCAGGGTGGGGCCGTAGACGAGAGTGGGCCGGAGCACGGTCAGCGGTGCGCCCTGGCGGAAGCTGAGCCAGGCTGCCTGCTCCGCGCGCCAGCGCGCGCGCCCCGCGGAGGTACGCGGGGCCTTCTGCTCGCCTTCCTCGCACGGGAGGTTGCGTGGCCGGCCGTACACGGAGGTGGTGGAGACGAGGACGTAGCGTCGGGCGCCCGCCTCGCGCGCCGCACGCCCCGCCGCATACGCGGCGGCCGCCTCGGCGTCGGCCCTCGCCTCGGGACGCTGGGCTGCCGGCGTCCGGACCCCCACGTGGAAGACCGCCTCCACGCCGCGAGCGGCGGCGAGCACGTCCGGCAACGTCAAGCCCTCGAAGGCCAGCTGACGCACCTCCCATCCCGCGCGGACGAGCTCGACCTGAAGCGCCTGCTGGCGCGCGCCGGAAGAGCCCGTGATGAGCGCGACGCGAGACATTTCCCGATGGTAACAGTGGACTCGCGCGATCGTCGCCCGCGTTCCCGAAAAAAAAGGGCCGGCGCAGGGCCGGCCCGGTGCGTCATGAGTCCCACCCGAGGCACGGCGGAGGCTTCCCCCCGCCGTACCCGGCGCTAGGCTCGGATCTCGGTCTTCTTCCCGTCGGCGTCCACGCCCGACGCCGGGCCGGCCGCGACCGGAGGCGCGGGGGGCTTGCGACCGACCGGGTTCTCCTCCATCGCGGCCTTGAGGACCTCGTCCATGTGGCTCGCGAAGATGAACTCGAGCTCCTTGCGCGCCTGCTCCGGCACGTCGATGAGGTCCTTCTCGCAGCGGGCCGGCATGATGATGCGCTTGATGCCGGCGCGGTGCGCGGCGAGCACCTTCTCCTTGATCCCGCCGACGGGCAGGACGAGCCCGCGCAGGGTCACCTCCCCGGTCATGGCGACGTCGGAGCGGACGCGGATTCCAGTCAGGAGCGAGACGAGCGCCGTGAGGATGGTGACGCCCGCGCTCGGCCCGTCCTTGGGGATGGAGCCGGCCGGGAAGTGGATGTGGATGTCCGTCTTCTCGAGGAAGTTGGACGGGATGCCCAGCGTGTCGGCCTTCGAGCGAAGGTACGAGAGCGCCGCCTGCGCGGATTCCTTCATGACGTCGCCGAGCTGCCCGGTGAGGGTGAGCGACCCCTTGCCGCTCATCTTGGTGGCCTCGATGAAGAGGATGTCGCCGCCGGCGGCCGTCCACGCGAGCCCGGTCGCGACGCCCGGGATCTCGGTGCGCTCGGCGGTCTCGTTCCAGAACCGCTCCGGCCCCAGCATCTCGGGCAGGTCGGTCTCGATCAAGGTGCGCTTCGCGCCCGCCCCCACCTTGCCGCTCGCCACCTCGACCGCCACGGCGCGGCAGAGGTCGGCCAGGCGCCGCTCGAGGTTGCGGACGCCCGCCTCGCGCGTGTACGCCATGATGGTCTTGATGAGCGCCTTCTCGTCGAGCGTGATGGCCTCGGGCGAGAGGCCGTGCTCCCTGAGCTGCTTCGGGATGAGGTGGTTCTGCGCGATGTGCACCTTCTCCTCGAAGGTGTACCCGGGCAGCTCCAGGACCTCCATGCGGTCCTTGAGCGGGCCGGGGACGGGGTCGAGGAGGTTGGCCGTCCCGACGAACATCACCTTCGAGAGGTCGTACGCGACGTCGAGGTAGTGATCGGAGAAGGCGTGGTTCTGCTCGGGGTCGAGGACCTCGAGCAGCGCCGCCGAGGGATCGCCCCGGAAGTCGGCGCCGAGCTTGTCGATCTCGTCGAGCATCATGACGGGGTTGATGCTCCCCGCCTTCTTCATCGACTGGATGATGCGGCCGGGGAGGGCGCCCACGTAGGTGCGCCGGTGGCCGCGGATCTCGGCCTCGTCGCGCACGCCGCCCAGGCTGAGGCGCACGAACTTGCGGCCGGTGGCCCTGGCGATGGACTGACCGAGCGACGTCTTGCCGACGCCGGGAGGCCCGACGAAGCAGAGGATCGGCCCGCGCATGTCGTTCTTCAGCTTGCGCACGGCCAGGTACTCGAGGATGCGCTTCTTGATCTTCTGCAGGCCGTAGTGGTCGGCGTCGAGGGTCCCGCGCGCGCTCTCGATGTCGAGGTTGTCCTCGGTGCGCTTCGACCAGGGCAGGTCCGCGATCCAGTCGAGGTAGGTGCGCGCGACGGTGTACTCGGAGGAGGCGGTGGGGATGCTCTTCAGGCGATTCAGCTCCTTCGTGGCGACCTTCTCCACCTCGGTCGGCAGCCCCGCCTTCTTGAGCCGCTCGGCCAGCTCATCGAGCTCCTCCTCCTCCTCGCCCAGCTCACCGAGCTCCTCCTTGATGGCCTTGAGCTGCTGGCGCAGGTAGTACTCGCGCTGCGTCTTCGACATCTCGCCCTTCACGGCCGAGTCGATCTTGTTCGACAGCTTCAGGATCTCGCGCTTGCGGTTGAGCAGCTCGAGCACGAGCTTCATGCGTGCCTTGAGGTCGACCGTCTCGAGGACCTGCTGCTTCTCCTCGATGGGCACGTCGACGTTGGCCGCGATGAGATCGGCAAGGTGGCCCGGGTGCGTGATGCTCTCCACGAGCTCGGTGGCCGCCGCGGGCAGCTCCGGCATGAGCTCGATCACCTCACGTGCGAGCTTCTTGAGGTTGATGGCGAGCGCCTCGACCTCGACGTCGTCGACGGCGGTCTTGTCCTCGACCGGGTCGATGCGCGCCTTGAGGTAGGGCGCCTCCTGCACCAGATCGAGCACCCGGAAGCGCGCCAGCCCCTGCACGACGAGCGAGTAGTTGTCCTCGCCCATCTTGAGGAGCTTCACGATGCGGGCCACGGTGCCGACCGTGTACAGATCGGCCGCGCCCGGGTCCTCTTCCTCGGCGCGCCGCTGCGTGACGACGCCGATCACCTGCTCATCGCGGACGGCGTCCTTGATGAGGGCGATGGTCTTCTGCCGGCCGACCGCGAGCGGGAGCACGCCGCCGGGAAAGAAGACGGAGTTCCTGAGCGGGAGGATGGGCAGGACGGCGGGGATGTCCTCGCGGTTGATGAGGCCGGGCGGCCCCATGGCGGCGGGGGCGACCTGAGCACCGGCGGCCTTCTTTTCCTTCTCGGACATTTTCATTTCTCCTGTCCTGCTGCCGGGGCCGGGCGGAGGCGCGGTGCCCCCAGCGTGGAGCTGGGAGATGAGCGATACCTACCCGTCCGGAACGAGGCAAACAAAAAGCTTCCTGGGCAAGCAGGCGACAGAGCCCTTCGGGGCTCCGCATCGAGCGGACCCTGCCGGGATGCGCACCAGCTGCTCAGGGGGGTGAGGCTTCTTGGTAAGCACGATGGCGCCGCTGGCAAGCGACGCGCGTGAAAGTCTCGTCAACGTCCTGCGAGGCCGCTGCCGTCGGGGATGGAGGGTGCGCGCCCACTCGGCCCACCGCCCGGCCCACCCGGGTCGGTCGGGTAAGGCCCCTCGCTGGGCGCCCAGAGCGCCCCGTGTCGCCGATCGGTGTCGCCGTCACCGGCGACGGTCCTGCCGCTGGGCGGGACCTGCTGCGGCGCGGCGTCCGGGCCATCGGCGGGAGACCAAGCTCTCCTCGTCATCGCGATCAGGTGAACATGGCGTTTGCGGCGCGCAAGCGGGTGAGCGAGGATGCGCCCCGATGCACGTCGGCGCCGCAGCGCTCGCGTTCCCGGCCGGCGCGGCGCTGGTCCTCCTGGCCGTGCGCGGTCCGGTCGTCCTGGAAGGCGAGGCCGCGCTCCCGTTCGCGCTCCTCGCCGTGACCGGCGCCGCGGGCATCATCGCGTGGGCGATGGCGTACCGGCGCGCACGGCGGGGCGGGATCGAGGTGCCAGCGGCGGTCGAGGCGTTCCTGGGCGGCGTCGCCACGCCCCTCGGCGATGCGGCCGTCGCGTTCGACGCCGAGGGTCGGCTGGTATGGGCGAACGACGCCGCGGTGGCGCTCTCCGGGTACGCGGTCGACGCGCTCCTCGGCCGCGGCCGCGATGTGCTGGGCGACGATCTTGCGGTGCTCATGCGCGGGCTCGCGCGCGGCCCGGCCACCGGTCGCGTCGGCATCCGCACGCCCGCCGGGCGCGTCCCGGCGCGCGCCGCCACGGTGCGGATCCCCGGAGCGCTGCCGCTCGACATCGCCGCGCTGCGCGTCGAGCCGCCCGAGCCGCCGCCCCCCGCCGCGCCGGAGCCGCCGCTCGTGGACGACGCCGACATCGTGCCCGAGCCCCCCGCGCTCCGGGTCGGGCCCGCGCCGCCCCAGGCGGTCCCCATCCATGCTGCGCTGGCAGCGCTCGCGTCCGAGCTCTCGGGTCCCGTGTCGCGCGCCAGCGCGGCCGCCTCGCTCTTGCGGCTCACGCTGCCCTCTGTCAACGACGAGCACCTCGGTCGCATCGAGCGGGAGCTCGGCGCGGCCGAGGCGACGCTCTCCGTGCTCCTCGAGCCGCTGCCGCCGCCGTTGCCACGGGCGGTCGACGTCGACCTCATCCTCTCGGAGGCGCTCGGGCAGGCGGTCTTCGCCGCCGGCGTGCACGTCCGGCGCATCGGCGGGGCGGCGGCGGCCCTGGCGGACGCGGGTCAGCTGGGCCAGGCGCTGCATCACCTGCTGCGGCTGGCGTCCGCCGCGATGCCGGCCGGCGGCGAGCTCGGCCTGCGCACCGCCCGGCGCGGGCGGGAGGTGCTGCTCGAGATCTCGGACACGGGTGCCGGCGCGCCGCCCTGCCTCGACCTCGCCCTCGCCGAGCGGTTGGTCGCGGCGCAGGGCGGCCGGCTGGAGCGGCAGGCGGTGTCGGGGCGGGGCGAGGTGAGCCGGGTGACGCTACCCGCCGTCGCCCGCGACGGTCGCTGACCATTTTGACACCTCCCCCGACGGCCGCTAGCATCGACACCCCAGGAGCGCACATCGTCCGACTCGCCCACATCAGCGACCTGCACGTCGGCGACCGCTCGCGCTATCCGCGGCACGGTCTCACCGCGCGCGACTGCGACCGCCACTCGCAGAAGCTCCTGAAGAAGATCCTGCGCGCGCTGGAGGAGGAGCAGGTCGATCACCTCGTCGTGACGGGTGACGTGACCCTCTCCGGCGAGACGTCCGAGTTCGAGCGCGCGGCCGAGCTCCTCCTGCCGTGGTCGAGCGCCGGCAAGCTGACCGTGCTGCCCGGCAACCACGACCTGTGGAGCTACGAGGCCGCGGCCGGCTGGCGGTTCCTCCGCGCGCTCGGGCCCGACGGGCGCGGCATGAAGAAGCCGCTCTCCGTCTACCCACTCGCGGTGGAGCTCTCGCCCGAGGTCACGCTCATCGCGCTCGACAGCGCGCGCTGGAGCGAGGAGCCGCACGCCGCGGCTGGCGCGCTCGGCAGCGAGCAGCTGGCGCAGGCGCGCGAGCTGGTGCGCGAGGCGACGAAGCAGGGGCGGGCCGTGGTGCTCGCCCTTCACCACCACCTCGTCATCCCACCCGAGCGCGTCCCGTCCGACCTGCGGCTACAGCGGATGCCACTCGCCGATGCCTACCAGCTGGTGCGCCTCCTCGCCGAGCTGCCGGTGGCGGCCGTGCTGCACGGGCATCGCCACACGCACTTCCGCGTCGACCTCCCCGGCCCGGGGAAGCCGACGCCGGTCCTGTGCGCCGGGTCCGCCTCGCGGGCCGCCGACGAGCCGGTGCGCCGCCCCCGCGCGCTCGTGTACGACCTCGATCGCGGCGGGCTGCGCAGCATCGAGACCATCGTGGCCCAGGCTTGACGACGGTACGCGATTCGCGATCGCGAATCGCGCCGTCGTTCAGCCTCGTTGGAACGAGGGCTTCGCCATGCTCGCGCGTTTAGCCGCGAAGCGCCCGCGCTGGCGCACGCTCCCTTCCCGCTTGCCTCACCTCGCGGCGGCGGGTATCCCTCGTCGCCATGAAGTCATTCCGCGTGCTCTTCCCGGTGGTGCTGGGCGGCCTGCTGCTCCTGTTCCTCCTCGCGCGTCTCACGGGCGGCGGCGAGGCGGAGGCTTACCGGCTGGAGCGTGAGGCGCTGCGCCGCGAGGTGGTCGAGCGCAGCGCGGTCGCGCGCGGCCTCTCCGGCCCGGCGGGCGTCGAGGAGGCACAGGGCATCGTCCGCTGGTGGTTCGAGGCCAACGCGGCGCTCCGCAACCGGTACCCCCGCCAGGCGGCGCCGGCGCCCGAGCAACGCGCCGACAAGGACCGCAAGGCGAAGGGCGGCGGCGCCGAGGAGGCATTCCGGACCTATGCCGCCGATCGGGCCGAGGCGCTCCGGGCTGGCTACACGCCGGCGCTCTCGGCGGCCGAGCAGGGCCTCCGGCTCGACCTCCTCGCGGTCCGCGCGGGCGAGCACCCCGACACGCACGAGCGCGGGCTGCGCATCGACTTCGCGCTGTGGGGCGCGCCGCGGCGGGTGGAGCGTGAAGGCGACGGCGCGCGGGCCGCGCGGCGGGTGGTGGTGCCGGTCGCGTTCCGGCAGCTCGCCTTCCGCTTCGTCGATGCGGCCGGCAAGACCTACGGCGAGATGACCGGTAGCGGCGAGCCCTACCTGGCGCTCCGCGATCCCGAGCGCTTCCCCGGCGAGCTGCCACCCGGGATCGTCTTCGGGAGCTGGTGGGTGGAGCCTTTTCCGCGCGAGGCGACGCGGGTCGAGATCTCGGTCGGCGTGCAGGTGCAGGGTCAGACCGCGGCCGCCCTGGCGCCCGCCTTCCGCTGGGAGGTGCCGGTGGCCGAGGACTGGCGGCTCCGGCCCGGAGAGACCTTCCGCGCCGAGACGCGCGAGGTCGCGCCCGAAGCAGCGCCGGGAAAGTGATGAGCGCCGGGAAGGGCGATCCTCCGCAGGTCGGGAGCAGCGAAGGGAGCCGCGGGAAGGGCGCCGCGGCCCGCGCGCGCACGCGCGCCCGCGAGGGAGCCCCGGCCCGGCTCCCCGAGCCCGGGTACGACGCGCCCCTGCACGAGCTCGACCGCGACGCGCTCTCGATCTTCCTCTACCTGGCGCTCCTCCCCGACGAGACGGCCGAGCTCGTGAAGCGGCTCGGCCTGTCGCAGCCCGGCTTCCGCCAGGAGGCGCTCGGGGAGGTGCAGCGCTGCGACCTCCTCGCCGACGAGCTCCGCGCCGCCCCGGAGCGCCGCGCCCAGGTGATCGAGGCGCTGCGGAAAGGCCTCGAGCGCCCGGTCCTGGCGGCGGCGCCGCTCTCGCCCGCGCTCGCGCTCGACCTCGTCGATGCCTGCATGGGGGAGGACGCGCTGGCGCTGGCGCTCTGGCGCGTGCTCGCCGATCCAGATCCCGCCGTGCGCGCCGAGGCGCGGCCGTTCCTGGCCCGGCTGGCCGACCACTACTACGGGCCGCCCCCGCAGGACGGCTCGCCGGCCCGCGGCGCGCTGGCCGAGGATCCGACCCAGGCCCTCGCGCGCGAACGCGACGACCTCGCCCGCAAGCTGGAGGAGGCGCGCCGCAAGCTCGAGCAGGCCGAGGCGCGGGTCGAGAGCGCGCGCAAGAAGGGGGAGGAGGCGCGCGAGAAGCTCCAGGCCTGGCTCAAGGACGCGCGCGCCCGGGAAGCGCAGGCCATCGAGGAAGCGGCTCGCGCGCGTGCGGCGGCGGAGGCGAGCCAGCGCGAGCGGGACCGCCTCGAGCAGGAGCTGACCGCGGCCCGAAGAGAGGACCTGGCCGTCGAGGCCCAGCGGCTGCGCGGCGGGCTGAAGGACGCCGAGGCGCGCGCCTCGGCGCTCGACGGGCGCCTCGAGCGCGCCCGGGGGCGCGAACGCGAACTGGAGGCCGAGCTGGAGCGCCTGCGCGCCGCCGCGGCGGGCGACCCCGTGCCCCGGCCCGGACGCGCGGAGCAGCCTGGGGAGCCGCTCCTCGACGCAGAGCCGGACGACGCCGCCGCCGCGTGGCTCATGCCCGTCTACACGCGCGAGTTCTACGACTCCCTCGACGGCTGGGACCGGCGCATTCAGCGCGCCGCCTTCAAGCAGGCCGCGCTCCTCGCGCTGGATCACCGCCACCCGAGCCTGCGTGCCCTGCCGCTCGAGGGACTGCCTGGCTACTATCGGGTCCGGGTGGCGACCGACGTCCGGTTGCTCTACCGCCGCACCGAACGGCAAAATACGATCGAGATCCTGTCGCTCATCGACCGCGAGGATCTCGACCGTTACATCAAGCAGGCAAAGACGCGTGCCTAGGTGCTCTCGGCCGATTCAGTCGAGGCGCTCCAGCATCTCCAGCTCAGGCTCGGGGCGCGGCTCAGGCTCGAGGTCCTGGATGGTGGGCGCGATGCTCGCGCTGCGGCGCCCGCGGCGACTCCTACGTGCGTTCGGTTCCTGCGCCGAAGACAGGTCCTTCCCCGCCGCGAGCAGCTTCGCCCACGTCTCAGGCGTCGGTCGCGCGCGCGCTCCCTCGAGCGCTTCTCTGTACACCTTCCGCGCCGCTTCGAGACGACTGGTCACCTTTCCCATCCCCACACCCCCCCGGCGTCGAAAAAGACAATCATGACGGCAAGGTAAGGCATCCTGG
>DASPZP010000160.1:0-11536 GCA_035636195.1 Anaeromyxobacteraceae bacterium
ATGAGCACCTTCCCCTGCGGGTTGAACTCGACGACCATGTCCGAACCCTTGTCCACGGCCCAGATGTTGTCGTCCTTGTCGATCCGGACGGAGTGCCCGAAGGACCAGGCGTAGAGGTTCTTGCCGATCTCGCGGAGGAACTTTCCGCTCGGATCGAACTCGAGCAGCTGGGATGCCGCGGCGGCGTACGCAGGGCCGGTGGTGTTGCCCCGAGACAGCACGAAGATGTGTCTCTTGGAGTTGAGGGCGACCCCGGTGACCTCCCCGAGATAGAGGTTCGGAGGAAGCTTCAGCACGTCCGGCACGGACTCGAACGCGATGGTGGGAACTGCCTCCTGCGCGATCGTCGCGCCGCCACCCAGCACACACGCCGCGATCACCCATCCCTTCATGACCGCCTCCCTGTGAAGGGACCTAGCGGTGCGTCTGCCGCAGCACACCAACCTACCCGACGGGGCCATCAGCGGGGCGCGCGTCAGGCGGGTGGGCCCTCGCGATCGGGCGGTGGCCCGCCCTTGCGCTCGGGGGCCTCGCGCTCCCTCACGACGCCCTCCTCCTCTCCCGTCCCGAAGTAGTCTTTGTCATAGGGGAGCTTCTTCGGCGGCAGATCCGTGCGCGGCCGATCGGCCTTGTCCGCCTCACGCTTTCTTCCAGCCATGCCAGATCCCTCCTCTCCGTGCGTCATCCAGAAGCTCGACACGCCGCAGGTCGACTGCAGCGAGCGATGGGGTGCTCGCCTGCCGCGCCAGGCGCGGGAGAAGTTGCCTCAGGGTAGGTGCAGCACGGTGAAGGCGAGCCAGCTCACGATCGCGCCGACCACGGACATGGAGAGGCCCCAGATCAACATGTCCCGGAAGAGCTTGTTCTTGTTCGCCTTGGGGCCGGCGTTGGCGATGAACACGGCGCCCGTCGTGGAGAGCGGGGAGAGGTCCACCACGAAGCCGCACACGATGATGGACGAGACGAGCGGCAGGAGGTCGGCGCTCGACGCGCCGAGCTGCTTCAGGAGCGGCGGCGCCATCGGCAGGAAGGCTGGCAGGATCACGCCGGTGGTGCTCGCGTAGGCCGACACGAGGCCGGCCCAGAACCCGGCAATCAGGGTGACCGTCCCGGCGCTGGACATCCTGGCGATGAGCGTCGCGAACAGGTCCATCCCGCCGACGTTGCTCATGAGGTTCACGAGCACGGTGACGCCGGTGACCATGAGGATGGTGTTCCACGGCATGCCCTTGATGGCCTTGCTCTCGTCCACGAGCTTGAAGAGCGAGAGCAGCGCGCCGATGAAGAAGGCGCCGAAGCCGATGTCGAGCTTGAAGAACAGCGCGCCGGCGGCGAGCACGAGGATGCCGGCGAGCGTCGCGAGCTGGGCGCGGTCGAACGGCTGTAGCTCGAAGGTGCGCACGGCGCCGACCCCGGCGCCGGT
Source organism: Anaeromyxobacteraceae bacterium (assembly GCA_035636195.1). GTDB lineage: Bacteria > Myxococcota > Myxococcia > Myxococcales > Anaeromyxobacteraceae > Anaeromyxobacter_A. Next base: position 1,424 of record DASPZP010000160.1, read on the forward strand.
CCCCTGCAGCGATCCCGAGCGCCAGAGCTTCAGGCCTCCGAACAGGAAGTAGGCGAGGATCGTCACCGCCACGTGAACGATGAGCATGTTGAGCCAGAGGACGCCGCCCACGCCGGTGAGCCCCTGCTTGGAGAGGATGCTGGCCGAGATGATGCCCGGCGGGGCGAGCGGCGACATCGCGCCAGCCTGCGCGCCGTTGCCCACCACGAGCGCCATGAGGAGCGGGTTGATGCCGACCTCGTCCGCGATCAGCATCACCGTCGGCGCGAGCAGCGCCGAAACGGTGATCTGGCCCGGGCCCAGCGCCGACAGCGCGAACGCCACGAAGAAGAGCACGATGGGCAAGAGCGCCGGGCGCCCTCGCACCGCCGCGACGGCGTACCGGGCCAGCTTGTCGAGGGTGCCGTTCGTCTGCGCGATGGAGAAGAGATAGGTGGTACCGGCCAGCAGGATGAGCAGGCTGGTCGGGAACCCCTGGACCACGGCCGGGATCTTCACGCCGCCGAGGTAGGCGATGACGAGGGCGAGCCCGATGGACAGGGTGCCGATGTTGAGCGTCGTGAAGCAGCTGATGAGGATCGCGATGAGCAACGCGATGAGCGAGATCACGGGGACGGTCACGGCCTCACCTCCCGGTCACGGTGTGGGATCATTCACGCCCCGCCGACGGCGGGGGACGACGTCGCGGCGAGGTGCTCCATCGCGGCCAGGGCGCCGCCCTTCCGGTGCGGGACGCCGGCCAGGCCGAGGCCCATCTCGACGCCCGCCAGCGTGCCGATGAGCGACAGGTCGTTGAAGTCGCCCAGGTGCCCGATGCGGAAGATCTTGCCCTTGAGCCGGCCGAGCCCCGTGCCGAGGGACATGTCGAAGCGCTCGAGGATCACCTTGCGCAGCACGTCGGCGTCGTGGCCCTCGGGCGTCATCACCGCGGTGAGCGAGCTCGACAGCTCCTCGGGGTTCCGGCAGACGAGCTCCAGCCCCCACGCCTTCACGGCCCTCCGCGTCGCCTCGGCGTGCCGCGCATGGCGCGCGAAGACGTTCTCGAGCCCCTGCTCCAGGAGCATCGCGATGGCTTCGCGGAGGCCGTAGAGCAGGTTGGTGGCCGGGGTGTAAGGGAAGTACCCCGCGGCGTTGTCGCGCAGCATCGGTTGCCAGTCGAAGTACGAGCGCGGGAGCTTGGCGGTCTTCGACGCCGCCAGCGCCTTCGCGCTCACGGCGTTGAAGCCGAGCCCCGGCGGAAGCATGAGCCCCTTCTGCGAGCCGCTCAGTGTGACGTCGGCGCCCCACGCCTCGTGCCGGTACTCCATGCACGCCAGCGACGACACCGTGTCGACGAGCAGGAGAGCCGGGTGCCCGGCGCGGTCGATCGCCTCGCGGATGGCGGGGACGCGGCTGGTGACGCCGGTCGAGGTCTCGTTGTGGACCACCGCCACGGCCTTGATGGCGTGCCCGCGATCCTCGCGCAGCCGCGCCTCCACCGCGTCGGGCGCGACGCCGCTCCTCCAGTCGCCCGGCACGACGTCGACCGAGAGCCCGAACCGCACCGCGATCTCGCGCCACAGGCTCGCGAAGTGGCCGATGTCGAACATCAGCACGCGGTCGCCGGGCGAGAGCGTGTTCACCAGGGCCGCCTCCCAGGCGCCCGTGCCCGACGACGGGAAGATCACGACCGGCCCCGCCGTCATGAAGATCCTGCGCAGCCCGTCGAGCACCTCGCGGCCCAGCTCGGCGAACTCGGGCCCGCGGTGATCGATGGTCGACCGTCCGATCGCGCGCAGGACGCGCTCCGGGACGTTGGTGGGGCCGGGGATCTGGAGGAAGTGCCGTCCGCTTCTCGTCGCCATGCTCGCCTCCCCGCGCGGCGCTAACTGGCCGGTGTGAACTTTCTCGCCACGATCGCCTGCCCCGCGGCGGAGAGCGCGAGGTCGAGGAGGGCGGCGGCCTCCGGCGATGCGGGCGCCCGTGCCACGAGGTACATGGGTCGACCCAGAGCGTAAACGCCGGCGCGCACCTGCGCAGCGGTGGGCTCCACCCCGTCGATCGCGACGGCGCGGACGCCGTCCACCGCCATCGACATGGAGGCCACCGTGATTCCGACCGGATCGGCCGCGACCTCGCGCAGGCAATCGGGGGCGTCCTCCAGCTCCCGCCCCGCGCCGTAGTCCGCACCGTCGAGCGCGAGCCGCCGGAACTCCACCACCGTGCCGCGGCCACCCGAGCGCAGCTCCGTGAAGAGCACGATCTCCGCGTCGCTGCCGCCGACGGCGGACCACCTCCGGAGCGTGCCGGTGAAGATGCCCTTGAGCTGGGCGCGGGTGAGGCTCCGCACGGGGTTCGCCGCGTGCACGAAGACGCCGAGCGCATCGTAGCCGATGAGCGCCCACCTCAGCGGCTCGGCGCGCTCCGACCCGCTGATCTCGCGCATGACGCCCGCCACGTCGACCTCGCCGGCGCGCACGGCGTCGAGCCCGCGGTTCGTCCCGCGCTCGCCGACGTGCGATACGCCGTGGCCCGCGCGCTCGTACAGCGGGAGCAGGTCCGGCAACAGGTGTAGGCCGATGGTGGTGGCCCCGTCGTAGCGGATGCGCCCGTACCGTTCCTCGGAAGACGTCACGCACGCTTCCATACCGGCCTGCCCCATCGCGCGCGTGTCACCGATCGTGTCTTCCCCACTCGCTTCTGCTCGCCCGCGCCCAGAGCAGGCCGCCGGCCACGATCGCGGTCGCGAAGATGGCCTCCGTGGCGTACAGGAGCCGCCGGCTGGGATGGATGAGGGCCTCCGTCGCCGGGTCGGTCAGCATCATCTCGGCCGAGACCTTCCCGAGGATCGCGGCGCCGGCGTAGACGATGAACGGGAACCGGGTCATGAGCCTCGACAGCAGGTCGCTCGTGAAGACGATGAACGGGATGCTGAGCGCGAGGCCGAACGCGAGCAGGGCGAGGTCGCCGTGCGAGGCGCCACCCACCGCCAGCATGTTGTCGAGCGACATCGTGACGTCCGCCACGACGATCACGGTGATCGCTTCCCGCACGCTCGTCGCGTCGCGACCGCGCTCGTCCTCCGCTCCGCCCTGGGCGAAGAGCTTGAACGCGATCCAGAGGATGAGCGCTCCGCCGGCGAGCCGCACGTAGCTCATCCGCAGGAGCTGCGCGACGAAGAACGTCAGCATCACCCGGATCACGACGGCGGCCAGGGCTCCCAGCGTGATCCCCGCCCGTCGGCGCTCGGGGGGGAGCCCGCGGACGGCCATCGCGATGACGACGGCGTTGTCGCCCGCCAGCAGGAGGTCGATGACCACGATCGAGCCGGCGGCGGCGAGGAACGAGGTCATCGGCGCGGGCTCCGCGGTACGCGGCCGCCCGCGCCTCGAGTCCCCGGAGAGGGGTGCCGACCGCGCGCCATCCCGCACGTATAGGGCACGGCAGCGGCGAAGACCTCATTGCAGTACAACGGGCGCATGACGGCGCTGAAGGTCTACCTCCACCTGTACTCCGAGTGCTTCCGCAAGGCGTTCGCCGCGGTCGCGAAGAACCCCTGGACGCTGCTGCTGCCCGGAGTCGTCTTGATCGCCCGGGAGTGGGCGTCGGGGCTGGCGTACTCGTTCGGAATGCTGGCCGGGATCGTCGTGACGTTCGCGACAGCCGCGCTCTTCAGCTCGTACCTGTACTTCGTCGGCGAGCTCGTGCAAGGGGGGCGAATCTCACGGCGGGACCTCCAGCGGAGCTTCGGCGCGTACCTCTGGCCGGTCGTGAACGTCTTCTTCGTCGTCTGGCTCACGTCGCTCGCGCTCGGTCTGCTGGTCGGGGGCAACGCCAACGGCGCGGCGCTGCTGTACGCCCTGTGGATCGTGGCGATCGTCGCGCTGAATGCCGTGCCCGAGGTGATCTACCTCCGCGGGATGCATGGTGGGATGCAGACCATCTCGGCCAGCTGGGAGTTCCTCAAGGCGCAGTGGATCCCCTGGTTCGCGGCGAACCTCCCCTTGCTCGGCGCGGTGTCACTCATCGCCGCGTACGTTCAGGCGTCGATCGTCGCGACCATCCTCCTCGGCGGAGCGGTACACGTCGCGATGGTCTTTCGAGGAAATCTCTTCCTGGCGCTCGATCGATCCAGCCACCGGCAGAGGATGTTCGCGCAGCGGGTCGCGAGAGGCTAGCGGTCGTGCTCTGGACCGCCCTTCCCCTCGAGGAACACGGTCTGGGTAGGGTACGCGAAGGCGGTCCCGGCGCGCTCCACGACGTCCATGACGCCCAGCAGGAGGTCCTGCCGGATGGCCTGGAACTCGTCCCAGTTGGCGGTGTCGAACCAGGCGACGACCTCGACGTCCAGCGACGAGGGCGAAAGGCCGACGAAGCGCACCCCGATGCCGTCGGGCCAGGCGCGAGCGTGACCCCGCAGGAGCGCGTCGACGCCCGACAGGACGGCGCGCATCTGGTCGGCGGTCGTCGAGTAGACGAGCCCCATCGCGAAGAAGAGCCGGCAGCGATCGCGCGCCGCGAAGGTCTCGATGCGCTGGTCGGCGAGCTTGCCGTTGGGGATGGTGACGACGGTCCGGTCGAGCGTGCGAATGCGGGTGGAGCGTAGGCCCAGCTCCTCGACGGTACCGACGAGCCCACCCTCGACCCGTACGAAGTCGCCCACCTGGAACGGTCGATCGACGCTGATCGACACCGAGCCGAACAGATTCTCGAGCGTCTTCTGGGCGGCGAAGGCGAGCGCCAGGCCGCCGATGCCGAGCCCGGCGAGGAGGCTCGCGACGGGGTAGCCGATGTCGGTGAGCACGGCCACGATCGCCATGGCCATCACCGCGATCTGGGTCGCGCGGCGGAGCATGGGGAGGAGCCCGCGCCCGATGCCGCTCGCCTTGGCGGTAGGCGTCTCGGCCAGGATGCGAAACCCGACGTCGACGGCACGGACGCCCGCCCAGAAGAGGGTGGCGACCGCCGCCAGGCGCAGCACCCGGTCGACGCGCCCCTGCGCCGGTTCGCTGAGCCCGAGCGGCAGCTTCAGCGCCCAGGCTGCGGCCACCGACCAGAACAGCGTGAGCGGCGCACCCAGCCGCGTGAGGAGGAGGTCGTCCCACTGCGTGCTCGTCCTCTCCGTGAGCCTGCCGACGAGGCGGCGCGTGAGCCAGCCGAGCAACTTCCCCACCGCCCAGGCGAGGACGAGCATGCCGGGCAAGGCGAGCCACTGCCACCAGACGATGTCGAAGGGACCGGCCCTGAGGAGGGGCGGCGGCAACCAGCGCTCCAGGCTGGAGAGGGCGGTCGGCATGGCCCTGTCTACAACGACGCGCGCCTGGGCGGGAAAGACTCCGGGGCCGGGGTGAAGCGTCGGCGACGGCCTTGCCTGGAGCGCGGTGGTGCTGAATCGCCGCCATCCGTCATGGCGGATGGCTAGCGTAGGCTCCGCGATAGCGTACACTCCGCCGCCATGACCGACCGGACCTCCTCCACCCCCCTCCGCCACTTCGCGAGCGACAACTACGCGGGCATCTGCCCGGAGGCGCTCGCCGCGATGGGCGAGGCAAACGTCGGCCACGCCCCCGGCTATGGCGACGATCGCTGGACGACGGAGGCGGCGGACCTCCTGCGCGAGACGTTCGAGACCCAGTGCGAGGTCTTCTTCGCGTTCAACGGCACGGCGGCGAACTCGCTCGCGCTGGCCTCGCTGTGCCAGTCCTACCACTCGATCCTCTGCCATGAGACCGCCCACGTGGAGACCGACGAGTGCGGGGCGCCCGAGTTCTTCTCGAACGGCACCAAGGTGCTCACGGTCCGCGGCGAAGCCGGCAAGCTCGGGCCTGCCGCGATCGACTACATGGTGAGGCGTCGCGCCGACATCCACTATCCGAAGCCCCGCGTCGTCTCGGTGACGCAGCCCACCGAGCTCGGCACCCTGTACTCGCCCGACGAGCTGAAGGCGATCTGGGCACGCGCGAAGGCGCACGGCCTCCGCATCCACATGGACGGCGCGCGGTTTGCGAACGCGGTGGCGGCGCTCGGCGTGAAGCCGAAGGAGCTCAGCTGGCAGGCCGGCGTGGACGTGCTTTGCCTCGGCGGAACGAAGAACGGCATGGCCGTGGGGGAGGCGATCGTCTTCTTCGACCGCGCCCTCGCCGCCGAGTTCGAGTGGCGGTGCAAGCAGGCGGGCCAGCTCGCCTCGAAGATGCGATTCCTCGCGGCTCCCTGGGTCGGGATGCTCCGCGACGGGGCCTGGCTCCGGAACGCGGCGCATGCGAACGCGATGGCGGCGCGCCTCGACCGCGCCCTGCGGGCGGTGCCCGGCGTGACGGTGCTGTACCCGGTGCAGGCGAACGCCGTGTTCGCCTCGCTCCCCGAGGGCGCGGCGGAGGCGCTCCGCGCGCGCGGCTGGCGCTTCTACGACTTCATCGGCTCGGGCGGCGTGCGGTTCATGTGCGCCTGGGACACCGCGCCCGAGGACGTCGACGCGTTCGCCGCGGATGCCGCAACCGCCGTCCGCGGCGCGCGGTGACGCGCGCGCTCGTGCGGGCTCGCGGGTCGGTTACGGGATCAGGGAGGGCCCGTGGACGAGACAGACGAGACGGGTGAATGAAGCCGCAGCGGACCGCTGCCGGCCACGCCCGGCGGGCCACTGCACGCCTTCTGAAAGGGGAGGGCGGGAACCCTGCCACCCCTGCCCGCTTCATGGTGCGGGTGTGGCTGGCGGCTGGTACTCTTCTTTCGTGCGTCGCGACGAGGCCATCTTTCTGATCCGCAGCCACCTGCCTGAGCTCCGCCGCAGGTTCGGCATCCGAGGGCTGTCGGTCTTCGGTTCGGTCGCCCGGGACGAGGCGAGCGCGACGAGTGACGTGGACGTCCTGGTCGAGTTCGACGGGCCAACCACCTTCGACGGGTACTTCGGGGCTAAGGAAGCGCTCGAGGAGCTCCTCGGGGCCCGCGTCGATCTCGCTACCCCGGCGATGCTCAAGCCGCGCCTCAAGCTCGAAGTCGACCGCGAGGGCGTACGTGTCGCGTGACCCAAAGCTGTATCTGGCCGACATCGTCGAGGCGTGTCGCAAGATCGAACGGATCGCTTCTGGGCGCGACGACGATCAACTCATGTCCGACGAGATCGTCCGGGACGCGTTGCTCTACAGCATCGTCGTGATCGGCGAAGCAGCCGGCCGCATCCCGCCGGACCTCCAGGCTGCGTTCCCGACGATCGCGTGGGCGAGGATCAGGGCGATGCGAAACATCCTCGCGCACGAGTACTTCGGCGTGGATCGCGGGCTCGTGCTCGATGCCGTTCGAAACAAGGTGCCAGAGCTGCGTCGGACGCTCGAAGCTGCGCTCGGCTCTGCGTGAACCTTCTCCGTCAGAGCGAACCGGCCTCCCCGAAACGACTCGACCGCGGATGGCCGTCGTCCCCATTGGCCGGGCCGAGGACGGCCTGTAGAGACTTCCCGCAGCCGTCCCCCCGCTCACGTGCCGCCTGCGTGCGAGTCCCCCGTTCACGTCGCCCCGCGACCCCTGACACGCTCGGAAGTTATCGCAGGGATCGATCAGGGATCGAGCGATGAGGCGACGTCGACGCCTCCGCCGAGGGTCATCGCGCGCTCCACGCGATCAGGTCTGGACACGATCGGCGTCGCCCATGGTCACTCGTCGTATTTGCGAATTCGCGGGTCCCATCGGGTTCGCTGAAGCTCGACGGTGGCGCCTGTGTCGAGCAGGCCGTCCAGCTTCCGGCGACCGAGCTGCGCCTTGGCGTACTGGTAGCCCAGCCGCACCGCGCGGTCGAGTGCCTTCCACTCGAGGAACCCGATGTCTGCGGGTTCCGGGTTGAGGTAGAGGTCGACCCCGGCGACCGCCTGCGCCGTCCGCTGCATGCTCGGGATCATGAACGACTTGACGAGGATGGACCCGAACCCGGGCGTGGCCTGCTGCTCGCCGCGCGAGAGCCGTTGCTTCAGAAACTCGCCCGCGGAGGGCAACGCCCCCTTGCTCATCCGGAGCTCCTGCTTCACGCCGACGTCGAGCGCCACCACGCGGCCGACCCCCGTCTCGCGCATCGCCTCCACCGGCAGGTTGTCGAGCAGCCCCCCGTCGACGTGCAGGTGCTCGCCGACGACCGCCGGCGGGAGGATCCCGGGGAGCGAGATGCTCGCGCGCAGCGCCCGCCACATCGGCCCGCGTCGATGGACCTCGGGCCGCGCCAGGGTCAGGTTCGTCGAGATGCAGTAGAAGGGTCGCCAGGCGTCCTCGATCTCGGCATCGCCGAAGCACTCGGTCAGGGCCGCGTCGAGACGCCTGCCCTTGACGAGCGAGAGGTGCGGGAAGAGGGAGTAGTCGCCGATGGGGTTCCGCTCGGTGTAGCCGCGGCGATGGGAACGCTCGATGGTGGCGTCGTCCCAGTCCAGCGACAGCATCGCCGCCACGATCGCCCCCTGGCTGGTGCCCCCCACTGCGTCGATGGCGATCCCGGCCTCGCGAAGCGCCCTGATGACGCCAATGTGCGCGAAGGCGCGTGCACCGCCTCCCGCCATGACCACGCCGACCGCGTCGCCCGTGAGGAACCGCGCGAGCCGGCGAAAGTCCCCGTCACGATCCAACCGGACGTGATGGTGTCTCTCGATGCCCCGCGCCCGGAGCCAGCGGCTCGTGGCGGTAGGCGCCACCGTGCCGGGCGGATGCAGGAAGACGAGCTCGCACCTCGCGCCCGAGTGCTCGAGGTCCCGGAGCAGGGCGCGCTCGCGGTCATCCGGTGCCGGTGGAGCGTCGAACGGGACCACCAGCAGGACCGTGTCGGCCTGGCGAACGCAGCGTCTTGCCCATGACCCCGAGGGCTCCTCCGCCTTGAGCAGCATCCACTGGTGGCCCAGCTCCTGCGCGTCCAGCCATGCGGAGAGCGACAGATCGCGAGCGTCCGGGGGCCCCGCGCGCGTCTCGCGCGTCACGTCCTCTCCCGTCAGGGCCCGCCGCGCATCGCCGAGGTGAACGACCCGCGTCGGGCCGCGCCGCTCGAGAGCGATTCGCAGGCGGTCGACGAAGGACCCCCACCGATCGTCGGGCCTGAGCGGCACGAGCGCGACGCTGCGGGCCTTCTCGGCCGGCGCGCGCCGGTACGTCGCGTCCGTGAGGCGGCGGATCAGGAGGCGCGTCGTGCTGGCGAGCAGGTCGGGGTGCGCCGCGACGAGCTGCTGGAACGCCTCGGCCGAGATCCGCAGCAGGATGGTATCGCGCAGCGCCCTCACGCTCGCCGAGCGCGGCTGGCGGCCGAGCAATCCCATCTCGCCGACGCTCTCGCCCGGACGGATCTCCCATAGGACGCGCGAAAGGCCCGGTCGGCCGTCGGAGACCGCGGCCATCCTGCCAGCGACCACGACGTACATGCTGTCGCCCGGATCCCCCTGTCGATAGAGGAACCCGCCGCCGGCGACCTTCAACCAGTGGCCGAGTCGCAGGAGGTCGTGCCTCGCGGCGGGCGTCGCACCGTCGAACAGCCCGGGCAGGCTGGCGACGAGACGTTCACGGAGCAGCTGGGCAAGCTCTTCGGGTGCGGTACCCCCGTCCGCGGCGAAGCCTTCATCCTGGTCTTCTGCGTCGTTCACACCCGATCGCCCCGCCGACCGGTGACGGACTCGTCCCGAGCCACAACCGCGCCCTGGACGTTCGACTTGCGCCAACCTCCGCCGACGTTCCAGCGGCAGCGCACGGCGAGACGTTACGGAGTGCGGCGCGGAAGGCTCGACCCGAAGAGGTTGGGGTTACGTAGGGAGGGCCACCCGGCGGCGCGCGGCCCGCCGCTTGTCCCCCGCTCGGGTCGCTCTGCCTCGACGAAGCGGCCTCATCCTGCTGGAGTGACCCGCGCGCGCGGGACCCGCGTGCCCGGATGAGCGCGCCCTTTCGAGGTCGCGTCAGACGTACCTGCCAAACCCGTCCATAGGGCATGGATCGGCGCTGTGGCGAGGCGGCAACGGTGGCAGCAAGTCGTCAGTCCAAGACGCGGTAAGCCCACCGTCCGCCACGCCAGGCCTCGAACGTACAGAGGAAGGAGTCTGCCGACGGCGAGGTGAGCTCCGCCTCGAAGCGCGGCGCGTCCGCGGCGATGAGGACGACGTGCGGGTCGCGCGAGAGCGGGCGCAGCGC
>DASPZP010000161.1:0-17909 GCA_035636195.1 Anaeromyxobacteraceae bacterium
CGGCCGCGACCTCGACCCCGACCTCGACCCCGACCTCGTCCTTCGCGTTGACTTCCAGCCCCTCCGCAGCGAAATAGCTCCCCTTCTGCCCGATCCCACCGCATCGCTGACCGCCGAGGAGCGGCTCCTCGTCGAGGAGGAAGAGGCGCTCCTCGCGCGCGTCCTCGCCGCCCTGCACGCGCGCCGGCCAGCGCGGGGGCGCAACGACCCAGGCCTCCTCGAACGCCTCTCCGAGCTGCGCGAGCAGGCGGTCGAGGCGACCGCAAAGGACCTCCCCACGGTCTTCCAGGAGATGGGGCTCGTCCGCGCCATGATGGAGCGCTCGCGCGCCGACCCGCTCCCCGAGCCGGGCTCACCCTACTTTGCTCACCTGCGGGTCCGGGAGGGCAAGGTGCGGCGCGACTATTGCCTGGGCCGCGCCACGTTCGTCGACGCGGCGAGCGGGGTACGGGTGGTCGACTGGCGCTTCGCGCCGGTGGCGCGGCTCTTCTACGCCTACCGCGAAGGGGACGCGTACGAGGAGCGCTTCCCGGGCCGGCTCGCGGAGGGGAGCGTGGAGGCGCGGCGCGTGGTCGTCATCCAGGCGGGACGGCTCGTCCGCATCTCGACCGGAGCAGTCATGCTTGCCCGGCGCGAGGCCGGCTGGGTCTCGTCGCGCGGCGATCGGGCGGCGTCGCTCGGCGGCGGGGCCGGCACCGCGGCCCGGCCCGGCCTGCTCGGCGTGGGCGAGGGCGCCAAGAGCCGCGCCGAGCGACCCGAGGTGACCGCGCTCCTCGACCAGGAGCAGTTCGACGCGCTCTCGGTCGAGGCCGGCGAGCCCCTCCTCGTCACCGGCAGCGCCGGCAGCGGCAAGACCACGGTCGCCCTGCACCGGCTGGCGCGGATCGCGTTCGAGGACCCGCGAAACTATCCGCTCTCGAGGCTGCTCGTGGTCGTGCCGGAGCTCGGCCTCTCCCGGCTCGCCGCGCGCCTGCTCGAGCCGCTCGGCCTCTCACGGGTGCCGGTCCGCACGCTCGAGAGCTGGTCGCGCGGCGCCTTCCAGAGCGCCTTCGCCGTCCCTCCGCCGCGACTCTCCGAGGAGACGCCACCGCTCGTCGCCCGGCTGAAGCGGCACCCCGCGCTGTACGAGGCGCTGCGACGCCGTCCTCGCATGGCGGGCAGGCGGACGCCCGAGCGCTGGTCGAGGCTGCACGGCGAGCTCGGCGAGCTCATGAGCGACCGCGGCTTCCTGTCGGGCGTGGTGGCCGGGGCCCGGGGAGACCTCCCCGTCACAGCGGTGGAGGAGACGCTCCGCCACACGCGCCTCCAGCTCGCCTCGCCGCTGGCGCAGGCCCTGCGAGGCATCGACCCGGAGCGCACGGTGGCCCTCGACGGCGAGGCGGTCGACGCCCGCACGCCGGAGGCGCTGGCGGGCACGCTCGACGTGGAGGATCTGCCGCTCCTCCTCTTCCTGCGCGCCTGGCGCTCCGGCGGCGGCCGCCGGGGGGTGGCCCACCTCGTCATCGACGAGGCGGAGGACGTCTCGCTGTTCGAGCTGTACATCCTGGGCCGCCAGCTCGGGGACTCCCGCAGCCTCACGCTCGCCGGAGACGAAGGTCAGCAGACGAGCTCCGGCTTCGCGGGCTGGGAGCCGATGCTGGCGGCGCTCGGCGCGGAGCGAGCCCCCACCTGCCGCCTCGCGACGACCTACCGGTGCCCGGCTCCCGTGGCGCGGCTGGCGCGCGAGGTGCTCGGGCCGCTCGCGCCGGCGGAGCCGCTGCGCTCGGGACGCGAGGGCGTTCCCGTGGGGCGCTTCGACTTCCCGAGCGAGGCGCACGCCCATCTCTTCCTCGCCGGCGCGGTGCGCGACCTCGTCGAGCGCGAGCCGCAGGCGTCGGTGGCGGTGGTGGCGCGCGGGCCCGAGGTGGCGAGGAGCATCCACCGGCTGCTCGCCGATCTGCCGGAGGCGCGTCTCGTCCTGGACGGCGACTTCTCGTTCCAGCCTGGGGTCGACCTCACCGACGTGGAGAGCGTGAAGGGGCTCGAGTTCGACTACGTCATCGTGCCCGACGCCACCGCCGCCACCTACCCCGTCACCGACGAGTCGCGCCGCCGCCTGCACGTGGCGGTGACCCGCGCCTCGCACCAGCTGTGGATCGCGACCGTCGGGACTCCGTCGCCGCTCGTGGCGGCGCTGCCGGCGGTGAGCGCGGGGTGAGGTCGAGGTCGAGGCCCTTCGACTACGCGCCGCCTTCGGCGCCGCTACGCTCAGGGCGGACGGGCTTTGGTCGCGGTCGGGGTCGGCTTACTCCGAGCCGAGCTCCGCGATCGCCCTCGCGAGCGCCAGCCTCCGCTGCGCCGCCTCGACGTGGAGTCTCTCGACGAGCCGGCCGTCCAGCACCGTCACGCCCTGCCCGGCCGCCTCGGCCTCGGCGTGGGCCGCCACGATCCGCCGCGCCTCGGCGAGCTCGCCCTCGTCGGGCGCGAAGATCCGGTTCGCGGCCTCGAGCGTGCGCGGGTGGATGAGCGTCTTCCCGTCGAAGCCGAGGTCGCGGCCCTGCCGGCAGGCGGCCTCGAAGCCGGCGGCGTCGTCGAGGTCGAGGTGCACGCCGTCGAGCGCGGCGAGGCCGCGGGCGCGGGCGGCGAGCAGGACGAGGCCGAGGCTCGTGGCGACCTCCGCCCGTGCGGGCGTATGGCGAGCGCCGAGATCCTTCACCAGGTCCGACGTCCCCATGACCAGGCAGGCGAGTCGCGGCGATGCGCCGGCGATCTCGACCGCGGCGAGCACGCCCCGCGGCGTCTCGATCATGCACCACAGCGCGAGCCCCTCCGGCGCTCCGCCGGCCTCGAGCGCACACACGGCATCGCGCACCGCCCCGGCGCTCTCCACCTTCGGGAGGAGCACCGCGTCCGCGCCGGAGCGGGCGGCGGCGGCGAGGTCTGCAGCCGCCCACGGCGTCCCGGCGCCGTTCACGCGCAGGACGCGCTCGCGGCGACCAAAGCCTCCCGCGGCCAGGCTTGCCAGGACGCTCGCCCGCGCCGCCTCCTTCGCAGCCGGCGAGACGGCGTCCTCCAGGTCGAAGAGGAGGACGTCGGCCGGGAGCGCGCGCGCCTTCTCGAGCGCGCGCGAGTTCGAGCCGGGCAGGTAGAGGGCGCTGCGGCGGGGGCGGATCGCTCGGTCCATCGGCGGCAGTGTATCCGCCGAACGCACCCCGGCGCTCGCGCAGCGCGAGTGTTCGAGCACCCGGCCGGCCGGGATGACCCTGCCCCGAGGCGGCAGCGCTCGGGCGTCGGGGCTGCCGGCGGTGAGCCACTGCGGCAGCTTGCGCCGGCGTCGGCGAGCGGACCCTTCGGCGCGGGGCTTGCGACGGAAGCCGAGAGCCCTGCCGGCGGCGCTCCCCGCCGCGGCGCGGCGCAGGAGCCTCTCCATGGTCAGGACCCGACCCCTCCTCTGCGCGCTGATGTGCGCCTCCGCGCTCCTCGGCGCGTCTGCCCGCGCCGACGCGCCCGCCGCGCCGGCGGCAACCGCGGCGAGGGTCGTGCTCGCCTCGGCTGCGCTCCCCGGCGGCCCGGGCATGGGCGGCGGCCTCGGCGGCTCGCCGACCACCCTGCCCGAGACGGCGATGCTGCGCGCCGGGCGCGGTCCGCACAAGTTCGGCCTGCAGCTCGACGGTGGTGTGCCCGACGGCGCCGCGGCATCCCTCCTCTACCGGCCACTCAAGTTCCTCCGCCTCGGCGGCGGACTGCTCTACAACTACGCAGGGTACGGCGTGCGAGGCGGAGTCACCATCCTCCCCTACTTCCCCATCGCGCCATCGCTCACGCTCGAGGCAGGCCACTACTTCGACTCCAACGTCGCGAGCAGCGTCGGCCGCTTCACCACCGTCTCGGACAGCGTGCGGCCGCTGCTGCAGCAGGTCGGCTACACCTTCGTCAACGCGCAGGTGGGGCTCGAGCTTGGCCACCCGGATTGGTTCGTCTTCTTCGTGCGCGGCGGGCTCTCGCGCGTCTGGCTGTCGGTGCACGGCGCCGAGGCGGCCGCGCAGCAGCTCACTTCCGGCGGCTTGACGGTGAGCCACATGGCCGACCCGAACCTCCGGCTCGCCATCCCCGACGTGAAGGTCGGGTTCATCCTCTATTTCCACTAGGAGCGCAACCGTGACCACCGCCCGCCCCTCGCTCGTTGCCTCGCTCGCGCTCGCCCTCGCCGGCTGCAGCGGCCCACTCGTCGGCGCCGACATCGACGAGCCGCGCATCTGCCTCGTGATGCACTCGCAGACCGTGCCCGGGGCCCCCATCCCGACAGGCATGCTCCTCCCCGAGCAGGCGGTGACCTGGGAGGGGGACCTCGACCTCGGCTCGAAGCTCCCCGGTCTCGACAAGGACGGCGCCGTGACGGGCAGCCTTCGGATGCTGTCGCTCACCACCACCGGCTCGACCGACCTCTCCAGCATCAGCAGCGCCGACGTGGCGCTCGTCGACGCGGCCGACCAGCCCACGACCTTCATGAGCTATACCCGCCCGACGCCGGTCACGACGCCGGAGGTGCTCGACATGAAGCTCGACCAGGACCTGAACCTGCTCGATGCACTCCAGAGCGGGCTGCTCCGCTACCGCATCACGTTCAAGGGTCAGCCGCCCCCGACCTCCTGGACGGCGGACATCGAGACCTGCCTCTCGGCCCACCTCACCGTGGATGCGCTCAAGGCAATGAAGTGAGCTTCTGGCCGTCCACGGCCGGTCGCCAGTCCTTCACCAGCTCGCGGACCGCGCTCTTCAGGAACTTCCCGGCGGCCGTGCGGGGGATCTGCTCGACGAAGAGGTAGCCGTCCGGCAGCCAGAAGCGGGCGAACCTCGGCTCCAGGTAGGCGGTCAGGTCCTCCGGGCTCGCGTGCGCACCCTCACGCAGCACGACCGCGGCCACCGGCCGCTCGCCCCAGCGCGGGTTTGCCACGGCCACCACCGCCGCCTCGCGCACGGCGGGGTGGCCCATGAGCGCATTCTCGAGATCGACCGAGCTGATCCACTCGCCCCCGGACTTGATGAGGTCCTTGGTGCGGTCGGTGATGCGGACGTAGCCCTCCGGGTCGATGGTCACGATGTCGCCGGTGCGGAACCACCCGTCCATGGTGAACTTGTCGGCCTCCTGCGGATTCTCGTAGTAGCTCTTCGCGATCCAGGGACCGCGCACGTGCAGCTCTCCCATCGACTTGCCGTCCCACGGCACGAGCCCGGCGTCACTCATGGCGCGCACCTCGACGAGCGGGATGGGGAGTCCCTGCGTCGCGCGCAGGCGCAGGCGATCGTCCTCCGGCAGCGACGCGAGCGCGGGCTTGAGCCGGCAGATCGTGCCGATGGGCGTCATCTCCGTCATGCCCCAGGCGTGCACGACCTTCAGCCCATGCCTCCGCTCGTACGCCTCGATCATCGACGGCGGTGCCGCCGCGCCGCCGACGACCAGCGCCCGGAGTGCCGAGAGATCGTGCGCCTTCGGCTCGCGATCGAGCACGTCGAGCACCGCCAGCCACACGGTGGGAACGCCCGCGGCGAGGGTCACCTTCTCCTGCACCATGAGCTGCAGCAGGTTCTTCGCGTCGAGGTGCGGTCCGGGGAAGACGAGCTTCGCCCCGACCAGCGCCGCCGTGTAGGGCGTGCCCCAGGCGTTGACGTGAAACATGGGCACCACCGGCAGGATCGCGTCGGCCATGCCGATCCCGAGCGCGTCCGGCAGCGCCGAGGCGAGCGAGTGGAGGACGAGCGCGCGGTGCGAGTAGAGGACGCCCTTCGGCCGGCCGGTCGTGCCGGACGTGTAGCAGAGCCCGGCCGCCTGATCCTCCGCGATGCGCGGGTACTCGAAGGTCGTGAGCTCGTCCTGGATGAGCGACTCGTAGTCGAGCATCCCCTCCGGCACGGGCTGCCCGTGCGACCACACGATGACGTGGCGCGGCTTCACCTCGGCCCGGAACCGCTCCAGGACCGGCAGGAGTACGTCGTCGACGAGCAGCACCGCGTCCTGCGCGTGGTTCACGATGTAGGCGAGGTCGGACGGGTGGAGGCGTGGGTTCACCGTGTGGAGCACGCCGCCCATGGCCGGCACTGCGAAGTAGGCCTCCAGGTGGCGGGCGTGGTTCCAGCCCAGGGTCGCCACGCGGTCGCCCGGCTTCACGCCCAGGCGACCGAGCGCGTTGGCGAGCTTGTGGATGCGGGGGTACAGCTCCGCCCAGGTGGTGCGGGTCACGCTCTCGTCGGGCTGGCGGGAGACCACCTCTTGCCGGCGCTGCAGCTGGCCGGCGCGCTCCAGCACGTGCACCAGCGTCAGCGGGAAGTCCATCATCAGTCCGTCCATGGGGAACGCTCCTCTCAGCGGCATGCTGCCGTTCGCGGCGCCAGGACGCATCGTGCCATGATGGGGCATGTCCCTCATCGTGGTGGACGTCGAGGCCGACGGCCCCGCTCCGCACCTCTTCTCCATGGTCTCCTTCGGCGCGGTGGTGGTGGAGCCGTCGCTCGGCCAGACGTTCAAGGGCGAGGTGCGGCCGGTCTCCGAGCGCTGGGATCCGCAGGCGCTGGCCATCTCGGGCGTCTCGCGCGAGCAGCACCTGCGCTTCGAGGAGCCTGGCCCGGTGATGGAGCGCTTCGAGGCCTGGCTCGCGGCGCACTCGAAGGGAAAGCCCGTCTTCTGCTCCGACAATCTCGCCTTCGACTGGCAGTGGGTGAATTACTACTTCCACGCGTACCTGGGCCGGAACCCGTTCGGCTGGAGCGGCCGCCGCATCGGCGACCTCTACTGCGGGATGATGAAGGACGGCTTCGCCACCTGGAAGCACCTGCGGCCGACTGCCCACGACCACGACCCGGTGAACGACGCCCGGGCCAACGCAGGCGTGCTGCTCCGGCTCATCGAGCAGGGGCTCAAGCTGCCGGCCCGCTGACGCGCACGATCCGGGCGCCCGGCATGCGCGGGTCGGGCGCGCGGGCCGCCTTCTCGAAGGCGGGCGCCACCGCGACCGCGATCTCGAAGCGCGTCTCGCGCGGGAGCACCTGGATCCTGCCCACCGCCTCGCGCGTCACGTCGCCCCGGCGGCACACGAGCGGCAGGATCCACTTCGGATCGGCCTTCTTCTCGCGACCGATCGAGAGGCTGAACCAGACGCCCTCGGCGCCCCGCTTGACGGACGCTGCCGGCCGCGCCTCGCGCCGAGCCCGGGGCGTCGAGACCTCGCGGGCTGCGCGCGCCGTCTCGGGCAGCTCCTCCGCCGCCGGGTGGCGGCCGACCTCGCGGCGGAGCAGCGCCGCCAGGAGGCGCAGGGGATCCTGGTCCTCGGCGAGCGCGCGCGCGGCCGCGAGCTCCTCCTCGCTCGCGTCCGCCGCAGCCCGCGCCAGCTCCGCCCCCAGCCGCTCGCGATCGCGCTCGCGCACCGACTCGGGAGGCGGCACCGGCGCCCAGACCGGCGCCACCCCGGCGTCTCGCAGCATGCGCTCCAGACGGAAGCGCTCCGGAGGCGCAGCCAGGAGCACCGCCAGGCCCTTGCGACCGGCGCGGCCGGTGCGGCCGCTCCGGTGCTGCAGCGCCTGCGCGTCCCGCGGCGGCTCGGCGTGCACGACCAGTCCCACCGTGGGCAGGTCGAGCCCGCGCGCGGCGACGTCGGTCGCCACCAGCACCCGGGCGTGCCCGTCGCGGAGCGCCTTCAGGGCGCGAGTCCGCTCCTGCTGCGTCAGCTCGCCCGAGAGCGCCACCGCCTCGAACCCGCGCTCGATGAGCGCCGCGGCCCCGTGGTTCACCCCTTCGCGGGTGGAGAAGAAGACGAGTGCGCTCTCCGCCTCCTCTGCCCGAAGGACGTTCACGAGCGCGTGAACCCGCTCGCGGGGCGCGATGAGGTGGGCGCGGTAGACGATGTCGGCGTGCGCCTCCTCGGGCGGCGTCCCCGTCACCCGCACCGCCTCGCGCGTGTAGCGGCGGGCCAGCTCCACGATGGGCCGCGGCAGGGTGGCCGAGAAGAGGATGGTCCGCCGCTCGGCGGGGGCGGCCCCGAGGAGCGCCTCCAGCTCCTCCCGGAAGCCCATGTCGAGCATCTCGTCGGCCTCGTCGAGGACGAGCACGCGCAGCTTGGCGAGGGAGAGGTTCCGCCGGTCGAGGTGGTCGCGCAGCCGCCCCGGCGTGCCCACCACGACGTGCGTGCCCTCCGCCAGCGTGCGCGCCTCGCGGCGCGGGTCCATCCCGCCCACGCAGGCGGCGATGCGGGCGCCGGTCCCGGCGAAGAGCCAGGAGAGCTCGCGTTGCACCTGCAGCGCCAGCTCGCGGGTGGGCGCCACCACCAGCGCCCCCGGGGCTCGCGAGGGCTCGAACCGCTCTCGCGTGCCGAGGAGCGTCTCGGCCAGCACGAGCCCGAAGGCGACCGTCTTCCCCGAGCCGGTGCGCGAGGAGACGAGGAGATCGCGACCGCGAACGTGAGGCTCGAGCACCGCGGCCTGCACCGGAGTCGGGTGCTCGTAGCCGTGCTCCGCCAGCGCGCGTGCCAGGGCCGGGTGCGCGTCGAGGGAAGAGAAGTCCATGGGCGGGATGTACCGCTCTTCCGCCCGCCCGTCATCCGTCGCGAAGGGCGGCCTCGAGCGCCTCTCGCGATGGGGCCCGCAGCGGCACCTGACTGGGGTCGACCCGCGCCTCGGCTGCGCCGCAGACCGGGCAGCCCTCGGTGCGGAGCGGGCTGAGCCAGACCGCCTGGTAGGCGCCCTGCCCCGGCACCTCGCCCAAGAGGCGGGGGTAGAACCAGTAGCGGGGGACCATCGAGAGCGTGAGGTAGGGCATCCCCTCCGCCACGACCTCCTCCGCGAAGCCGCGCAGCGCGGCCGCGCCGTCGTCGGGCGCGAGCAAGGACAGCCCCAGCTTCACCGCCGCACTCGCCACGTGCTGGATGTCGGCCGCGAGCGCCGCCTCACCCGGCAGCCGGCCCGTGCCGTAGTCGGCGCCGCGCTCCACCCGCCCGGCGGCGCGCTCGGCCTCGTGGCGGGTGCGGGTGGCGCACAGGTAACAGGCGGTCCGCTCCGGCACGCTCACGATGACCTCGCCGCCCTGCGCGCCGGCGTAGAGGCCGACGAACAGGGCCGGCTTCCCGCGCGCGTAGGCGAAGCGGTTCAGGGCCCGCTGGGCCGCAGGGTCGTCCGTGGCGGCCACGACCAGGTCGGCGCCGCGGATGATCGCGTCGAGCTCGACCACGGGGAGTGCCTCCAGCGCGGCCGGCACCTCCCGGCAGCGCAGCGCGGGCGCGATCCGCAGGAGCCGCCGCGCCAGGGCCGCCACCTTGGGCGCGCCCACGTCGGCCGCCTCATACACGGTGCGTGACAGATTTTCCGCGGCGACCGGCTCGGGATCGAGGAGCGTCACCTCGCCGACGCCCGCGCGGACGAGCTGCTCGGCGACGTACGAGCCGACCGAGCCGCACCCGGCCACCAGCGCGCTCCGCGCGCCGAGGGCCGGCCCGAGCAGGCCCGCGCTGCGGGCGAAGAGCGCCGCCGCGAGGGTGCTCGCGCGCGCCGCGGCGGCTGGGCCCTCGAAGCGGGCCGTCCACGCGGCCCGCCCCGCGCGCGCGGGATCTTCCGTCTGGCCGGGGCCACCTGGAGGCCCGAAGACCCGCCGGTAGGGGCCGGGGGGCGCGACGTGCTCGCGCACGGCGCGGGTGAGCCGCTCCTCCTCCGGCGCGTCGAGTCGCCAGCGCAGGTCGAGCTGCTCGGTCGGGCCGCCGCGGGGGGTGGCGAGGAGGATCGGTGGCACGGCCGGATAGAGCTCGCTCGCGAGGACCACGAGCTCGAGCCCGTCGAGCGAGAGCAGCCCGGCCGGGCCAGCCGGAGCCGCGCGCCCCGAGGCGAAGACCTCTGGCACGCCCTCGCCCAGCTCGGCGGCGAGGCGGGTGAGATCGCGCCAGAGCGGGATGACCTTCACGGCGAGCGGGGCCACCCGCGCGGCCCCGGCGCCGGCCCGCCAGCCTGCGAAGAACGCGATCTTGCCGGCGCCCAGCGCGAGCTCGTACGGCGACCGCGGCGGCGAAGCGCCCTCGCACACGATGGGCGCGAGGTACGCAGCGAGGTGGCCGTTCCGCCGGAGCCCCTCCCCCAGCTCCAGCGCGTCCTGCTCGGAGGGGCGGTCGAGGCCGCAGGGATGCGAGTGCACGAGCCCCTTCAGCTCGAGCCCGTCCTCGCGCTCGAGCTGCTTCACGCGGGTCGCCAGTGCGCGTGAGGGCGCCCAGCTCCGAGCGCCGGACGCGGCCGCGGGGTCCGGCTCGTAGTGGGTGACGAGCGCCCTCCCGGGGAGGCCGAGCAGGGCACCGCCGCGCTCCGGCGGAAGGGCGGCGAGGTCCGCGCCGATGTCGCGCAGGACCCAGTCGCAGACGAACATCCCGTCAATCCTTGGGGGCGGCGAAGACGGCCTGGTGCACCTCGGAGAGCTGGCGCCCCTCGTCCTGGCCGACGTCGTCGCCCAGCAGCACCCGCCCGCTGGGATCGACGAAGATCTGGCGGCGCCGCTCCCGAGGCCGCGCCTCGCCACTGCGGCGGCTGTCGAGGACCACCGTGCGCAGGCGTTCGAGATCGAGCTGTGCCATTCGTCGCTCCTCCGGGTCAGAAGGGAAAGGTTCCGCGGCGCAGGTAGACGCTGAACCCATTCGCCCACACGACGCTCCGCGCGTAAGCGGAGACGAGCGTCGGGACGCCGCCCCCCGCCTCCTCGCCGAGGCAGAGGCGGCCGCCCGCGAACAGGTGGCAGGTGTGCGAGCAGTGCGCCTCGACGTCCGGGCTCGCCACCTTCACCTGATAGGCGCTCCCGTCGAACCACAGGAAGAGCTGGAAGTCGTCTCCGGCTTCGGACCGCACCGGGTACAGCCAGCCGCGCACGCCGTCGACGATCAGCGACCGCGTCGCGGCGGGGAGCTCGCCATCGACGAGCGCCTGTTCGCGCAGCGCGCGAGTGAAGCCGGATGGAGCCGTACCGAGGGCCACCTCTCTGACTTTTGCGCTGGAACGGGCCGGCGCAGCGCCCCGACCGGGTCGGTCTCGCCTTGCGGAGGGCCTACCCGCCTGCTAACGGTGCCCTCCGTCGCCTCGCACCCGGAGCTAGCCATGATCGAGCGCATCGGCATCTCGCTGGAGCAGGAGCTGCTGGCGCGCTTCGACGAGGTGATCGCGGAGAAGGGTTACGAGAATCGCTCCGAGGCGGTCCGCGACCTCATCCGCGATGCGCTCGTGCAGCGTGAGTGGTCGCGCTCGAAGGACGACGGGGAGAAGGTGGCCGTCGTGACGCTCGTCTACGACCACGACGCCTCGAGCCTGGCGCAGAAGCTCGCTCACATCCAGCACGAGAACCACCGCGCGGTGGTCTCGGCGCTGCATGTCCACATGGACGAGCACAACTGCCTCGAGGTGCTCGTGCTGCGCGGCGGCGGGCGCGAGGTCGTGCGCATGGGGGAGGGCCTCGTCGCGACCAAGGGCGTGAAGTACGGGAAGCTCGTGCCCGCCACGACGGGGCACGACCTCCGGTAGCGTGGTGAGCGGCGGGGGACAAGCCCCCGCCCTACGCGGTCGCAGCGAGGTAGGGCGGGGGTTCATCCCCCGCCGCCGGAACCGACGGCCCTACGCCACGGACGCCGCCGCCTCGACGGATGGCGCCTCCTCGACCAGGTCCTCGAAGTCATCTGGCGCCGCCGCTTCGGCCGACAGCGCCTCCAGCTCCGCCAGGGCCGCCTTGGCGCGCTCCACCGGCACGCGAGCGAAGAACGCGCTGGCGGTCTCGCCCACGGCGCGCTCCGCGAGGTAGAGGGCGACGAGGCGCTCCACTGCCTGCGGCAGCCGCCGAGCGGGGACCTTGGCGGCGAGCCGCCCGAACCGCGCGCCCTCGTCCCCGACGCCGCCACCGAGCATGACGAAGTACTGCGGGACCGCGCGCCCCCCGACCTTGCGCACGCTTCCCTGCAAGCCCAGGCCGGCGATGTGGTGCTGGCTGCAGCCGTTCGGGCAGCCGCTCACCTTCAGCGAGAGGCCCGGCACGGCGGCGGCCAGCCGCGGGTTCGCCCGCAGGTGCTCGCCGAGGAGCCGGCCCGCCCCGCGCGAGGCCGTGACGGCCAGCCGGCAGGTCTCCGTGCCCGGACAGCTCACCACGTCCGCGAGCGTGCCCGCGCCGTCCGTGCCGAGACCGGCCGCCGCGAACCGTTCGTAGAGTGCCGGCACCTCGCTTGCGCGAACCCAGCGCAACAAGAGCCCCTGCGTCTGGGTCACGCGGGCGTCGCCGTCGCCGAAGGACCTCGCCAGCGCGGCGAGGGCGCGCAGCTGTCCACCCGTCACGTCGCCGAGCGGGAGGGTGACGGTCGCGGTGACGAAGCCGGCCTGCCGCTGTGGGCTGACGTTGCTCTCGCGCCAGGCGGCGAAGCCGTCCACTCCAGCGTCGGCCGGCCGCAGCTCGGGGACGACGCCCGGGCCGCGCGGCGGCGTCGCCTCGACGAGCGCCGCCAGCTCGGCCGGCGCGGGCGGAGCGGGGCGCTCCCAGGAGGGCGGCCCCTCCTCGGGCGGGTGCTCCGGATCGAACGGCAGCGGCGGCACGCCGCTCTGCCGCAGGCTCGTGAGCTCCACCTCGACCTCCCGCTGGAAGCCTTCCCAGCCGAGCTGCCGGACGAGGAACTTGAGGCGGCTGCGCTGTCGGTGCTCGTAGTCGCCCAGCCGGTGGAAGACGCGCACCACCGCCTCGGACAGCGCGAGCACCTCCCCGGCCGGCAGGAAGTCGACGAGCACGCGGGCCGACGTGGGAACGGTGGCGGTGCCGCCCCCTGCCAGGACGCGGAAGCCGCGCGTCGTGCGGCTCCCCTCCACCCGGACGCGGGCCCGGAAGCCGATGTCGTGGATGGCAGCGAAGGCGTGGTCCTCGGGGCAGCCCTCGAAGGCGATCTTGAACTTGCGCGGCAGCGAGGCCGAGAGCGGGTGGCGCAGCAGATGGCGCGTGACAGCCTCGGCGTACGGGGTGGGGTCGAACACCTCGTCCGCCGCCACGCCGGCCAGCGCGCAGGCGGTGATGTTGCGCACCGAGTTGCCGCAGGCCTCCCGGCAGGTGAGGCCCGCCTCCGCCAGACGCCTCATGACGGGCTCGACGTCGTGGAGGCGCAGGAAGTGGAGCTGCAGGTTCTGCCGGGTGGTGAAGTGGCCGAAGCCGCGCGCGTAGCGGTCGGCGACCTCGCCGAACGCTTCCAGCTGGGCGGCGGTGACCACGCCCTGCGGGATCTTCACCCGCAGCATGGAGAGGTCGCTCTCCTGCCGCTGGGGATAGGCGCCGTTCACGAGCCGGAACGCGCGCCAGGCCTCGGCGGAGATCTCGCCCCGCTCGAAGGCCTCGAGCTTTTCCAGGAAGAGATCGATGTCCGCGGCGGCCGCGAAACCCTGGCGGCCACGGCCCTGCGCTGCGTCGCTCATGGTGTCTCTCTCGCGCTCGTCGCGGCGGCGCTCGCCGTTGCGAGGAGCTCTGGCTCGTTGCACGCCGCCGCCACGCCACGGGCGAGCGAGACGACCTCGCCCACCACGATGGTGCCGGGTGCGCCGCCCTGCGGCGGCACCGGCGCGGCGCCCAGCGTCCGGAGCGTGCCGATCCAGGTGCTGGCTTCGGCCGTGCCCGCCGCGAACAGGATGGCGGCAGGAGTAGCCGCCGGCCAGCCGCGCTCGAGGAGGTGAGCGGCGAGAGGGGCGCGGGTGGCGAGCCCCATCAGCACCACCAACGTGAGGCTTCCCGGGGCGAGGCCATCGATCGCGGACCAGGCCTCCGGCGCATGCCCGGAGACGACCGCGAAGCCGGAGGCGATCCCGCGATGCGTGACGGGGATGCCCGCAAGCGCGGGCGCGGCGAGCGCGGCGGAGAGGCCCGGCACGATCTCGTAAGGCACGCCGGCCGCCTCGAGCGCCTGCGCCTCCTCGCCGCCGCGGCCCAGCACGAACGGATCGCCGCACTTCAGGCGCGCCACCCGCTTTCCCAGGCGCGCGGCGTCGATCATGATGCGGTGGATCGTCTCCTGCCGGATGGAGTGGGCCCCGGCGCGCTTGCCGACGAAGAAGCAGTGCGCCTGGCGGGCCCTCGCGAGCACCGCTCCATCGACGAGCGCGTCGTAGAGGACGAGGTCGGCCCGCGCCAGCCGGTCGGCAGCGCGGAGGGTGAGGAGGTCGGCGTCGCCGGGGCCGGCGCCGACGAGCGAGACGAAGCCGTTCACGGGATCCTCCGGGAGTAGGCGTGCGCGATCACGACATACTCTTATTTAACGGACACACGTCCGGTCAAGCGGACGGCCCGAATGGGGTCGCGGTCGCGGTCGGGGTCGCGGTCGCGTACCGCTCCACCAGCACTTGCAGCAGGAGCGGTCGCCGGTCGGCGAGCGGCACGCGCGCCCGCTTCCACTCCGTGCGCAGCCCCTCCGCCCGCTGCACCCATTCCCCGAGGTCAACCGGCAGAAAGGCCTCCACCGCCTCGCGCAGGAGCCCGGCCAGTGCGGGCGCGCGGCCCTCGGTGGAGATCGCGACCACCACCCCACCCCGCCGGACCACCCCGCCCGTGTAGGCGGAGGCGCGCGCAGGATCGTCCACGGCGTTCACGAAGACGCGGCGCTCCTCGGCTGCGCGCGCCACCTCGCCATTCACGATGGGTGATGCCGCGGCGACCGCCAGCCAGACTCCGTCGAGATCGGCGGGTGCGAAGGGGCGCTGGTGGACCTCGTCGGCGAGCGCTGCCGCCTCCGCGGAGATCTCGGGCGCGACGAGCCGCACCCTCGCCCCGGCCATGGCGAGCTGGCGCACTCGCGACGTTCCGATGCTCCCCGCGCCGACGACGAGCACCCTGCGCCCCTCGAGCTTGACGAACAGCGGCAGGAGTTGCGCGATTTCATTCGGCTCTCGCGGCGAGGCCTCGCGGATGGGCAGTGCGTCCGGCATCCTTACTTCTTAGATAACGGACGACCCGCTCGTCAAGCGGAGGAAGGGCGCGCTGGTCCCTTCGAGTTAGGCTCCTCGGGCCGAGGAGTTGCGCAACGGCATACACTGAAGGATGATGACCTCAATCGGCCGCAAAGTAGTGGATGCAGGTTCGAATCGGATCCATGTGCCCTGAGGGGGGCATTGGCAGTGGAAAAGCTTCGTGTCCTGCTCATCGATGACGAGGAGTTGCTCATGCGCTCCTTCGCGCGGATCTTGGCGCGCGACCACGACATCACGGCCCTCTGCTCGGCCGCCGATGCGTTGCAGCGCATCTCAGCGGGCGAGTCGTGGGACGTCATCCTCTGCGACCTCCAGATGCCGGTCGTCGACGGGGTCGAGTTCTTCGAGCGGCTGCACCGCATCCGGCCCGAGCTGGTGACGCGCCTCGCGTTCGTCACCGGCGGCGCCTTCACTCCGCGCGCGCAGTCGTTCCTGGAGCGGAACACGCGCCCGATGGCGCAGAAGCCGGTCGAGCCGGAAGGCTTGCGCGCGCTGGTGAGGCAGATCGCCGCCGGAGCGCGCGCTGTCGGCGCCGGATGTGCGCTGGTAGGCTGAACGAGCGAGGCCGAAGGTCCTGTTTCCACGGGCGCCGGATGGGTGAGGGTCACGCCACACTCACGCTCGGTGACCCCAGGTCTCGCGGACCTTCACCGGCCCGCGCTACTTGACGCCCGGTGGTGATCGGGCAGATTCGGCACCATGGGGGGAGGGGTCCAACCATGAGCCGCCGCGAGGGCGGCGGGCCGAAGTCCGGGGGCGTCCAGGAGGAGCCTGGGACGCTGGCGGACGGCCTGCGCCTGCTCGCGCCGCTCGATCACGCCGCGCTCCTCTTCGAGGACGACGGCGAGGCCGCCGAGGTGGCCGGAATGTTCCTCCGGCTGGGGCTCGAGCGCCACGAGCGCTGCGTCCACCTCGCCGAAGAGGACACCGCCGCGCGCATCCTCCCTCACCTCCGTGCGGGGGGGGCGGACGCTGGCCAGGCGCTGGCATCCGGGGCACTCGCGCTCGCGAGCGATCGCGACGGCTTTTTCGGGGCCGGCGTGCTGCGCCCCGGCCAGGCAGCCACCGTGCTCGCCGGGCGGGCCGAGGACGCCCTGCGCGACGGCTACGCGGCGCTCCGCGTGAGCGCGGAACCGCGCTGGCTGTTCGAGAGCGCTCCGACGCTCGAGCTTCTCCTCGAATACGAGCAGGCGCTGCAGCGACTCGCGAGAGAGCACCCCATCGTCGGGCTGTGGCGGTACGACCGGCGGGCCTGGAGCACCGGGGCCCTGCGGAACCTCCTGCGCATGCACCCGGTCGTCATCTACAAGGGTCGGGTGTACCGCAACCACCTCTTCGTCGCGCCGAGCGCGGCCGCCGAGGGGCGGGACGAGCTCGAGGACCTCCTGGCCAGCATCACCGCGCGCGACCGCTCCGAGGCCGCCTTCGCGGCGAGCGGCGAGCGGCTCCGGCTGGCGCTGGAGGGCGGGGCGCATGCGCTGTGGGACTGGGACATCCCGGCAGGCCGCCTCTCTTTCGATCCGCGCTGGGCCGAGATCGCGCCCATCGAGCCGTCCACCTCGGCGGTGACCCTGGGAGAGTGGGAGCAGGTGGTCCACCCGAGCGATCTGGCCCGGACCTGGAAGGCGATCCTGGACCACCAGGAGGGCCGCACGGCGCGGCTCGAGGTCGAGTACCGGGTGAAGCACCGCACCGGCGGCTGGCGCTGGGTGCGGGCGCGCGGCAAGGTGGCGGCGCGCGATGCCGAGGGACGCGCCACGCGGATGGCGGGCACCCTGACCGACGTCACCGACCTGCGGGCGGTGGCCGACCAGCAGCTCGCCAGCGAGCGCTTCACGGCGGTCGGCACCCTCGCGGCCGGCGTCGCGCACGAGATCAACAACCCCCTCGCCTGGATCACGACCAACCTCGGCTTCTTGCAGGACCTCCTCCAATCATGGGCGCAGGGAGCGGCCGGCGCAGATGCGCTCCCTCAGGTGAGAGAGGTGCTGGACGAGACGTGCCAAGGCGTCGCGCGCATCCGCGACACGGTGGACGCGCTGCGGTCGGTCGGGCGCCCCGTGGAGGCTGGGGATCCGGTCCCGTGCGACCTGCGCGAGGAGATCCAGGCCGGCGTGGCGGTGGCGCGGCACGAGGTGGTGCACCGGGCACGGCTGACGCTCGACATCCCCGATGAGCTGCCGCGCGTGCTGTCGCACCCGGGCGGTCTACGCAAGGTGTTCCTGCACCTGCTCGTGAACGCCGCCCAGGCCATCCCGGAGGGCCCGGTCGCCGACCACGAGGTGAAGCTCACCGCCTCCGCCACGGGCAACGCGGTCGAGGTCGCGGTGAGCGACACCGGAGTCGGGATGAGCGCGCACGTCCGGGCGCACATGTTCGACCCGTTCTTCACCACCAAGGGGCCTGGTCAGGGAATGGGGCTGGGGCTCTCCTTCGCGCGGGCGCTGGTGGAGGCCTCCGGCGGCCGCATCGACGTGTCGAGTCAGCCGGGCCGCGGCTCGATCGTGCGCGTCACGCTCGCCCTCGCTGGCCAGCAGCCGCCGTCCGCCCAGCCGGCGGCACCCTCCGCCTCAGGGCGCCGCCGCGTGCTCATCGTCGACGACGAGGAGATCCTGGTGCGCGCGTACGGGCGGTTGCTCGAGCGGGACCACGACGTGACGGCCCTCGTTTCCGCCGGCGAGGCCCTGCGCCGCATCCGGGCGGGTGAGAGCTGGGACGCCATCCTCTTCGACCTGCAGATGCCAGAGCTGGACGGCATCGAGCTGTTCGAGCAGCTCGAGCTGACGCGGCCGGAGCTGGCCGGACGCGTCGCGTTCATCACCGGCGGAGCGTTTACGCCGCGCGCGCTTGCGTTTCTGGAGCGGAACACCCGCCCGACCTTGTCGAAGCCCATCGATGCCGAGGCGCTGCGCGAGCTCGTCGCGCGCCTGATCGCCGGCTGAGGC
>DASPZP010000162.1:0-4236 GCA_035636195.1 Anaeromyxobacteraceae bacterium
AGGTCCTTGAAGTAGCCAGCCATGTGCTGGAGCACGTTCACGTGGCGACCGCGCGTGGCGGGCCGCGCCAGGGCCTTCGAGTAAACTTCTCCATAACGCCGGGCGAGCTCGGCGCGCGGGGCGCCCTTCGCCGCCGCCACCAGCATCCCGAGCTCCCGGTACGCAGCGGGCCGATGGGCCAGCACGAGCAGCTTCTCCCGCGCGTGGAAGCGGACCAGCTCGCCCACCGTCCAGCGGCGCCGGAAGACCTCGCGGAGGCGGCGGTGCGCGAACACGCGCTCCACGAAGTTCTCGCGCAGCGCGAGGTCGTTCAGGCGCCCCTCCTCCTCGACCGGCAGCAGCGGCAGGCGGTCGAGGAGCACCGCCGCGAAGGCACCTCGTCCGGCGCGGGTGACGACCGCACCCCCGTAGACCTTCACCCGCTCCATCCCGCAGGAGGGCGAGTCCTTCTTGAGGACGTAGCCGTCGAGGTCGAGGCGGGAGAGCTCCGCCACCCGCTCCTCAGCCAGGCGGCGCATGGGCTCGGTGTGATCGGACCCGGAGGTGCGGCCGACCAAGCGCACGAGACCGCCGTCCCGCACGAGGCGGATGGCCTCGCGTGGCGTGCCGAGCCCGAGCTCCACCTCCGGGCAGACCGGGACGAAGCGGACGAATTGCGCGAGGAGCTCGGTAAGGAAGGCGTCTCGCTTGTGCCCGGCGTCGTAGCGGACGTTCTGGCCGAGCAGGCAGGCGGACACGCCGATGCGAATGAGCGACCGCTCGCCATTCTTCGCCGCTTTCACCGCCGCCGACCGCCGCCGCCGAACAAGGATCCCAGCACCCCGCGCATGATCTCGCGTCCGAGCTGCGTCCCGGCCGCGCGGGCGGCGCTCTTCGCCACCGAGGCCGCCATGTCCAGGGCGGACTCGCCGGCCCCGCGCGGCGCGCTCCACCCTCCCCGACCGCGCGGCGCCGGCCGGCTCTGCTGCGCCACCTCGGCGCGTCCGCGCAGCTTCTCGTAGGCCGACTCCCGCTCGGCCACCTGCTCGTAGTGGCCGAAGAGCGGCGAGCCGCGCACCACCTCGGCTCGCTCGGCGGGCGTGAGCGGCGCGAGACGGCTCGCGGGAGGGAGCACGAGCGCGCGCTCCACCGGCGCCGGCGTGCCGTCCTCCTGGAGGAGGGAGACGAGCGCCTCGCCGACGCCGAGCTGCGTGATGACCTCCGCCGCGTCGAGCCCGGGACGAGCGCGGAAGGTGTCGGCCGCAACCCGCACCGCCTTCTGATCGCGCGGGGTGAAGGCCCGGAGCGCATGCTGGACGCGGTTCCCGAGCTGCCCCAGCACCGTGTCCGGGAGGTCGAGCGGGTT
The DNA here is from genome assembly GCA_035636195.1 of Anaeromyxobacteraceae bacterium. GTDB lineage: Bacteria > Myxococcota > Myxococcia > Myxococcales > Anaeromyxobacteraceae > Anaeromyxobacter_A. The sequence goes on from DASPZP010000162.1 coordinate 1,346, forward strand.
CTGGGTGACGAAGTAGACGCCCACCCCCTTCGAGCGGACGAGCCGCACCACCTGCTCGATGCGCTCCAGGAGCGCCCGGGGCGCATCGTCGAAGAGGAGGTGCGCCTCGTCGAAGAAGAAGACGAGCCGCGGCTTCTCCGGATCGCCCACCTCCGGCAGCCGCTCGAAGAGCTCGGAGAGCATCCACAGCAGGACCGTCGCATAGACGCGCGGCGCGCGGATGAGCTCGTCCGCAGCGAGGATGTTCACCACCCCGCGCCCGCCCTCCACCGTCTGCATGAGGTCGTCGAGGTCGAGCGCCGGCTCGCCGAGGAGCTTCTCGCCGCCCTGCGCCTCCAGCCCCAGCAGCGCGCGCTGGATGGCGCCCACGCTCGCGGTGGAGACGTTGCCGTAGCGCGCCCTGAGCTCGGCCGCGCGGTCGGACACGTCCTGCACCATGGCGCGCAGGTCCTTCAGATCCAGGAGCAGCAGGCCGGCGTCGTCGGCCACGCTGAAGGCGAGCTGCAGCACGCCCTCCTGGATCTCGTTCAGCCCCAGGATGCGGGCGAGGAGGAGCGGCCCGAGATCCGAGACGGTGGCGCGCACCGGATGACCCTGCTTCCCGAAGACGTCCCAGAACGCGACCGGACACGCCTCGTACCGGAAGTCGGCCAGGCCGAGCTGCTGCACCCGCTCCGCCACGGGCCCCGCTCCGTCGCCAGGGCGCGCCAGGCCGGAGAGATCGCCCTTCACGTCGGCCATGAACACCGGGACTCCCAACCGCGAGAAACCCTCGGCGAGGACGCGCAGGGTGACGGTCTTGCCGGTGCCGGTCGCGCCGGCCACGAGCCCGTGACGGTTCGCCATGCGAGCGAGGAGCGCGAGGTCTTGCTGCGCGCGGGCGAGCGGGATGGCGAGCAGCGGACGGGGCATGGGCGGTCCTCCTCGACGCCCCTTACTTAGCGCAGCCGTTTAGGGTTGTCCTGAACGCCCGTCCCGGCTCGGTCCCGGGCATTCAGAACAACCCTGCCGACGCGTCGCGGGTTACCCTCGCCGCATGCACGACCCGCGCGCCCTGCTGCAAGAGCGGCTCGCCACGCGCCGCGTCGCGGTGGCGGGCTGGGAGCGGCGCGACGCGCGCATCGCGCTCCTCCGCCTGGCGGTCTTCGCGGCCCTGGCGGCGGTGGGCGTCGCCGCCCTCGCCCTGGGCCGGCTCTCGTCGTTCTGGATGCTCGTCCCCGCCGCCGGGTTCGTCGCGCTCATGGTCTGGCACGACCGCACCCTGCGCGCGCTCGCCCGCGCCCGCCGAGCGGTGGTCTTTCACGAGGCGGGGCTCGCGCGACTCGACGGGAGCTGGGCCGGGCGCGGCGACGATGGGGAGCGCTACTCGTCCGAGGACCACCCCTACGCGCGCGACCTCGACCTCTTCGGCAAGGGCTCGCTCTTCGAGCTCCTCTGTACGGCCCGCACGCGCCCAGGCTCGGACCTGCTCGCGTCGTGGCTGCTCGCGCCGGCCAGCGCAGGGGAGGTGCGATCGCGGCAGGGCGCGGTGGGGGATCTCGCGCCGCGGCTGGACCTGCGAGAGGACCTGGCGGTGCTGGGCGAGGACGTGCGGGCCGAGCTCCACCCGGAGCGGCTGGCCGCCTGGGCGGAGGCGCCGCGGCTCTTGCCGGGCTGGCTCGTCGCTCCGGCGCTCCTCGTCGGAGCGGCCGCGCTGGCGGCGCTCGTCGGCTGGTTCGCGGGCGCCGTGCCCGGCCTGGCCGTGGTCGGGATCGCGGCCGTGGAGTGGGTGGCCCTGCGCGCGGCGGCCGCGTCGCTGGGCCAGGTGCTTGGCGGCGTCGAGCGGCCCGGTCACGAGCTCCTCCTCATGGCGGAGCTGCTCGGCCGGCTCGAGCGCGAGCCGTTCGGCGACGAGCGGCTGCGGGCCCTGCAGGCGGCGCTCGGCGCGGGCGGTGACGTCGCCTCGCACCGCATCCGCGTCCTCTCGCGCATCGTCGAGCGCGCCGCCTGGGCCTCGAACCAGTTCTTCGCGCCGGTGGCATTCCTGGTCCTGTGGAAGCCGCAGGCGGCGCTCGCGATCGAGCGCTGGCGCGCCGCGCACGGACGGTCGGTGCGCGGCTGGCTCGGCGCGGCGGCGGAGCTGGAGGCGCTCTCGGCGCTGGCGGGGCACGCCTGGCTCCACCCGGCCGATGCCTTCCCCTCCGTCGACGACCTGGCCGGCGGCGCTCACCTCGACGGCGAGGGGCTAGGTCACCCGCTCCTCCCGGAGGAGCGGGTCGTCCGCAACGACGTGCGGCTCGACCCCGAAGCGCGCCTGCTCGTCGTCTCCGGCTCGAACATGTCGGGGAAGAGCACGCTCCTGCGCACGGTCGGAGCGAACGCCGTCCTGGCGCTGGCCGGCGCGCCGGTGCGGGCGCGGCGGCTCGCCCTCACCCCGGTCCAGGTCGGCGCCACGCTCCGCATCCAGGACTCGCTCGCCGAGGGGCGGTCCCGCTTCTACGCCGAGATCACCCGCCTGCGCGCGCTGCTCGACCTCTCCTCGCGCCCGCCGCCGGTGCTCTTCCTGCTCGACGAGCTGCTCGCCGGCACCAACTCGCGCGACCGCCGCATCGGCGCCGAGGCCGTGCTGCGCTCGCTCCTCGGGCGCGGCGCGATCGGGCTCGTCACCACCCACGACCTCGCCCTCTCCGAGATGGCCCCCGCCCTCGGCGCGGCGGTGAACGCGCACTTCGAGGATGAGGTGAAGGACGGCGAGGTCGTCTTCGACTACCGGCTCCGACCCGGCGTGGTGACCCACTCCAACGCGCTCGCGCTCATGCGGGCGGTGGGCCTGGAGGTGTGACCTCACCCACTGCGAAGCCGGGGAGCGGATCACGCTCTACCCTGGGTTCCTGAGACTCCTCGAGCCTCCG
>DASPZP010000163.1:0-7670 GCA_035636195.1 Anaeromyxobacteraceae bacterium
TTATCGCTCTTTGAGACCTCTTGATCTGCCCCCTGCCGGGTTCGTGATTCGGCTTTGCGTCGTTTGGGCCGACTTTGTAAAAGCGGAGCGTCCGCCTGCGCCCATGAGCAAGCTCCCATGCTTCGAGGGAGAAGCCTACGGGTGACGGTAAAACGGGTGCCCCACCTGTAGAAATACAGGTCCAAGCAACCGAGCCACACGGCCTTCGCGGGGGGCTTTTTTTGTCTTACACCCCACCCACCAAACAGTCGCTGCGCGAGATCATCTTGGCCGCGCGCAGCCAGCTCGCGCCCGAGGCGCGGGCCCTGCGCTCGCAGCAGATCGCGGCGCGGGTGCTCGCGCTCGACGCCTTCGAGCGCGCCGGCACGCTCGCGATCTACGCGCCCATGGGCGCCGAGGTCGACCCGTCTGCCATCGCCGCGGAGGCGCTCACGCGCGGCAAGCGCCTCGCGTATCCCTTCCTGGACGACGCCCGGCCGCTACGATTCGCGGCCTGCACGCCCGGTGTCCTCGTCGCCGGGGCGCTCCGCTGCCTCGTCCCGCCGCCTCAGGCCGAGCCGGTCGCGCCGGCCGAGATCGACCTCGTGCTCGTCCCCGGGATCGCCTTCGACAGCGCGGGCCGTCGCCTCGGCCGAGGGCGCGGCCACTACGACGCCACCCTGGCCTCGCTACGCCCGGACGCCCTGCGCGTCGGGCTCGCGTTCGAGTTGCAGCTCGTCCCGGAGGTGCCGCAGGAGACCCACGACGCCCCGCTCGACGTGGTGGTCAGCGAGGCCCGGGTCCTGTGGCGGCGCGCGGCGTCCGGGTAGCGCTTCAGTTGACACCCAGCCTCCGCTCGGGCACAGAAGCGCGCACCTTGAAAGTCCTCTTCCTGGGCGACGTGTTCGCCAAGCCGGGTCGGCAGGCCGTGAAGCGGCTCGTCCCGAAGCTCATCACCGTGCACGGGCTCGACCTCGTCGTCGCGAACTCGGAGAACAGCGCCGGCGGCAGCGGCGTCACGCCGGAGAGCGCCGACGAGCTCCTCGCCTGCGAGGTGAACCTCCTCACCGGCGGCAACCACATCTGGTCGAAGCGCGAGATCATCCCGTACCTCGACGCCAAGGGCTCTCGCCAGCTCCGCCCGGCCAACTACCCCAAGGGCGCTCCGGGCCGTGGCAGCGGGATCGCGGAGACGCCCGACGGCCGGCGGCTCGGCGTCATCAACCTCGAGGGGCGCGTGTTCATGAAGGCGCTCGACGATCCCTTCCAGGTGGTCGAGGAGGAGCTGGCGGCGCTCCGGAAGGACGGCGTCACGTGCGTGCTGGTCGACATGCACTGTGAGGCGACGAGCGAGAAGAACGCCATGGGCCACTACCTCGACGGGCGCGTCTCGGCGGTGGTCGGCACGCACACCCACATCCAGACCGCCGACGAGCGCGTGCTCGCGGGAGGGACGGCCTACATCACCGACGTCGGCATGTGCGGGCCGTGGGACTCCGTCATCGGGGTGAAGAAGGAGCTCGTCCTGCAGCGCTTCACCTCGCAGCGCCCGGTGGGCTTCGAGCCCGCCCGCCGCGAGACGCACCTGCAGGGCGCGATCATCGACATCGACGAGGCGAGCGGAAAGGCGCGCTCGATCGTGCGCGTCCAGGAGCTGCTGCCGGACTGAGGTCGGTGGCCTTCGGCGGGGGATGAACCCCCGCCCTACTCGTGCGTAGGGGGGATGAACCCTCGCCCTATTCGTGCGTAGGGCGGGGGCTTGTCCCCCGCCGCCGGTCACTCCGCGATGAGCAGGGCGTAGCTCTTCTTCCCCTTCTGCAAGAGCACGTATCCGCCGGCGAGCAGGTCCGCCGCCGCGAGCTGCCGGTCGGTGGCGGCGAACGGCTCGCCGTTCACCGAGTAGCCCTTCCCCTGGATGCCGCGCCGCGCGTCGCCCTTCGAGCTCGCCAGGCCGGCCCGCACCAGGGCGTCCGGCGCCGACATCCCCAGGAGCTCGGCGCGCGGCACGCGCGCGGTCGGGATCTCGGTCGAGAGCACCTGGAAGACCGTCGCGCCGGCGGAGCGGAGATCCGTCCCCCCGAACAGCAGTCGGCTCGCCTCGACCACGCTCCTCGCCGTCTCCGCGCCGTGGATACGCGCGGTCATCTCGTCGGCGAGCCGCCGCTGCGCGACGCGCCTGCCCGGCTCGCGCAGGTGATCGGCCATGAGCGCGCGGATCTCCTCGACCGGGAAGAAGGTGAAGTACCCGAGCCAGCGCTCGATGTCGCGGTCGTCGCTGTTGAGCCAGAACTGGTAGAACTTGTAGGGCGAGGTCTTCTGCGGGTCGAGGTAGACCGCGCCCTCCTCGCTCTTCCCGAACTTGGCGCCGGAGGCGGTGGTGAGGAGCGGCAGGACGAGGCCGTGCGCCGCGGCCGCCTCCTTGCGCCCGATGAGCTCGGCGCCGGCGGTGATGTTGCCCCACTGGTCGCTGCCGCCCATCTGCAGCTCGCACCTCTCGGTCTTCCAGAGGTGCCAGAAGTCGTACGCCTGGATGAGCATGTAGGCGAACTCGGTGAAGGAGATGCCCGTCTCCATCCGGTTCTTCACCGAGTCCTTCTGCAGCATGTAGTTGACGGTGAAGTGCTTGCCGGCGTCGCGCAGGAACTCCATCAGGCCGAGCGGACGCAGCCAGTCGGCGTTGTTGCGGACGCGCGCCGCGCCCTCGCCCTCGAAGCGCAGGAAGCGCTCGAGCTGGCGGCGCTGGCAGCCGACGTTGTGGTCGATCTGCTCCACCGTGAGCACGGGCCGCTCGCTGCGCTTCCCGCTCGGATCGCCCACCATGCCGGTCCCGCCGCCGACCACCACGATGGGCGTCCCGCCGCAGCGCTGCAGCCAGGCGAGCGCCATCACCGGCACCAGGTTCCCGACGTGGAGCGAGTCGGCGGTCGGGTCGAAGCCGACGTAGCCTACGATGGGACCCTGCTTCAGCCGCTCGGCGAGGCCGGGGGTGACGTCCTGCAGGAAGTCGCGCGCACTGAGCTCTTCGATGAGCGTGGCCATGGCGCGGCAGCTTAACCGCTCCCGTTCCGGCCGACCACGTCGAGCGGCGCGGAGGAGCGCCTCAGGCGCCGCGGTAGCCCTTGCCCAGGAGATACACCTCGAAGCTGTGCTCGCGCGTCGCCTGAGGACGGACCACGTGCACGGACTCGAACAGCGCCGCGACCTCCTTCTTGAAGATCGGGAAGTCGCCGCCCATGAAGACCTTCGTGACGAAGGAGCCGCCGCGCTTCAGCGTCTGCTGGGCGACGCCGAGCGCCATCCGGCACAGCTCGAGCGAACGCGCCTCGTCGGAGACCTTCACCCCGATGGTCTTCGGCGCCATGTCGCTCGTGACGAGATCGAATGGCCCCTCGTGCAGCGCCCGGATGCGCTGGAGCGCGTCCGGTGCCAGCAGGTCCACGACCGCCGTCTTGACCCAGCTCTTGCCCAGGTTGCGGATGGGCTCGAGGTCGACGCCGACCGCCACCCCGCGCTCGCCCACCGCCTCGGCGAGCACCTGCAGGAAGCCGCCGGGCGCCGCGCCGAGGTCGAGCACTGCCTGCCCCGGGGCGAGGAGCCGCTGGCGCTTGACGATCTCGTCGATCTTGTAAGCCGAGCGCGCCCGCAGCCCTTGGGCCTTGGCCTTGCGGTAGTAGAAGTCCTTCGGATCGTACGGCTTCGCCATGAGCTCCCCGGCGCCCCGTTGCTCCCGGCGCCGTCGGGGCACTATCCTGGCGGCATCTTCCCCGTCAAGCGCATGCCCCCCCTCAAGGCGCTCCTCGTCGCTTCCCCGCTCGTCCTGGCCGGCACTTGCGGCGCCTGGTACGCCAACGGCCGCATCGCCGCGCTGCGGGGGGAGCTCGCGGCGGTCGACGCGGACGGCAAGGCCGAGGGCGACTCGTACCTGCGCACGCTCCAGGGGGCCCACGCCGAGCGGCACCTCGAGCTGCTCACCCGTCGCCACGACGTCGCGCTGCGGCTGGCGGCGGCCCGGCGCGACCGGCTGCTGGGGGTGATCGCGGTGCTCGGCGGCGGCCTCGCGTTCGCCTTCGTCCGCGCGGCGCAGCGCATCGCGGGCGAGGTGGAGGAGGGCCGTCGGCTGGCTGGCGGCGCAGCGACCGGTGGCGCGAGCCCCGGGGCGCCCAGGGACCGCACCGTTCCTTGACTTGCCGCGCCTCGGGGTGGAATAAGCGCCTGTCCCCCCGCCTTTCATCGCCGGGCTCCAGGAGGCCCGAAACCATGGCCACCACCATCACCGAAGAATGCATCAACTGCGGCGCCTGCGAGCCCGAGTGCCCGAACGGCGCCATCAGCCAGGGCGAGGACATCTACCTCATCGACCCGAAGCTCTGCACGGAGTGCGTGGGCTTCCACGGCGAGGAGGCGTGCGCGACGGTGTGTCCGGTCGACTGCTGCATCCCCGACCCGGCCAACGCGGAGTCCGAGGAGCAGCTCTACGGCCGGCTCGGCGCCATCCACCCGGAGAAGAGCTTCCCTCCGCTCGCCGAGCTGCCCCCGGCGCTGTCCCGCTTCCGCAAGACCGCCTGATCCGAAAGCGGTTCCGGCCGTCCCCGAATGCCCCGTGCACCCCCGTGGTGTGTGGGGCATTCTGCGCTCATGGGGACGCTCACGGGCGGGCAGCTCGTCGCGCGCATGCTGAAGCGGGAGGGGGTCGACACCGCCTTCACGCTCTCCGGGCTGCACATCGCGCCCATCTACGTCGGCTGCATGGACGAGGGCATCCGCCTCGTCGACACGCGCCATGAACAGGCGGCCGCCCACGCCGCCGACGCCTGGGCGCGCCTCACCCGTCGTGTCGGCGCATGCATCGTCACGGCGGGCCCGGGCGTGACCGGCACCGTCACCGCCGTCGCGAATGCGTGGGCGGCGAGCGTGCCCCTGCTCGTGCTGGGCGGAGCGGCGCCCACCTTCAACCAGGGGCGTGGCTCACTGCAAGAGATGCCGCAGACGCAGCTCTTCGCCGGCATCACGAAATGGTCGGACCGCGTCCCCTCCCCCGAGCTCGTGCCGAGCTTCCTCGCCAAGGCGTTCCGCGTCGCGCGCGGCGGGCGTCCGGGCCCGGTGTTCCTCGAGATCCCGTGGGACGTCCTCTCGAACGGCGCCGACGAGGCGCTCGCGGACGCCGCCACCGGCTACCGCACCGACGCACGCTCGCCCGGCGATCCGGCCCAGGTCGAGGCGGCGCTGGCGCTCCTCGCGCGGGCCCAACGACCGGTGCTGCTCGCCGGATCTTCGATCTGGTGGGACGGCGCCGTCGAGGCGCTGGCGCGGCTGGCGAACGCGACCGGCGTCCCGGTCTACCTGAATGGCATGGGCCGCGGCTGCCTCCCGCCCGAGCACCCGTCCTTCTTCCAGGGCTCGCGCAAGGACGCGCTGGCGCAGGCCGATGTGGTGCTGGTGGTCGGGACGCCGCTCGACTTCCGCGTCGGCTACGGCACCGCCCCCACCTTCGCCGAGGACGCGAAGGTCATCCAGGTGGACGGAGATGCGACGGAGATCGGGCGGAACCGCCCCGTCGGCGTCGGCATCGTGGGCGACTCGCGGAGCGTGCTCGGCCAGCTCGCCGATGGCGCGCGCCGGTGGGGCGAGGAAGGCTGGCGCAGGTCCTTGCGCGGCAGCGAGGAGGAGCGCGCTGCGCGGCAGCGCGTCCACGAGGAGAGCGAGCAACGCCCCATCCACCACTTCCGCCTGGCGCGGGCCATCGACACCGTGGCGGGGCGGTACGACGTGACCTACGTCGGAGACGGGGGAAACGTGGTGGCGGTGGCGGCCAAGGTGCTGCGGGTGCAGCGGCCGGGGCGCTGGCTCGACCCGGGCCCCCTCGGCTGTCTCGGAGTCGGCGCGCCCTACGCGATGGCGGCGAAGCTCCTCGCGCCGGAGCGGCCGGTGTGCGTCATCCAGGGCGACGGCGCGTTCGGGCTGAACGGCATGGATTACGAGACCGCCGTGCGCTTCAAGCTGCCCATGGTGGTGGTGGTGGGGAACGACGCCGCCTGGGGACAGATCCTCATCCCGCAGCGGAACCTCTACGGAGAGGACCGCTCGCCCGCGACGCGGCTCGCCCCGACGCGCTACGACCGGATCGTGGAGGCGATGGGCGGGCGCGGCGAGCACGTCGACGATCCGGCGCAGCTCATCCCGGCGCTCGAGCGCGCCTTCGCCTCCAGTACCGTCTACTGTGTGGACGTCGCCATCGATCCCGAAGCGGCGGCGTCCTCCGGCGCCGCCGGCTACGCGGTCTGACCCGAAGCGAGAGAGGAGCCCGACATGTCGCGCCTGCCCAAGCTCGATCGCAGCAAGGCCTGCGTCCTCCTGGTGGACGTGCAGGAGAAGCTCATCCCGGTGATGTGGAACTTCGCGCCGGTGGAGAAGTACTGCAAGGCGATGATCCTGGCGGCGCGCGAGCTGGGCGTGCCCGTGCTCGCCACCGAGCAGTATCCGAAGGGTCTCGGCACGACCATCCCGTCCCTGCGCGAGGCGCTGGGCGGGGCGCCGCTCGTGAAGATGGTCTTCTCCTGCGGGGCGGACCCGGAATTCGCTAGGGCGCTCGAGGCGACCGGCCGCAAGCAGGTGGTGCTGGTCGGGATCGAGGCCCACGTCTGCGTGTTCCAGACCGCCCGCGACCTCCTGGAGCGCGGTTACGAGGTGTTCGTCTGCGCCGACGCCGTGACGAGCCGCTTCGAGGAGCACCGGCGGGTGGCGCTCGAGCAGATGAGCGACATGGGCGCCGTCGTGACGAGCGCCGAGACCTGCATCTTCGACCTGCTCCACGCCTGCGGCACGCCGGAGTTCAAGCGGGTGAGCCCGCTGGTGAGGTAGCGGGGGAGCAAGTCGCTCGACGCGGAGCACGCGAGTCAGCCACCTCCCCTCGCCCCGCGAAGTGAGAGCGGGAGTGAGCACATCCTCTCGCCCCGCGAAGCGGGGAGAGGGTTAGGGAGAGGGGCGGGTCCGAGGGGCCGGCTTCCTCTGTTGACCCCCTCCTGCCGCGGTGTTACCTATCCCGTCCCCACGGTTTCGGGGCGTAGCGCAGCCTGGTAGCGCACTTGCTTGGGGTGCAAGTGGTCGCTGGTTCAAATCCAGTCGCCCCGACCATCTAAGGGCCCGTCGCCACAGCATAACTTGGCGACGGGCCCTTTCCTTTCCAGGGCGCGGGGTGCGCTTCGGGGTGCGTTTTCGGGCGCTCTATGAGTGAAGGTCCCGGGCGTGAACAGCGCGCATCGCGCCGGGCTCGGGCCGAGCGGGGTGGACCCGTAGGGCGCGCGACGGTCGGGCTCGAGCTCTGGCTGACGTCGGCAATAGACGGGCGGCCTTCTCGCTCAAGAAAGCAACCGCTGGCGCGAGGCCGACGCCGGGGTCGAGTCCTTGCGACAACCCCGGCTTACGCCAAAAGCTTGTCCGCCGCGTGAGCGGCCAGGAGCTCCGGCACGAGGTACGCGACGACCACTCCGGCGTTGTGGGCAGGGACGAAGTTCTGCGCGTATGGGCGGGTCCCGACCTCGTGATCGAATGCGCCGAGCGAGTCCGTGATTCCCGAGACGAAGAGGAACGGCTTGTCCCGGAACTGAAGCCGGATGAGGCCGTGGGTGGTCTCGATCGAGCCCACCTCGGTGAGCCGAGTGGCGCGGCGGAACTTCTCCAGGGTGTCGGCGTCC
>DASPZP010000164.1:0-6398 GCA_035636195.1 Anaeromyxobacteraceae bacterium
GCCGCCCTCGGAGCAGGGCGCCCCGGCAGCCGACGCGCGCATCGACGAGCTCGCCGGCGAGATCGACGCGAAGCGCAAGGAGTAGCGCGTCCGAGGTCGCAGCACCGGGGGGCGTCGGCCAGCGGCCGGCGCCCTTCGCTACAGCGGAACGCCCTCCTCCTCGTTTCGGCCGAGCGCCTTCCGAAGCGCGTCACGCACTTCTTGTGCACTCTTCACCGCGCCGGAGTGGATGCGCTCGGCCAGATCTCTCGTAGCGTTCTCCGTCTTCCGCAGCGCATCTCGAAGCGCCCTGCGCTCCTCGCCAGTGAGTCGTTTGGCGGGAGACTCGACCTTCCAGGCTCCGTCGATCCATCGCAGCCGCACGGGCCGCTCTCGCTCGGGGCGCAGGACCGCTCGGTCATCGTGAAGCTCGACCGTGGCGCGCTTGATGGCGTCGAGGAGGCGGCGATGCCGCACCGAGATCCCGACGTCCCCTCGTTGCCCGAAGCGTGACTGAGCGAGCTCCTCCAGTCGTCGGAGCCCGCGTGCGCTGGCGGCGCTCGCGCGGACTGTGATCCGGTCTGCCTCCGAGGGATGCTCGACGAGCGCGAGCGCAGCATCGGCGTCACCCAGCGTGATCGCCTCGAAGTAGGCGCCCGCGGCAGCGCGGCAGGCTTCGGCGGGCGGAGTCGGAGTCGCCGTCGAGGTGACGAGGAGGGCCGCGACAGCGAGGGGGATCGTGCTCATGGGGTGCTCCTCGGCACGGCGAGCTGACCCGCCTGCCGGCGGCGCTCAGTGCTTCTTCGCCTTCCTTCCGGCTGCAGGCTTCGCCCTGGCGAGCGCTGCTTCGCCCCGGGTCGCTGGTTCGGACTTGGCCATCGCCGTCTTCAAGGGCGCCGCGTCGAGGGCTGGCGTGAGGAGGATCTCGATACGGCGGTTGCGGGCCCGCCCCGCGGGGCTGGCGTTGGAGGCGAGCGGGTGAAAGGAGCCGTACCCGCTCGCGACGAGGCGCTTCGGCGAGACGTGCGCCTGCTCCTCCAGGAAGCGGACGACGTGGGTCGCCCGTGAAGCGGACAGCTCCCAGTTGCTGGGATACCGACCGGCGAGGCGCGCCGAGATGGGGGCGCCGTCGGTGTGTCCCGCCACCTGGATCTGCCGGTCCATGACGTTCGACAGGATGGCTCCCACCCGCGCGAGCACCCCCTCTCCCCGCTTCGAGATCTGCGCATCGCCCGAGTCGAACAGGATCTTGTCGACGAGGTCGACCTGGAGCCGACCGTTTGCCTGGGACAGGCGGATCTCGCCTCGGGAGATCTCCGCCTTCATCTTCTCCTCGAGCTCCTGGGCGGTGCCCCTGAGCCTGGCGAGCTCGTCCTCCTTCGCCTGGACGCTGCTCGACAGCTCGTCTTGGGCCGCGAGGAGGAGGCGCTTGTCCTTCTCGAGCACCTGCAGCCTCGCCTGGAGGTCCGCGTTCGTGGCGTCCGCCTGAGCGAGCTTGCCGTCGGCCTCGAGCACCTTCGCACCGGCCGTCGTGGTGTCGGCACGGAGTGCCTCGATCCGGCGGAGGAGGACGAGCGAGGCGGCCGCCCCGGCGGCGAGAGTCAGGACGACGAGGACCCAGGGCAAGCGGCTCGCGGGCCTCGCGGGATGCGGGTCCTGCATCAGGTCGTCGTAATTCATGGCCATGTGCGCTCCAGTGAACCGGGAGGCGGGATTGTCGCGCGTCGCGAGGAATCGATCGCGGTAGGTTTTGGGGCCGGGTCATCCCGGGTGTGGGCGAGACTCGCCTTCGGTGGGACATCACGGACATCCCCGCTCGCGCCGCCCCATGTGAGGTGAACATGGCCGGAGGTCGGCGTTAGAAACGTCGCCGTCCAGCAGTGAGGTCCTCATTGTCCAAGATGAAGGCAGTCCAGGTTTCGAAGCCGAACGGGCCGTTCGAGGTGGTCTCGCGAGATGTCCCCGATCCCGGGCCCGGAGAGATCCGCATCAAGGTGGAGGCTTGCGGCATCTGCCACAGCGATGCGCTGACGAGATCGGGCGCGTTCCCAGGGCTCACGCTCCCGCGCGTCCCCGGGCACGAGATCGCGGGCCGCGTCGACGCCGTGGGCGCGAGCGTCACCGCGTGGCGGGCCGGCGATCGCGTGGGCGTCGGCTGGCACGGAGGGCACTGCTTCCTCTGCAATGCCTGCCGCAAGGGCGACTTCCTCAACTGCGAGAAGGCGCAGGTGACCGGCATCAGCTTCGACGGGGGCTACGCGGAGTATATCGTCGTGCCGTTTCAGGCGGCGGCGCGCATCCCCGACAACCTGGACGCTGCCGAGGTGGGCCCGCTCCTCTGCGCCGGCCTCACCACCTACAACTCCCTGCGTAACAGCGGCGCGAGGCCCGGCGACACCGTGGCCGTGCAAGGCATCGGCGGCCTCGGTCACCTCGCGATCCAGTACGCGGCGCGGATGGGGTTCCGTACGGTCGCGATCTCGCGCGGCGCGGACAAGGAGGCGCTCGCGAGAGAGCTTGGCGCTCACGAGTACATCGACACGCAGAACGTCGACGCGGCCAAGGGCCTGCAGCGGCTGGGCGGGGCCGATCTCGTCCTCGCGACCGCGCCGAACAGCGCTGCGATCGCGAGCACCGTGAACGGCCTCAAGGCCCGGGGCAAGCTGCTCATCGTCGCGGCGTCGTTCGAGCCGCTCCAGCTCTCGGCGCTCGCGCTCCTCTCCGGCAAGACCGTCGCCGGCTGGCCGAGCGGCAGGCCGATCGACTCCGAGGAGACCGTCGCCTTCAGCGCGCTCACGGGGGTCCGGCCACGGATCGAGAGGTTCCGGCTCGATCAGGCCGAGGAGGCGTTCGGGAAGGTCATGGCGAACCGCGTCCGCTTCCGCGCGGTGCTCGTGCTCTGAAGGCGGGCTCGCAATCCTGGACGGGCGCTCACCTGATGCCCGCGTCGACCTCCGTCACGGCGATCAAGCGGTCGCGCGCTCGTCGACCTCGACGCGCTTGCCATCCAGCGGCCAGTGGATCTCGACGGCCAGCGCGCTCAGCTCGACCTTCAGCTTCTTCTGGGCGCGGATCTCGAGCTGGCGGGCGCGCTCGCGGCTGAAGCCGAAGTGCTCGCCGAGATCCTTCAGCGTCATCGGCTTGTCGCTCATCACGCGCTGCTCGATGATGTAGCGCTCCCGCGCGTCGAGCTTGGCGAGGGCCGCGCCGACGACGCCCTGCACCATCGCCTGCTCCTGGTGGTTCGACAGCTCGTGGTCCTGCGCCAGGTCGTTTCCCCGGAGGAAGTCGACGTGTGAGCGGCCGCTGTCGTCGCTCAGGGGCGCGTCGAGCGAGAGGTCGCGCCCCAGCATGCGCTGGGTCATCTCCTCCACCTCGCCCGGCTTGACCTTCAGCTCCTTGGCGATCTTGGAGGAGTCCTCGCCATCCGAGTCGCACCCGTGCTCGGCGCTCGCGTGGTCGAGCTCGCGCTTCGTGCGGGCGAGCGAGAAGAAGAGCTTTCGCTGCGCCTGCGTGGTGCCGAGCTTCACGAGCGAGAACGACTTGAGGATGTGGTTCTGGATGTAGGCGCGGATCCACCACACGGCGTACGAGATGAGGCGGATGCCCTTGTCCGGATCGAACTTCTGGACCCCCTTCATGAGGCCAATGTTCCCCTCCTGGATGAGGTCGATCACGCTGAAGCCGTAGGACCGGTACTCGTAGGCGACCTTCACGACGAAGCGGAGGTTCGCCGTGACGAGCTGGTGGGCTGCGCGCGTGTCGCCCTTCGCTCGGTAAGTACGAGCCAGGGTCTGCTCTTCGTCGACGGTCAGCAGCGGAAACCGCCGGATTTCGGAGAGATAGGCCGCGACAGAGCTCGATGCGCCGACAGGGGATGCGCTCATCTTTTCGCCTCCTGGACCGCGGCCGGAATGTTGCGCCGTGGTGGACGTGGCGACACTTAAGCAACGAGGGTGCCAGGAGGGCCTTGCAACCAGACCAGCGTGATTCCAAGCCCTTGGAGTTTGCGTGCCCAGGGCGATTGATTAACATCAACCACTTGTTACAGGCGAGGCATTCCGCAAGTACCCGCATTCGCGTTTTGTTTCGGTCATGGGCGGTCATTTCTACAAACACCCTGGAGGCCTCGCGTGGCACAGCCTGGCGATCACGTCTCGAGCATCGACACCCCGGCCCTCGTCCTCGACCTCGACGCCATGGAGCGGAACGAGGTGATCGGCCGTGCATCCGGCGGTGCCGTGCTTTAGAGCGCTGTCATGTCCGACGACGAGCGCGCGATCCGCGAGTTGATGGCGAGCTGGATGACGGCCAGCAGTGCGGGAGACGTGCCGAAGGTCCTGAGCTTGATCGCAGATGACGCTGTCTTCCTCGTGCCGTCTCGACCACCATTCGGTAAGCAAGAATTCGCGACCGCGTCGCGGGCGATGCGCGACGTGCGGTTGGAAGCCACCAACGACATCGAAGAGCTCAGAATCATCGGGCAGTGGGCTTTCTGTATCAGCCGGGTTGCCGTGAACGTGACGCCGCCCGATGGCGCTTCGCACCGGCGCTCGGGTTACACCTTGACGCTGTTTCGGCGGGAACCGAACGGCGCCTGGGTGCTGGCACGCGACGCGAACTTGATGGCCGCAGACTGAGTCGGCGAGCTTTGACGGTCGGGGCGATGCCCGCGGCGCCCTCACTTGACGTCTCGACTCACAAAGCGCTCGGCGCGTTCTCCGGTGCCGGGACCTGCTGTTCACGGTCCGAGAACACGTAGGTATCCTCGGAGCGTCCTTCCGTCTCTACCACCCGGCCGCCAGGCAATGCCAAACGAAGGCGCCGGTGCTCACGTTGAGACATGCGGTGCGGGATGAGCGTGTCCGGCTCGGTGACGAGCACCATCTCGAGCTCCGCATGGACGTCCTCCGGTACGGGCTCGTTCGCTTTCGACGAGGTGGCCCGCCGCAAGCGCTCGACAGTCGCGGCCTGGTCTTCGGGCGCCAGGTGCGCCCGGTACGACAGCTCGACGCAACGCCGGACGGTGTCCTCATCCTTGCAGGGCACCCGCGCTTCCAGGCCGTATTCGACTTCGAGCACGCTCTCGATGGCTTGGAGATCGGGCACGTAAGCCTTCACCTGCTTGCGCCGCACCTGACCGGCCGTGAGCTTCTCGCCCGCCCACGCGCCCACCAGCAGCTCCCAATCGAACGCGGTTGAGCGGATGAGCGCCTGTCGCGCCTTTTCCCTGTCATCAGAGGTGGTGGTCGGGATCGCGGACAGCGCCTGATCGAGGCCCTCGGCGCGCCGAAATCTGCCGTCGGGCGTGACGACTTGCATCAAGGCCTCGTTGATCTTGACGGTCGATTCGAGGTCGGGCTCGTTGCCACGTGCGGCGATGTCGCGCGTGATGACCCAGATCTCATTCCCCTTCTTCTCGGTGACGAGGCGCTGGCGAGCGATGAGCACCGTCGGGTCCGCGCCGCTCCGGCGCGACTCGTGCGCGATGAGGACATGCGACTGAAAACCCTCTGGCCAAGCGAACTTCAGCTCGACGTGACCGGGTGCAGCACCTTGACGTGCCGAATCCGTCGCATGAGCACACGCCATCGCGAGGGACCCCAGGAGGACGACGCTGCGCACTGCAAATGGTCTCGACAAGTGGGTCTCCGCGAGCGTCGCGAGGTGAGCGAGCGACTTCGATGGTGACTTATCAGGGAGCAGGCGTGGCCGCCCGATTCCCATATCCACCAGGCGAGGATGGCGAGAGCACGTAGATCGAAGTCGACGGCCGACAGGGGCGGACCTGACCCGCGTCTCCGCGAGCTGTTCGCCGTATCCCCTGCCGGGTTCGTCGCCGCGCGGGATGCTCTCGCCCGATCGCTCGCGGCCGAGGGAAGCTCGGACGCTCGCGTGAAGCGTCTGCGCCGCCCGACCCTCGCCGTCTGGCTCCTGAACGCGGTCGCCAGGGAGCGGCCCGATGCCCTCGAGACCCTGTTCGCGGCCGGGGACCGGCTGCGCCAAGCTCAGCTTCGAGCAGTGGGCGGCGATGCCTCCGAGATGCGGCCCTCGGGCTCCGCGGTTCGTGACGCCGTGGCTGCTGGCGTCGCGGCCGCGCGGGAGCTCACCATCGGCCAGGACCATGGGGTCGGCACGGCGGTGCTCGATCAAGTCGAGGGTGCCCTTCGCGCCGTGGCGACCGCGGACGTGGCCGCACGGACTCCGCTACAGCAGGGCGTCCTCGAGCGGCTCCCCGCGCTCGGCGGGATCGAGCTCCTCACCGGTCTCGCCGCCGTACGGCAGCCGGCTGGTGGACGCCACGACGCTCGTGCTTCCGCTGCCTCCCGCGAGAGGGCACCCGCGCCGCCCGGCCGAGGCGACCGTGACCCCGAGCGCGAGCGGAAGGCCACCGACAGGAACGCGCGCTCCGAGGCAGC
>DASPZP010000165.1:0-3532 GCA_035636195.1 Anaeromyxobacteraceae bacterium
GGAGCCGGGGCGCCCATCCCCCTCACCCCAGCCCTCCCCCCTTCCCCCGGCGGGGGAGAGGGGGCGGTCGGCTTCGCGGTCGCGTTCGCCTTCGGTTTCGCGGTCGCCGTCGCGGTCGGCTTCGCAACCGGCACCTCGCTCGGAGGCACCACCACCGGCCCCAGCCCCAGCCAGGCGGGCTTCGCCAGCACGACTGCCGCCGCGGCCGACAGCGCCACCACCGCCGCGATGAGCTTCGGCCAGACCGAGCCACGCCGCGCCACCTTGCGGCCCGCCGGAGACTCCGGCCCGAGGGGCGCCGAGCCGGTGCCTCGCGCCCAGGCTGGCTCGGTGCCGGCGGCGCGACCCTCGCCGGGCGCCTCCCACCTCTCCTCGGCCACCGGCGCGAGCTCACCACTGACCACCGGCCCACCCCGCTCGTCAGCCGCGCCGGGTGGTCGCGCCTTTCGCGTCAGGCGGGTCACGTACCCGCAGGTCGGGCAGCGCAGGTCGAGGCCGCCCGCGCCGACGGCCTCGTCGGCAATAGCCTGCTCGGCTCGGCAGCGTTCGCAGCGAACGTTCATGGGCGGGCGAAAGTAGCCTTCCGGTGGGAGTGTACGCAAGAACCCGGCTTCGCTCGAAAAATTGACCGCTTGCCACCCCCCGATATCCTCCGGAAGCAGGGGGCGTATCCTCCGGCAGCAGGAGGCCCTCCTTCCCGGAAGGCCGCGCGGGCGAAGGGTTCGGGGAAGCGATGGCCAAGGACAAGGCGAAGGACCGGAAGCTGGCGGCGAACCGGAGGAAAGGCACGGCGCCGACCGGCCTCGGCCGCGATATCGCGGCGGTGCTGCTGTGCGCCGCCGGGCTCGTGCTCGGCCTCGCCCTCGCCAGCTTCTCCGCGAGCGACGCGCCGCTCGTCTCGCGCGGCCTCCCCACCGCCGCGAACCTGGTCGGCCCCGTCGGCCACCGCCTCGCCACGCTCGTCTACCGCGTGCTCGGCTTCTCGGGCCTGGTCGTCCCCTTCGCGCTCGTCGCCTTCGCCTGGCGCCTCTTCCGCGATGCGCCGCGCCGGATCACGCTCGTCTCCGCCGGGGCGCACCTCGTCCTGACGCTGTCCGTCGCGACGCTCGCGCACCTTCTGCTCGCCTCCCGTCACCTCACGAGCTTCCCCGCCGGCGGCGCCGTCGGCCGGGCGCTCTCCACCCGCGCGGAGGCGCTCTTCTCGCCGATCGGCGCGGGCCTCCTCGTCGGCGCCTGCGGCCTGGTCGCGCTCATCCTCGGCTTCGACTTCCGGGTGCGCGACGCTGGGGCCGCCCTGGCCCGCGCGATCCGCGCCGTGGTGGCGTTCGTGGCCGGTCGCCTCGGCGAGGCGATCGACCGGCACCGGGAGGCGGTGGGCGAGCTGAGGGCCCAGGATGCGCTCGCGCGCGTCCAGCGGGAGGAGGCGGCGGCCGATGCGGCCGTCGCGGAGGCGGCCAGCTCCGGCGATGAAGCCGAGGGCGGCGCGGTGGCGGGCGCCCTCGCCCTCGAGCGGTCGCGCACCGCCTACGGTGACGACCCGGCGTGGGTGGTCGGACTGTACGGCGCGGCCCCCGGCCAGCCGGAGGAGAAGCCGCGCCGGCGCCGCAAGGGCGGCGCCGAGCAGCCGGCTGCTTCCTGTGACGCGACCGATGCGCGCCCGCTCCTGGTCGCGCCGCCGGACGAGCCGGCCCTCGCCGGCGACGGCGCCGGTGCGGGGCCGGCCGAGCCGCTCCCGGCCGCCGAGAAGCCGCAGATCGTGCTCTCGCAGGCGATGCTCGAGCGCGGCAAGAAGAAGAAGGAGAAGAAGGACGAGCCCGCCTTCGCGTTCACGCAGTCGGGCGAGGTCTTCCGCCTGCCCGCCACCGGCCTCCTCGACCAGCGCGAGGCGGTGAAGCAGGACGTCGACGAGGGCGGCCTGCAGCGGGTGGCCGAGATCATCGTCTCGACCCTGCGCCAGCACGGCGTGGACGGCGTCATCAAGCACATCCGGCCGGGCCCGGTGCTCACGCTCTACGAGTTCATCCCGGTGGCGGGCGTGAAGCTCGCCCGCATCGAGAACCTCGACAAGGAGCTGACCATGGCCTTGTCGGCGATCCGCATCCGCATCATCGCGCCCATCCCCGGCAAGGGCGTGGTCGGCATCGAGGTGCCGAACAAGGACCGCGCGACCGTGAACCTGCGCGACGTGCTCGAGTCGGAGACCTTCGCGCAGGCGGGTGGCCTGTTGCCGCTCGCGCTCGGCAAGAACATCGAGGGCATCCCCTACTGCGTGGATCTGCAGCGGATGCCGCACCTCCTCATCGCGGGCACCACCGGCTCCGGCAAGTCGGTGGGCCTCAACACGATGATCCTGTCGATGCTCTACCGGCAGGCGCCGGACCAGGTCCGCTTCATCATGGTGGACCCGAAGATGACCGAGCTGTCGATCTACGAGGACATCCCGCACATGCTCCTGCCGGTCGTGACCGATCCGGCCAAGGCCGCGCGGGCGCTGCAGTGGGCGGTGGACGAGATGGAGCGCCGCACGCAGATCCTGGCCGACACGGGGTCGAAGGACCTCAAGTCCTACAACGGCAAGGCCGAGAAGCTGCGCGCCGAGGGCCGCGCCTTCGGCGACGAGGACGCGGCGCTCCCGGCCCGGAAGCTGGTGGTGGTGGACGTGACTGCGGGTGAGACCGAGGAGGAGGCCTTCGCGCGCGCGGAGGAGGAGGCCGCTCGCCCTTCGACTCCGCTTCGCTACGCTCAGGGTGAGCGGGAGGAGATGCCGCCGGGGTTCACGCCGGAGTACGAGGACCCGAGCGCTCCGCCGCCCGCCGACGCCGTCGCGGCGCGCGAGCAAGCCCAGGAGGGGAAGAAGCTCCCGCAGAAGCTGCCCTACATCGTCGTCATCATCGACGAGCTGGCCGACCTCATGATGACGGCCCCACGCGAGGTGGAGATCTCGCTCGCCCGCCTGGCGCAGAAGGCGCGCGCCACCGGCATCCACCTCATGGTGGCGACGCAGCGCCCCTCGACGGACGTCGTGACGGGCATGATCAAGAACAACTTCCCCGCCCGCATCAGCTTCCGGCTCGCCTCGCGCCACGACTCGGCCACCATCATCAACGGGCCGGGCGCCGAGTCGCTGCTCGGCGACGGCGACATGCTCGTCATGACGGCCACCCACCCGGTGACGCGCGTGCAGGGCGCGTTCGTGTCGGAGGGTGAGATCGAGCGCGTCGTGAAGTTCCTGAAGGAGCAGGGGAAGCCCGTCTACGACGACTCGATCCTGAAGGCGCGCGACCAGGGCGCGGGCGGCGGGAACGACTCGGATGAGGACGACCCGGCCTACGACCAGGCGCTCGACCTCATCTCGCGCATGGAGGAGGTCTCGGTCTCGAAGCTCCAGCGCGAGATGCGGCTCGGCTACAACAAGGCGGCCAAGATCATCGAGCGCATGGAGCGCGAGGGCGTGGTCGGCCCCCCGAACGGCGTGAAGCCGCGCCAGGTGCTCATCCGCCCGATCGGCGAGCACTCGCTGCCGGACCTCTGA
>DASPZP010000166.1:0-1819 GCA_035636195.1 Anaeromyxobacteraceae bacterium
CTCGAGCCACACCTCGCCGAGCGTGCCGCGCAGCTTCGGGACCTGGAGCAGCTGCTGCACTTCGGTGACGGCGGTGCCCATCGTCTCGAGGCGTTTCGTCGCCTCACCGAGCGCCCCGAGCCGCTCGTGGACATCGCGCAGGGCGCGTGTCTGGTCCGCGCTGCCCCGCAGGAGCAACAGCGCCAGCAGCACGACGAGGACGACGATCGCGATCGCGACCGCCGGAGACACTTTACGGCAACCTGGTCATGGAGCGGGTAATCTACTCCTGGTAGGCGCGGATCCGCTCACCGCTTCCAGCCGTCCGCGCCTGGATCAGTGCGGCGCCGGCGTGCTCCAGCAGGCGGTCGGGAGCGAGCGGCGTCGCGTGCAGGTCTGCGACCGCCTCGTACCCGGCCCGAACCAGCAAGGGGGGTAGGCCCGCTGGTCTCGGGCCCGCGGTTTCGAGCGCCTGCGTGAGGCGTTGGGCCATTTTCACCGCCCCGTCGGGCGCGGTCGAGGGAGCGAGCACTCCGAACTCGTTCCGGCCGAGCCGGCCGATCGCGTCGGACGTGCGACCGCGCGCCTGGAGGATCTGCCCGGCGTACGCGACCCCCACCGGTGGTGCCGCCACCGGGGCGGGACGGGCGCTCTGCGGCTCCAGCTCGACCGCGAGCGCCAGGCAGGCGAGCGGCGCGTGACGGCGGAACGCGTCCGACACGAGCTCACGGGCGCGCCGCTCGAGCCCGCGCATGGTGTACAGCCCGCTCGCCGGTTCCACCGCAGCCTCCTCCAGGGCGCGATCGGTCTCGAGCTTGACACGCACGAACGCGTCGAGCTTCAGGGCCAGCTCGTCCGAGTTGATCACCAGGCTCAGGTAGTCCCACGCTCCGGCCTCGAGTGCGGCGAGCCGTTGCTGCTTGGTCGCCGGCGTCGACGTAATCATGAAAATGGGGGTATGCCAGGAGACGGCCCGATGCTGGCGGAGGGTGCGGCACACCGTGATGCTGTCCAGGTCCTGGAGGTTCGCGTCCATGAGGATGACATCGGGCCGCGCCGTGGGCGCCCGGTCCAACAGCTCGCGTCCGGTCGCCACGGACAGAACCCGATATCCCAGCGGCTCGAGCATGCTCTCGAGCGCCTGGTTGAGCCATGTCCCCGTCGTGGCGAGGAGCGCGACGGGCGGGCGGGCGAAGGGCATCCGAGGAGGCATGGTACGCTGAATGTGGCGACGGCGCTGGTGGGGAGAACCCGGCAAAACCCTAGATGGCACCGGGAGAACACCCGGGTCAGGGAGTGATCAAGCCTTCCCGGATGGCGTAGCGGACCAGACCGGCGACGTCGTGGACGTTCAACTTCTTCATGACGCGCGCGCGGTGAAACTCGGCGGTTTTGGGGGTGATCGCGAGCAGCGCAGCGACCTGCTTGGTCGACTTGCCTTCGGCCACGAGCTGCGCGACCTGGCGCTCACGTGAGGTCAGCCGGCTCCGGTCCTCGGCCGCGGCGGCCCGGCAGGCATCCACCACGGCCTGAGAGACGCCCGCCCCCACGTAGAAACCGCCGCGCGACACCTGCTGGATGGCTTGGGCGAGGTCCTCTCCCGCCTGGGTCTTGAGCACGAACCCCCGCACCCCCGCCTGGACCGCGTCCGTCACCAGGCGCTCCTGCTCCAGGGCCGTGAGCATCACGACCTGGGTTTCAGGGCACGCCTCGACGATCTGGCGCGCGGCATCGATGCCGTTCAGGAGCGGCATCATGATGTCGAGCACGGCGACGTTCGGCGCATGCTGCCGCGTCAGCTCGACCGCCGTCCTGCCGTCGGAAGCCTCGGCTACGACCT
>DASPZP010000167.1:0-3928 GCA_035636195.1 Anaeromyxobacteraceae bacterium
CATGATCCAGAAGAGCGGCGCGTACGGGCCGGTGGCGCGGTAGAGGAGGGTCGAGCGCTCCGGGTCGGAGGGCGGCGCCCGCAGCGAGAGGGCGATCTCGACGGCGTAGGAATAGGTGACGATGAGCGAGACGAAGAAGACCAGCCGCGCCAGCATGTCGAGGTGGTGGGGGGTGATGATCTCCTTCAGCGCGAGGGCCCTGCGCAGGGGGATGAGCAGGGTGATCACCATCGCCACTCCGGAGAGGATGGCGCCCGCCACGAAGTAGGGCGGGAAGAGGGTGGAGTGCCAGCCGGGCGTGACCGAGACGGCGAAGTCCCAGGACACCACGCTGTGCACCGACACCACCAGCGGGGTGGCGAAGGCGGCGAAGAAGAGGTACGCGCGGGTGTACTGGCGCCACTGCACGTCGGTGCCGTGCCAGCCGATCGAGAGGAGGGCCAGGGCGCGCCGGCGCCAGCCGGTGGCGGCGTCGCGCAGCGCCGCCGCGTCGGGCGCGATGCCCACCAGGAGGAAGATGAGGGAGACGGTGAAGTAGGTGGAGACGGCGAACACGTCCCACACCAGCGGCGAGCGGAAGTTGATCCAGAGCTGGCGCTGGTTGGGGTAGGGGAAGAGCCAGTAGGCGAACCAGGGCCGCCCGAGGTGGAAGACGGGGAAGAGCCCGGCCGTCATGACCCCGAACACCGTCATCATCTCCGCCACCCGGTAGACGGCGGTGCGGAAGCGGGCGCGGAAGAGGAAGAGCACCGCGCTGATGAGCGTGCCGGAGTGGGCGATGCCGACCCAGAAGACGAAGTCCGTGATGAGGTTGCCCCACATCCCGGGGCGCTGGAGCCCGGTCACCACCAGGCCGGTGCGGATGATGATGGAGTAGCACCAGGCGCCGAACAGGATGAAGGCGGCGGCCAGCGCGACGAGGAACCAGTAGCCGCGGCCGAGGCGGCGCGGCACGGCCGCCACGGTGTCATGGAGCCGGCCCATGGTGACGGGGGAGGCGGTGCTCACAGGTCCTCCTCGCGCACGCGCGCCAGGTAGGTCACGGCCGGCCGGGTGTTCAGCTCCTCGAGCGCGCCGAAGCCACGCGGCTCGGCCGCGAGCCGGGAGACCCGCGAGGCCGGGTCGTTCGCGTCGCCGAAGACGATGGCCTGGGCCGGACAGGTCTGGGCGCAGGCGGGCGTGATCTCGCCGTCGCGCACCGGCCGGTCCTCCGTCTTGGCCACCCCCTCGGCGTACCGGATGCGCTGCACGCAGAAGGTGCACTTCTCCATCACGCCCTTCGAGCGCACGGTGACGTCGGGGTTGAGCTGCCAGTCGAGGGGTCGCACGAACTGGGCGTCCCGCCAGTTGAAGGTGCGCACCTTGTACGGACAGTTGTTGGAGCAGTAGCGGGTGCCCACGCAGCGGTTGTAGACCTGTGCGTTGAGGCCCTCCGGCGTGTGGTAGGTGGCGTAGACGGGGCAGACCGGCTCGCAGGGCGCGTTGGTGCAGTGCTGGCACATCATCGGCATGAGGTCGATGCGCAGCTTGCCGCTGCGCACCTCGCCCAGGTAGCGCTCGATGCGGATCCAGGCCATCTGCCGGCCCTGGACCGCCGCCTCGCGCCCCATGACCGGCACGTTGTTCTCGGCATAGCAGGCCACCACGCAGGCGTTGCAGCCGGTGCACTTGTCGAGGTCGACGGCGAGCGCCCAGCGGTGCACCGGGTGCTTCGGCTCGTCGTACATGCGGGCCGAGAGGTCGGGCCGCTTCACCGCCGGCGCCGCCGCGCTCACGTTCTTCACGATGTTGCGGCCCTCCTGGTAGGGGCTGCCCTCCAGCACCGGCAGCGCCAGCCGCCGGCCGGCCCGCGTCACCGAAGCGCGCTGGCCGGCGAAGGCGAGCGCGCCCGCGCCCGCGTCGAGGACCAGGGGCAGGAGCGCCAGCGCCTCGGGGCCGCCCAGCGGGATGGCCACCGCGTCGTCGCGCAGGCCGGGGTAGACGTAGACCGGGAGCTCCGCGCTCCCCGCGCCGGTCGTGACCGCGACGACGTCGCCCGCGGCCACTCCGAGCCGCGCAGCGGCAGCCGGGGAGAGCTCGGCCCAGGGCGTCCAGGACAGGGTGGTGACGGTGTCGGAGACCTCGTCGAGCCAGGGCGGCCGCGGCCCTTGCCCGTCGCCGCGCAAGGTGGTGGGGAAGAGGACCAGGTCGAGCGCGCCTGCGGCGGCGGCCGGCGCCTCGGCGGGCGGGGTCAGGAAGCGGGCGGCGGCGGCCGCGTCGAGCGTCACCGGCGTGGGGGTGGCCTCGGAGTAGACGCCACCCCGCTCCTGGGCGGCGTGCAGCACGGGCCCGAGGTCGGTCGCGCCGGCGGCCACCGGGCGCAGGAACAGCTCGGCGCGCGCCTGCAGGAACTCCCAGAGGTCGCCGAAGGGGAGGTGCGCTGCGGGCTGCGGCAGCCGGCCACCCAGCTCCAGGAGCACCTGCGCCGCCGCCCGCGTGTCGGCGATCGGGGTCATGACCGGCTGCCCGAGGGCCACCACCCCGCGCCGCGGCGCGATCTCGCCGAAGGCTTCCAGGGGATGGTGGTCGGGAAGGTGGAGGTGGGCGTGCGCGCCGCTCCCATCGGGGCGGCTCGAGAAGGTCACGACCAGCGGCACCTTGCCGAGGGCGTCGCCGACGCGCAGCGCGGAGGGCAGCGCTCCCACCGGATCGGCGTGGTGGAGGAGGAGCACGTCGACGGCTCCGGCGGCGCAGTCGTCGAGGAGCGCCTTCACCTCGGCGAAGGAGGCGGGCGGGTCCTCCATGGGGTCGAGGCCGTGCAACACCGTCTTCCCCAGGTTGCCGAGCGCGAGGTTGCAGAGCAGCAGCACTGCGGCGAGCTGCGTCGCTTCCGGTCCCTGGCTCGCGGCGCCCGGGCCGAGCAGGGCGGAGGGGCGGCGCGCGGCGAGCTCGCGGCCGAGCACGTCCAGATCCTCGCGCGCGAGCCCCGCACGGCGCAGCAGGCTGGTCGCGTCGAGGGCGGCCACCGCTCCCGCCACCGGCGCGAGCTCGGCCGGCAGCGCGGCGAGGTGTCCGGGCTCGAAGAGCCAGCGCAGGAGCGCCAGCGCCAGCGGCAGCTCACCTCCGGCGCGGGCGCGCAACCACCGGTCGGCGCTCATCCCGGTGGCGGAGAGACGCGGTCCCACCCACCAGAGGCGGGTGCGCTCCGAGCCGACCCGGCCGCGCCCCTGGGCGAGCTGGCGCGTCAGCTCTACCGGCGAGAGCCAGGTCTCGAGGAAGTCGGCGCCGAAGGCGACCACCGTCCGGGCGCCGGCGAGGTCGTGCACCGGGAGCTGCGGCGCGCCGAAGAGCGCCTCCTCGGCGGCGCGGAGCGGCATCGGGTCGAGGGGCTCGAGGACAAGGCGATCCTCGTCCCGTCCGCCGAGCGCGCGCAAGAGCGCCTTCTGCACCGCGCCGGCGCTGCCGGGCTCGCCGCGGGTGAGCATCCGGACATGCCCCGGACCCTTGGCCGCTGCGGCCGTCAGGGCGGCGGCGAGCGCGTCCTCCGCCTCGTCCCACCCGAGCGGCGCGAGCTGCCCGTCCGGGCCGCGCCGGCGGGGTCCGGAGAGGCGATCCGGCGCGTACAGGTGCTGGAGCTCGGCCTGCCCGCGCGCGCACAGGGTGCCCCGGCCGATGGGGTCCTCCGGGTTCCCCTCCAGCTTCACGGCCCGCCCCTCGCGCGTGCGCGCGGTGACCCCGCATCCGGCGGGGCAGGCGCGGCAGACGGTGCGGTAGAAGAGCGGGTGGCCCGGGATGATCTCGTCGGGCGGGACGAGGAAGGGCACGAGCTTCTGCGGCAGCGCCCGGGGCGAGCAGGCGGCGCCGGCTGCACCAGCCGCGGCGAAGCGGAGGAAGGTGCGGCGGGTCAGTCCCTGATCGGCGGGCGGCACGTGTTCCTCACTTGTGGCAA
>DASPZP010000168.1:0-6511 GCA_035636195.1 Anaeromyxobacteraceae bacterium
CCCGACCCCGACCCCGACCCCGACCGCGGAAACGACAGCGCCGCCGGCCCGGAGGCTCGGCGGCGCTTGCCGTCACTCGATGCGGCGGACGATCTAGGCGCCGCCCGCAGCGGCCTTCTGGTCGCGCTTCTTCAGCATGGCCCTGAAGTAGTCCTTGTTCATCTGCGGGATGACCTCGAGCGACACGTGGGCGGGGCAGACGGCCTCGCACTCGCCCATGAGCGTGCAGTGCCCGAACCCCTCCACTGCGTTCTGCTGCACCATGGCGATGGCGCGCTCCTGGCGCTCGGGCTGGCCCTGGGGGAGCGAGCCGAGGTGGGTGATCTTGGCGCCGGTGAAGAGCGCCGCGGCCGCGTTGGGACAGGCCGCCACGCAGGCGCCGCAACCGATGCAGGCGGCGGCCTCCATGGCCCGGTCGGCCTGGGGCTTCGGCACGAGGATCGCGTTCGCCTCCGGCGCCGAGCCCGTGCGGGTGGAGATGTAGCCACCGGCCTGGATGATGCGGTCGAAGGCGGTGCGGTTCACCACCAGGTCCTTGATGACGGGGAAGGCCTTGGCCCGCCAGGGCTCGAGGGTGAGCGCGTCGCCGTCCTTGAAGTGGCGCATGTGCAGCTGGCAGACGGTGCCGCCGTGCACAGGGCCGTGGGGCGAGCCGTTGATGAGGAACCCGCACATGCCGCAGATGCCTTCGCGGCAATCGGAGTCGAAGGCCAGCGGCTCCTCACCCTTCGTGATGAGCCCCTGGTTGAGCACGTCCAGCATCTCGAGGAAGGACATGTGCTCGTTGGCGGTGACCTGGTACCGGACGAACCGGCCCGGGTCCTGGGCGTTCTTCTGCCGCCAGACGTCGAGGGTGAGCCTCATGTCGCCGTTGCCGTGTCCGTTCGAAGCGTGTCCGTTCGCGCTCACTTGTAGCTCCGGGTCGCAAGCTGGATGTTCTCGTAGACGAGCGGTTCCTTGTTCAGCTCGGGCTGGGCGCCGTCGCCCTTGAAGCCCCAGGCCGCCGCGTAGGCGTACTCGGCGTCATTGCGCAGCGCCTCGCCGTCCGGCGTCTGGTACTCGGTGCGGAAGTGTCCGCCGCACGACTCGTTACGCTGCAGCGCGTCCCAGCAGAGGAGCTCCGCCAGCTCGAAGAAGTCGCCCACCCGGTTCGCCTTCTCCAGCTCCTGGTTGAGCTCGCCGCCGCTCCCGAGCACCTTCACGTTCCGCTGGTAGTCCTCGCGCAGGACCGGAATCTTCGTGAGCGCCCGCTGCAGGCTCTCCTTGTTCCGGGCCATGCCGCACTCGTCCCACAGGATGGTGCCGAGCTCCTTCCAGTAGGAGTCGACGGAGCGCGTCCCCTTGGTCGTGAGGTATCCATCCAGGCGCGCCTTGGCGTCCCGCTCGGCGTCCTTGAAGGCGGCGTGGTTGGTGTCGGCCTTGGCGATGCCGCCCGAGGCCAGGTAGTCACCGACGGTGAGCGGCAGGACGAAGTAGCCGTCGCCGAGACCCTGCATGAGCGCCGAGGCGCCGAGCCGGTTGGCGCCGTGGTCGGAGAAGTTGGCCTCTCCCCCCACGAACAGCCCGGGCATGTTGCTCATCAGGTTGTAGTCCACCCACAGTCCACCCATGGTGTAGTGGACGGCCGGGTAGATGCGCATCGGCACGGTGTACGGGTTCTCACCCGTGATCCGCTCGTACATCTCGAACAGGTTCCCGTAGCGTTCGCCGATGACGCTCTTGCCGAGGCGCTTGATGGAGTCGGCGAAGTCGAGGTAGACGCCGAGCCCGCCCGGTCCGACCCCGAGCCCCTCGTCACAGCGGTACTTGGCCTGGCGCGAGGAGACGTCGCGCGGGGCCAGGTTGCCGTAGGACGGGTAGACGCGCTCGAGGTAGTAGTCGCGCTCGCTCTCCGGGATCTGGTCCGGCTGCCGCGTATCCCCCTTCATCTTCGGGACCCACACCCGCCCGTCGTTGCGGAGCGACTCGGACATGAGCGTCAGCTTCGACTGGTAGTCACCCGACTTCGGGATGCAGGTGGGGTGGATCTGCGTGTAGCAGGGGTTCGCGAAGAAGGCGCCCTTCTTGTATGCCCGCCAGATGGCGGTGGCGTTGGACCCCTTGGCGTTCGTCGACAGGTAGAAGACGTTGCCGTACCCGCCGGTGGCGAGCACGACCGCGTCGCCCACGAACGACTGGATGGCGCCCGTCTCGAGGTCCCGCACGACCACGCCGCGGGCGCGGCCGTCGATGAGGACGACGTCGAGCATCTCGTGGCGCGCGAACATCTTCACCTGGCCGCTCGCCACCTGTCGCTCCAGGGCGCTGTACGCGCCGAGCAGGAGCTGCTGACCCGTCTGGCCGCGCGCGTAGAAGGTGCGGGAGACCTGGGCGCCGCCGAAGGAGCGGTTCGCGAGCGTCCCACCGTACTCGCGCCCGAAGGGCACGCCCTGCGCTGCGCACTGGTCGATGATGTTCACCGACACCTCGGCCAGGCGGTGCACGTTGGCCTCGCGGGCGCGGAAGTCGCCGCCCTTGATGGTGTCGTAGAAGAGCCGGTACACGCTGTCGCCGTCGTTCTGGTAGTTCTTGGCGGCGTTGATGCCGCCCTGGGCGGCGATGGAGTGGGCGCGGCGCGGCGAGTCCTGGAAGCAGAAGTTGAGGACGTTGTAGCCGAGCTCACCGAGGGAGGCGGCGGCTGCGCCGCCGGCGAGCCCGGTGCCCACCACGATGACGGTGTACTTTCGCTTGTTGGCGGGGTTCACGAGCTTCATGTGGGCCTTGTGCTCGGTCCACTTGTGCTCGAGGGGTCCAGTCGGGATCTTCGCGGTCTTGGCGTCGATGATCATGAAGGTGTCCTCTCTACTGGCCGGGGGCGCGCTCGAGCTGCGCCTGCGCTGGCGGCGCGGGCCGGAAGCCGGTGAGCACGGCGATGGGGAAGGAGATGTTCACGACGGCGATGAGGGTGGCCACGACCGCCGCCGCCTTCTTCACCTTCTCGGTGTAGAGCGGGTGCGTCAGGCCGAGCGAACCGAACATCGAGTACACCCCGTGCCAGAGGTGGAAGCCGAGCGCCGTCATGGCGACGATGTAGAGCAGCGCCGAGACCGGGTTCGAGAAGCTGGCCGGCACGTTGGCCGCCGGGCTCAGCTCGACGTACTTGGCGCCCAGGAACACGCCCATCGTCAAATCGAGCACGTGGTAGACGACGAAGAGCGCGATGAGGACGCCCGTGACGATCATGGTCCGCGACGCCGGGCTGGCCTGGATGTTGGCGCGAACGCGGTAGGCGATCGGGCGCGCCTCGCGCTTCCGGAACCAGAGCTGGATGCCGGCCACCGCGTGCACGCCGACCGCCGCCAGCAGGACGAGCCGCGCGACCCAGAGCATGCCCTCGTTCGCATGGAGGAAGTGCGCGTAGCGGTCGATGACCGCGCTGCCCATGTAGATCTGCAAGTTCCCCAGCAGATGGGCGATCACGTAGAGGAAGAGGATGATCCCGGAGAGCGCCATCAGCACCTTCTTGCCGACGTTACTCATCCAGAAGAGGGAGAGGCGGGACGGGCCTGGGCCGATGACCACGTCTTTCGTGGTGACGCTCATGCGCTAGGGCTCCTGCCAGCGGCGAGGATTGGACATGCGTTGAGGGGGCTACGCGCCGCGGGAGCGCACAAAAGAACACAACTCAGTCCCAACGGGAATGATGGGAATCAGGCCCCGGGTGGGTAAGGAATATTTCGAGCACCTTTGCTGCGGCGCGTCGAAGCGCCGCCCAGCTGGGCTGGAGGAGGCTGCACTGCGTCGGGTCTGCGTCTTCTGCGGTTCTTCCCCGGGTGCGAGCCCGACCTATCTCGCCACGGCTCGCGCGCTGGGGCGGGAGCTCGCCCGCCGCCGGCTTGGGCTCGTCTACGGCGGCGCGAGCGTGGGTCTCATGGGCGCAGTGGCCGACGGCGCGCTCGCGGGAGGTGGTGAGGCGGTGGGCATCATCCCTTCGGCGCTGGAGCAGAAGGAGATCGCCCACGGTGGGCTGACCAGGCTGGAGGTCGTCTCCTCCATGCACGAGCGGAAGGCCCGGATGGCCGAGCTGGCGGATGGGTTTCTCGCCCTCCCCGGGGGGATGGGGACGCTCGAGGAGCTGGCCGAGATCCTGACGTGGGGCCAGCTCGGCCTGCACCGCAAGCCGTGCGCCGTCCTCGACGTGGCCGGCTACTGGCGCCCACTCGTCGCTTTCTTCGACCACGCCGTGACGGAGCGGTTCCTCCGCCCCGAGCACCGCGCCATGCTCCTCGTCGGGACGGAGCCCGCCGCGCTCCTCGACGCGATGGCGGCGTACGTCCCGTCTGCCCACGACAAGTGGCTCGATCGCGAGCAGAGCTGAACATCACCGTGCGTCAATGGTGGTCCCAAATCGTAAGGTGGCCGAGGAGCTTCACCGCGCCCGCCGGCCGATCGAGGAGCGGGGGTGGGCTTGCCGCCGGAGCACAGGCCGGGCCTGCGTGCGGACTGGGCCATCAGTACGTCAGCCGGCTGCACGCGCAGTGCCGCGCAGGACCGCTTGCCCAGCACAGTCACGCTCGTGCGCGGCACGCCTGCGCGTGCTCCGGCCCCGCGCGCTTCGGCGACGCCCGACCGGCGGCGTCCGGAAGGCCATTGCCGAGCACCGCCGGCAAGCCCACCCCCGCGACCAGCCAGCGGCCGTAGTACGGCAGGCGGCTGTGTTCAACCATGGGCCGGCAGTATCACAGCTTCAGCGTTCGCAACCGGAGCGCATTCGCGATGACCGTGACGGACGAGAAGCTCATCGCGGCCGACGCGATCATCGGGGAGAGCAGGATCCCGAAGGTCGGGTAGAGCACGCCCGCCGCCAGCGGTACGCCGAGCGCGTTGTAGGCGAACGCCCAGAAGAGGTTCTGGCGGATGTTGCGCATGGTCGCCCGTGACAGGCGGCGGGCGCGCACGATGCCGGCGAGGTCGCCGTGCAGGAGCGTCAGCCCGGCGCTCTCGATGGCGACGTCCGTCCCGGTGGCCATGGCGATGCCGACGTCGGCCGCCGCCAGGGCCGGCGCATCGTTGATGCCGTCACCGGCCATGGCGACCCGCTGCCCGGCCGCCTGGTGGCGCTTCACCACCGCCGCCTTGTCCTGGGGCAGCACCTCCGCCTCCACCTCATCGATGCCGAGCGTCTTCGCGACGGCGAGGGCGGTCGAGCGGCGGTCCCCCGTCACCATCACCACCCGCACCCCGTCGGCCCGGAGCGCCCGCACCGCCTCCGCAGCGGACGCCTTCACCGGGTCTGCCACGGCGAGGAGTCCAGCCGGCCGGCCGTCGATGGCGACGAGCACCACGGTCCCGCCCTCGGCCGCGAGCGCGTCGGCCCGGGCGGCGGCCGCAGCCTCCGGGAGTCCCAGCTCCCGGAGGAGGGCGGCGTTCCCCAGCGCGACGGCGCGGCCCTCCACCTCGCCCACGACGCCCTTCCCCGGCACCGCCCGGAAGGCGCCTGCCTCGGCAGGCGCGAGGCCGCGCGCGCTCGCCGCGGCAACGACGGCGGCCGCCAGCGGGTGCTCGCTCGCGCGCTCGAGCGCCGCCGCGAGCCGCAGCACCTCGTCCTCCGTCGCGGGAGCGATCGCCTCGACCCGCGTCAGGCGGGGCTTGCCCTCGGTGAGGGTGCCGGTCTTGTCGACGAGGAGCGTGTCGATCCGCTCCAGCCGCTCCAGCGCCTCTGCGTTCTTGACGAGCACGCCCGCCTGCGCTCCGCGGGCGGTCCCGACCATGATGGCCATCGGCGTGGCGAGGCCGAGCGCGCACGGGCACGCGATGATGAGCACCGCCACCGCGTTCACGAGGGCATGGGCGAGGCGCGGCTCGGGGCCGACGAGCCCCCAGGCCAGGAAGGCCAGCGCCGCGGCCGCGACCACCGCGGGGACGAACCAGCCCGCCACGGCATCGGCCAGGCGCTGGATGGGGGCGCGGGTGCGCTGCGCGTCGGCCACCATCCGGACGATCTGGGCGAGGAGCGTGTCCTTCCCCACCCGCTCCGCGCGCAGGGTGAGGCCACCGTTCCCGTTCACGGTGGCGCCGGTGAGGCGGTCGCCGGCGCGCTTCTCGACCGGCACGCTCTCGCCCGTCACCATCGACTCGTCCACCGCCGACGCCCCCGACACCACCACCCCGTCCACCGGCACCTTCTCGCCCGGGCGCACGCGGAGGAGGTCGCCCGGCTTCACGTCCTCCACCGCGACGTCCGCCTCGCTGCCGTC
This sequence comes from Anaeromyxobacteraceae bacterium, assembly GCA_035636195.1. Classification (GTDB taxonomy): domain Bacteria; phylum Myxococcota; class Myxococcia; order Myxococcales; family Anaeromyxobacteraceae; genus Anaeromyxobacter_A. The sequence goes on from DASPZP010000168.1 coordinate 6,237, forward strand.
CGGCGCCACCCGCCGCGCGCTCTTCGGCGCGAGCCCGAGGAGCGCCCGGATGGCGCCCGAGACCCGGTTGCGCGCCCTGAGCTCCAGCACCTGGCCGAGCAGCACCAGCTCGACGATCACCGCCGCCGACTCGAAATAGATGGGCACCGCGCCGTGCGGGCCGCGGAACGCGGCCGGGAAGGCCTCGGCCGGGAGCAAGGTCGCGAGCGCGCTGAAGCCGAAGGCCGCCGCGGTCCCGAGGCCGATGAGGGTGAACATGTTGAAGCGGCGCGTCT